>CAZWWR010000175.1:0-5316 GCA_964637265.1 uncultured Jannaschia sp.
CGGCGGCACCGGAAGCGCGAGGCCCGCGAGCACGCGCCGGGCGGCCCGCATCTCGGCCGCCGACATCTGCTCGAAGTCGAGCGTGCGCAGGCGCTCCTGCCCGCTCGCCGTGCGGGAGGCGTCGATCTCGATCTCCGTCTCCGGGGCCTCCTCGCCGCCCGGGGGCGGATCGAGACCCTCGGGCAGCAGCGCCTCGGCGGCGCGCTTCTCGGCCGACTGCGCCCGCCGCTCCTCCTGCACCCCCCGCACGGTGGGCGTGAGCAGGCCCATCATGTGCTCGAGGAAGCGCGGGTCGCGCCAGTAGAGGCGGAAGAGCTGCCGGAACAGCGCCCGGTGCTCGGGGCGGCGGATCAGCGCGGCCTCGAGCGCGGCCTCGAAATCCGCCTTGTCGGTGAACCCGGCGGCGGCCACGGCCTCGGCGGCGAACAGCGCGCGGTCGGGGCCCACGGGAAGCCCCGCCCGCCTCAGGGCGTGGGCGAAGTGGAGGACGTTGCCCAAAAGCTTGGGGTCGTCCGGGAGCGGGAGGGGCGCGTGCTCCATCATCCCCTGCCGAATATGCCGGGAAGGGCCTCGCCGCGGCGCGCGCGCCCGGGCCCGTCTCCAAGGGCCCGGTCGACGCCGACACGCGCGACTCGGGCGGAGCGGACGGCGCGAACCGGGCCGTCGGCCCCGCCCATCCGGGTGTCACGCGCGAGCCCCGCGGGAACCGCGCGGCCCTTCGCGAGGGCGACGAGCATGCCTCCGTCGCCGGAACGGGGCGCTGGAGCGGTGATAGTGCGATCGGGCACCACGGGCGACGCGGGAGCCGGCCGGAACGGTACATCGGGCGACCAGGCGGCAAGGTGGGCGGCGGCCGCGACGGGTGCGCCCTCGGCGCGAGGCCGCCCGCACGCGGGGGTCGGGGTCATGCTGCCTCCTGTCAGGCGACTTCGGCGCGGACCTCGTCGAGGAGGCGCTTGGCCTCGGAGCCCTGGAGGCGGGCAATGTCGTCCTGGTACTTCAGCAGCGCGCCCAGCGTGTCGGCGATCACCTCCGGCGAGAGCTCGATCATGTCGAGGGCCAAGAGGCACTTGGCCCAGTCGATGGATTCCGCGACGCCTGGCTTCTTGAAAAGGTCCTCGGCGCGCAGGCGCTGCACGTAGGCCACCACCTCGCGGGAGAGCGTCTCCGCCGCCTCGGGGGCGCGGGCGTGCAGGATCTCCAGCTCGCGCTCGTAGGAGGGGTAGTCGACCCAGTGGTAGAGGCAGCGCCGCTTGAGCGCGTCGTGGACCTCGCGGGTGCGGTTCGAGGTGAGGATCACGATGGGCGGCGCGGGCGCGCGGACGGTGCCGGTCTCCGGGATCGTCACCTGGAAGTCGGACAGGGCCTCGAGGAGGAACGCCTCGAACGGCGCGTCGGTGCGGTCGATCTCGTCGATCAGGAGCACGGGCGCGCCGCCGTCCTGCGGCCGCATCGCCTCCAGCAGCGGGCGCGCGATGAGGAAGCGGTCCGAGAAGGGGTCGGGCGGCTCGGTCCCGGTCGCCTCGGCGGCGCGCATGGCGACCATCTGCGCGGCGAAGTTCCACTCGTAGACGGCGGAGGCCGCGTCGAGCCCCTCGTAGCACTGAAGCCGGATGAGGCGGCGGCCGAGCGCGGTGGCGAGCGCCTTGGCGATCTCGGTCTTGCCGGTCCCGGCCTCCCCCTCGAGGAACAGCGGCCGCCCGAGGCGGAGGGAGAGGAACACGACCGTCGCCAGACGCCGCCCGCAGACGTAGGATTGCCCCGCCAGCGCGGCCTGCACGTCGTCTATGCTGTCCATGCCGTCCCTCCCGGGCGCCTTCGTGACCCGGAGCGGCTGGGGAATCAAGCTGGCACGAGGCGGCACTGAAAGCAGCCGTTGCGGGCCGAGCGGACGTCGACGAAGGCGACGGCGGGCCGGGCGAGGAGCAGGGCGGCATAGACGGCCAGCTCCGCCCGCGGGGTGACCCGGCCGGTGCCGTAGACGATGCGTTCCGCGCGGTCGTAGCCCTTCAGGAGGTAGCTCGGCGACGTGTGAAGAATGGGCGGCAAGCCCTTGTCGGAGAAGGAATCGCACGGATCCGCGCAGAGGAACACGGGCCCTGTCTCGGCGTAGGGGTGGCGCGCGGCGAAGGGGCGGTGGGCGAGGATCAGGTACGGCCGGCCCGCGGGCACGTCGCGCAGGCAGTGGCGGCAGGGCATGCCGCAGCCGTCGGAGACGGCCCGTTCGGGCGGCTGGCCGTAGGCATCGGGCCCGCCCGCCCGGAGGGCGCGGGCGGCGGCGGTGGGGAGGGGGACGACGCGGATCCGGGGCGCGACGCGTGTCGTGACCCCGGTCGTGACGGAGGTCGTGACGTTGGTCGTGACGTCCGCGGGTGAGGGTGGCCGTGGGCTCGGGGGCATGGTCCGTCTCCTTCGGGGGTCGGTCTGCCGCGGGACGGGGGCGCCGCGCGACCCGGATCGCGCGCCTTCATTGCGGTGCGGGCGCGGACGCCCTAGATCCGGTTCGACACGGAGGAGCATGCGATGAAGGACCTGACGCTCGCGGGCCGAGGCCCCGATCTCGCCCCCTTCGACTGGGCGGACCCGTTCCGGCTCGAGGATCAGCTGACCGAGGACGAGCGGATGCTGCGCGACGCGGCGCGGCAGTTCGCGGAAGCCGAGCTCGCGCCCCGCGTGGGCGCCGCCTTCCGCGACGAGACGGCGGCCCCGGAGCTGTTCCCGCTGATGGGCGAGGCCGGGCTGCTCGGCGTCACGGTGCCGGAGGAGCATGGCGGGCTCGGCGCCTCCTACGTGACCTACGGTCTCGTGGCGCGCGAGGTGGAGCGGGTCGATTCCGGCTACCGCTCGATGCTCTCGGTCCAGTCGAGCCTCGTCATGTACCCGATCGAGGCGTACGGGACGGAGGCCCAGAAGGCGCGGTTCCTGCCGGGCCTCGCCCGGGGGGAGCTGATCGGGTGCTTCGGCCTGACCGAGCCCGATGCCGGGTCGGACCCCGCGGGGATGAAGACCCGCGCCGAGCGGATCGACGGGGGCTACCGCCTGACCGGGTCGAAGATGTGGATCTCGAACGCCCCCTTCGCGGACGTGTTCGTGATCTGGGCCAAGTCGGACGCGCACGAGGGCCGGATCCGGGGCTTCGTGCTCGAGAAGGGGATGGCCGGGCTGTCCGCGCCGAAGATCGGCGGCAAGCTCTCGCTGCGCGCGAGCGTGACCGGCGAGATCGTGATGGACGGCGTCGAGGTCGGCGAGGAGGCGCTGCTTCCGGGCGTGTCGGGGCTCAAGGGGCCGTTCGGCTGCCTCAACCGGGCCCGCTACGGCATCTCCTGGGGGGCGCTGGGGGCGGCGGAGGCCTGCTGGCACGCGGCGCGCGCCTACGGGCTGGACCGCCAGCAGTTCGGCCGCCCGCTGGCGCAGACGCAGCTCTTCCAGCGCAAGCTGGCGGACATGCAGACGGAGATCTCGCTGGGGCTCCAGGGCGCGCTGCGGCTCGGCCGGATGATGGACGAGGGCACGGCGAGCCCCGAGACGATCAGCCTGTGCAAGCGCAACAGCTGCGGCAAGGCGCTGGACGTGGCCCGCCTTGCCCGGGACATGCACGGGGGCAACGGTATCTCGGAGGACTTCCACGTGATGCGGCACATGCTGAACCTCGAGACGGTGAACACCTACGAGGGGACGCACGACGTCCACGCCCTGATCCTCGGACGCGCGCAGACGGGGCTCCAGGCGTTCTTCTGATCCGCCGCGGGCGATGCTCCGGGGCGGCGCGGGGGCGGCCATCGTTGCGGCGCGGGTAGGTTCCGAGCGGGGGAGACGGGCGGCGCGGTGACTGCGCAGAGGCCGAGGCCGGCGCGGGGGCGCATGGCCCCTCCTGAACGCGGATACCCCTGTTGACATGGCCTTCAGCCGTCAGTCGCCCCCAAGCGGCGGCGAACGTCCGTAGCCCCCCTGCGAAGGGACTGCCGGGTCCCCCGTCGAGTAATGCGCCGAT
Organism: uncultured Jannaschia sp.; assembly: GCA_964637265.1. Taxonomy (GTDB): domain Bacteria; phylum Pseudomonadota; class Alphaproteobacteria; order Rhodobacterales; family Rhodobacteraceae; genus Jannaschia. Next base: position 3,992 of record CAZWWR010000175.1, read on the forward strand.
GCGGCCAACGGCTGTCAGAGCGGATGGGGTCCGACCGGGACCGGAGCCGCGCGGGCGGAGTGCAGCCTCCCAGCGTCCGTGGAAGGCCCACCGGAGTGATCCGACAGGTGCCGATGACGCCGGAGATGATCGACTTCCGCATCGGGCACCGGGCCGGCCGCGGGTCCGCCCGGCCGTGGCGCGGAGCCGTGGCGGCGCCGGGCCGGGAACGGGGTGTGCGGGGCGGTCCGTGCCTGCCATGTCCGGGCGCCCTGCCCGGTCGGGGCCGGTCCGGTGCCGCTACGGCGGAACTGCCGCCCCTTCGGTTCGTGCGGGGGCGAACCGGCGTGGCAGAGGCCACGCGCTGGACCGGCATCGGGGGCGCCCGCCGGGAAGGCCGGGCACGCAACCCGCCGCGGCGGGCGGAATGCGTTCTTGGGATCCTGCCGGGTCCCTCGCCCCGTGAGGCATCAGGCATCATTCCAGTTCAACGGCGTTGTCGGCCGCACCCTGCGGCGCGCGATGCCATGCAGCGTGCGGAGGCACCGCTCGGGCTCCCCTCGTGCAACGCCTAAGCGGGTCAGATGGGTCGGGGACAACCTCCGGGCACTGACGTTCCCGGCATGCGGGGCGGGCCGCGATCCTGGTCCGCGGGGCATTGGACGGAAGCGAGGGCGGGTCAGGCGAAGCCCCGTCGCCGCGGGACACGACGGCCCCGGACGAAGGACGGCGCCCGCGGGGGGCGCCGTCCGATCTGCGGGAGCTCAGTGGGCGGTCGCCCCTCCGCCCTCCGGACGGGCGGCGGCCTGCTGGGCGGCCAGGGCGGCTGCCTCCTCGGCGGCCTCGTCCCACTCGATGGCCTCGGGCTGCCGCTCGAGCGCGAGCTCGAGGACCTCCGACACGTGGCTGACGGGGATGATCTCCAGCCCGTCCTTCACGGTGTCGGGCAGCTCGGCCAGGTCCTTCTCGTTCTCCTGCGGGATCAGCACCGTCTTGATGCCGCCCCGGAGCGCGGCGAGGAGCTTCTCCTTGAGCCCGCCGATGGCCAGCGCGTTGCCCCTGAGCGTGACCTCGCCGGTCATGGCGATGTCCTTGCGGACGGGGATCTGCGTGAGCACCGACACGATGGACGTGACCATCGCGAGGCCGGCCGAGGGCCCGTCCTTCGGGGTCGCCCCCTCCGGCACGTGGACGTGGATGTCCCAACGGTCGAGCCGGGGCGGCTTCACGCCGATGCGCGGCGCGATCGAGCGGACGTAGCTGTTGGCCGCGTCGATCGACTCCTTCATCACGTCGCCCAGCTTGCCGGTCGTCTTCATCCGGCCCTTGCCGGGCAGGCGCAGCGC
>CAZWWR010000176.1:0-5239 GCA_964637265.1 uncultured Jannaschia sp.
CCCCGCCGCCCGTCTTCGCCGCGGCGGGGGCGCCTGCGCAGGGAAGCGACGCGCCGGTCGCGCTGCCGGCGATGCCGCGCTCCGAGGAGGTGGTGGCCGACTACCAGGCGCTGCGCCTGTCCCTGCGGGCGCATCCCGTCTCCTTCTTCCGCCGCTCGCTGGCGCGGCAGGGCTACGTGCCCGCGGCCGGCCTGTGGGAGCGGGGGCACGGCGCGCGGGTGCGCGTGGCCGGCCTCGTGCTGGTGCGGCAGAAGCCCGGAAGCGCGAAGGGCGTCTGCTTCGTCACGCTGGAGGACGAGACGGGCGTCATCAACCTCGTGATCTGGCCCGACCGCTTCGAGCGCTGGCGCCCCGCGATCATGTCGGCGCGGCTGATGGCCGTGCGGGGCCGCATCCAGACGGACGGGCGGGTGATCCACGTCATGGCGGAGGACGTCGTCGATCGCTCCGACGCGCTCGCGCGCCTGTCCGACGCGCGGCTGCGGCCCTCCGCCGTGCGCGGCGACCACCCGACCAATCCGATCCCGCATCAGGTCGAGCAGCTTCCCGCGCCGGCCCGCGCCCACCCCCGCGACGCCCGCGTCATCCCCAAGAGCCGCGACTTCCACTGACCGCCCCGCCGCGCCCGCCGACCGCGGCCGTTCGGGATCACCCGGCGGCACGGCCACCCCCTCCCGGCACGCGCGGCGGCCGAAGCGCAGCGCACCAAGCGCCCGACCGCACCGCCGGGGATCAGCAAGGGGGGAGGCACTGAGGCCGGGAAGCGCCGGTGCGAGCCCGGGTTCGTGCACCCGCCCGGTCTGGCCGCCCCGGAGTGAGGCCGGGGGACGGCGGCGCGACGGAAGTGTTGGGCCCTCGAAACCCATCGCAGGGCCGTCGCTCGCGGCCTTGCCCCGGCACGGAATCAAGTTGCGTCAGCCCCGCCGTGCGAGCGCCGGACCCGCCCGGTGGGCCGGCCCTCCCGCAACGATGGCCCCGAGCGGAAGGGTCGTCCGGATGTGGCAGGCATGAAGTGCCCGGCACCCCGGTCGCAGCGCCCCCCGGCCCAGTTCGGCCCCCCTATCCCACGCCATGGCGACGATGCCGATGCGGATGCCGCCGGGTGCACTGCGCTCCTCGTCGCCCCTGCCGGGAACGTTCGGCCGGCTTACGCCGGCAGCTTGGCAGGACGCCCGGCGAAACGCGGTCTCCGGCGAGGGGTCCCGCCGACCCTCCGACACGCTCCCCCGTGCCCGCGGCGGGGGCGTCCCCGGATCACCTCGCCCCCGATCCTGCCCGCCTCCCGCCGGGGCGTCAGCCTCCGGGCGTCGCGAGATCCACCCGCGCGCCGCGCTCGGCGCTCGCATAGGCGGCCTCCACCAGCCGCATCACCGCGAGGTAGTCGCGCGCCGCGTTCTCCCACGGCCCCTCGCCGCGCAGGGCCGCTACCGCATGGGCCTGGAGCGCGCGCACGCTGTCGCCCGCGAAGCCCTCCCACGCGCGGGGCGCCAGCACCGTCTCCTCCCGCCCGTCCGCCCGCAGGGTCACGCCCCCGTCCGTGCCCAGCACCAGGGTGCCCGCCTCGCCCTCGACCCGCGCGGTGCCGAAGGTCAGCCGCGGATCGCCCGGCCCCGGCTCGGCGAGGCGGTCGGCGTCCCACAGCGCCCGGGCCCCGTCCTCCCAGTCGAGCACCACGAGACCTGCGTCCTCGCCCGCGATCGCCGGGTTGAGGCGGCGCAGGTCGGCATAGACGCCGGCCGGCGGCCCCAGCAGCCACGTGAACACGTCGAGGTAGTGCACCCCCGTCTCGTGCAGCAGGAAGCGCGGCATCCGCTGCAAGTAGGGCTGCCGCGCGAGATAGGCGTCCGGCCCCCGCCCGTCGCCGGGGCGGAAGCGGTGCGCCACCGTGGCCACGCGCCCCACCGCCCCGCCGGCCACCGCGTCCCGGATCGCCCGCCACCAGGGCTGGAAGCGGAAGTTCTCGTGCACCACCAGCGGCACGCCCGCCGCCTCCGCCTCCGCCGCCACCGCCTCGGCCAGGGGGAGCGAGGCGCAGAACGGCTTCTGGCAGAGGATCGCGCGGGGCCGCGCGCGGAGCGCCGCCCGGATCGCGGCGGCATGGCTCGCGGGCGGCGTCGCGATGTCGACGATGTCGGGACGCAGCGCGAGCAGTTCCTTTAGGTCGCGATGCGGCGCGCCGCTCTCCGGGTCCGCGTCCGCCACGCCGGCAAGATCCACGCCCGGGATGCGGCGCCACCCGTCGTGGTGGAACTGCGCGAAGTAGCCCGCGCCCAGCGTGACGACCCGGAGCGCCCCGCTCACAGCCGCGCCCCCACGCGGGCCGCCGCCTCCCCGGTCGAGAGCGCGCCGCCGAGGTCGGGCGTCGTCTCCCCCGCGGCGAGGCAGGCGTCGACCGCCCCGCGCAAGCGCGCCGCGTCCTCCCGCAGCCCGGCGCCGTCGTGCCGCAGTCCCAGCCAGTCGAGCATCATCGCCGCCGACAGGATCATCGCGAACGGGTTCGCCACGCCCCGCCCGGCGATGTCGGGGGCCGAGCCGTGGCAGGGCTGGAACACCGCGTGGGCGTCGCCGATATCGGCCGACGGCGCGAGGCCCAGCCCGCCCATCAGGCCGGCGCCGAGGTCGGAGAGGATGTCGCCGAACATGTTCTCGGTCACGAGCACGTCCCAGCGGCCCGGATCCGTCACCATCCACATCGCCATCGCGTCGACATAGGCGTGGTCGGCCGCCACGTCCGGATGCCGCGCCGCCGCCTCGTCGAAGAGCGCGCGGAAGAAGGCGAAGGCGCGGAACACGTTCGCCTTGTCCACGCAGGTCACGCGCCCGGGGAAGCCCTGCGCCTTGCGGTCCCGGGCCAGCGCGAAGGCGAAGGCGAAGAGCTTCTCGGAGGTGGCCCGCGTGATCCGCAGCGTCTCCTCGGCATGGTTCTCGGTGACGGTCCCGCGCCCGAGCGTGTGGAACAGCCCCTCGGTGCTCTCGCGGATCAGCACGAAGTCGATGCCCTCCTCCCGTCGGAGCGGCGTGCGCATGCCCGGCGTCACCCGCACGGGCCGCACCCCGGCATAGAGCTCGAGCGCGATGCGCAGGTCGATCTGCGGCACCAGCTCCGTGCCGTCGGCCTTGCGCACCGCCGGATCGCCCAGGCAGGACAGCAGGATCGCGTCCGCCGCCCGCGCCGCCTCGAGCGAGGCCTCCGGCAGGTCCGTGCCCTGCGCCCTGTAGGCGGCCGCCCCGGCGGGGCAGTCGATCCAGCGGAAGCCCCCCGGCCGCAGCCGTTCGAGCAGCGCGAGCGTGGGCTCCATCACCTCGGGCCCGATCCCGTCCCCGCGGAAGACCGCGATGTCGAATTTCCGTGACATGATCGCCTCCCCGCGCCACTCCTACCGCTAGCGCACAACCTGGAGGGGAGGCCAGATGTCCGCAGCCGCCGCCCGATCTTGCGTCCGATCCCGCGCCCGGCCCCTCGCCAGGTCCCGCGCCCCATTCCACGCGCACCCCGCCGGCGCGCCGACCCCAAGCGTTTGGACCGGCGCCCCGGGAAGCGCCGGATGAGCGAGTGGGAGGTCTACGCGCTGCGCTACGCCGAGCGGGCGGGGCGCACCCGCGCCGACAGCTTCGTGTTCGACGACGACCACGCCGCGCCCCATCCGATCGACTACTTCATGTGGCTCCTGCGCCGCGGCCCCGAAGGCGCGCGGGAGACGATCCTCGTGGATGCGGGCTACGATTCGGCCGAGGGCGCGCGCCGCGCCCGCCCCGTGCTGCTCGAGCCCCACGCCGCGCTGGCGCCCTTCGGCCTCGCCCCCGAGGACGTGACGACGCTGATCTGCACGCATCTCCACTACGACCACGCGGGCGGGCTCCACCTCTTCCCGAACGCCACGATCCACCTCCAGGCGGCCGAGATGGCCTACGCCACCGGGCCCTGCATGTGCCACGACGCGCTGCGGATGCCGTTCACGGCCGACCACGTCTGCGAGGCCGTGCGCCGGCTCTACGCGGGGCAGGTGGTGTTCCACGAGGGCGACGCGGAGGTGGCCGAGGGCGTCACCGTCCACCGCATCGGCGGCCATTCCCGCGGCCTGCAGGCGGTGCGCGTCCGGACCGCGGCGGGCTGGCTGTGCCTGGCCTCGGACGCTGCGCATTTCTACGAGAACGTGCTCGCGCGGAAACCCTTCCCGATCGTCGTCGACGTCGAGGACATGCTGCGCGGCTTCGACACGCTCGGCCGCCTCGCCTCGCGCTCTGGCCTGATCGTGCCCGGCCACGACCCGCTGGTCCGCTCGCTGTTCCCCGCGCCGATGGGCGAGGGCGGCCCGCTCCGGCTCGACCGGGGCCCCGACCGGGAGCCGCCCCCGATGGGCCGCGCGGACGGCACGGGCGGCGATCCGGGCGGGGATGTTAGCGCAACAACGCGGGGCGCCGGGGTGGCGCCCCCTCGCGGTTCTGGTTAGGAAACCTTACCAAACCGGGCGGTTCCGAGCCATCTGGCCGCGGAGCCGAGAGCCCGGAACGGTCAACGCATGGGAGGACCCTGTATGAAACTCAAGGCCATTGCACTCGCGTCCACGGCGGCCCTGGTGCCGGTATCGGCGGCCCAGGCCCAGGAGGTCTTCGAGATGACCTCGGGCTTCGCGCGCAACCTGCCGATCCTCGGCACCGCCGCGGTGGACTTCGTCGAGAAGATCAATTCCATTTCCGAAGAGGTTGAATTCGAACATTACGACCCGGGCGAGCTCGTCCCGACGCTCGAGGCGCTCGACGCCGTCTCCAACGGCTCGGTCGACGCCGCCTACACCACCTCGGGCTACTGGCAGGGCAAGCTCCCGGCCGCCTCGCTCTTCGCCGCGGTGCCCTTCGGCCCCGAGACGGGCGAGATGCTGGCCTGGATGCTCTTCGACGACGGGCTCGACCTGTTCCAGCGGATGTACGACGAGGGCGGCTACAACGTCCACGTGATGCCCTGCGGGATCACCGCGCCCGAGACCTCCGGCTGGTTCAAGGAGGAGATCACCTCGCTCGACCAGCTCCAGGGCCTCAACATGCGCTTCTTCGGCCTCGGCGCCGAGGTGATGCAGAAGCTCGGCGTGTCGACCTCGCTGCTGGCGGGCGGCGACATCTTCCCCGCGCTGGAGCGCGGCGCCATCGACGCCACCGAGTTCTCGATGCCGCTCGTCGATCAGCGGCTGGGCTTCTACAACATCGCGAAGTTCAACTACTTCCCCGGCTGGCACCAGCCCGC
>CAZWWR010000177.1:0-5226 GCA_964637265.1 uncultured Jannaschia sp.
CCATCGGCATGCCGCAGCTCTGCGGCGACTGGTTCCTGAACCAGATCTTCTGGCTCCTCGTCGCGCTCGGCGCGATCTACTACATCCTCACCCGCATGGCGATCCCGCGGCTCTCCTCGGTCCTGGCCGAGCGCTCGGGATCCATATCGAACGACCTCGCGGCCGCCGAGGATCTCAAGCGGCAGGCAGAGATCGCCGACGAGGGCTACAGGAAGGCCCTGGCCGACGCCCGCGCCGAGGCGCAGCGCATCGGCGACGAGGCCCGCGCCTCGATCCAGAAGGATCTCGACGCCGCCATCGCCGAGGCGGACGCCCGCATCGGCGAGCGCACCGCCGAGAGCGAGAAGGAGATCTCGGGCATCCGGGAGAACGCCGCCGCCTCCGCCGAGGAGGTCGCGAAGGACATCGCGGGCGACATCGTCCGCGCCCTGGGCGGGCAGCCCGACCAGCAGGCGGTCGACGCCGCCGTGAGCCAGCGCGCGGGGGGCCGGTGATGCGCAGGATCCTCGCCGCCGCCACCGCCGGCGCGCTTTCCGCCGGACCCGCGATCGCCGCCTCGGGCGAGTACGGCTTCGTCTCACTCCGCAACACCGACTTCATCGTGCTGATCGGCTTCGCGGTGTTCCTGGCGATCGTCTTCTACTACAAGGTCCCGCCCATGCTGATGGGCATGCTGGACAAGCGCGCCGACGGCATCCGCCGCGACCTCGACGAGGCCCGCGAGCTGCGCGAGGAGGCGCAGACGCTGCTCGCCTCCTACGAGCGCAAGACCCGCGAGGCCCGCGATCAGGCCGACGACATCGTCGCAGCCGCCCGCCGCGATGCGGAAGTGGCCGCCGAGCAGGCCAAGAAGGATCTCGAGGCGTCGGTCGAGCGCCGCCTCGCCGCCGCCGAGGAGCAGATCGCCAGCGCCCAAGCCGCCGCCCTCCGCGATGTCCGCAATCGCGCCGTGCAGGTGGCCACCGCCGCTGCGGCCGACGTGCTGGCCCGGCAGATGGGCCCGTCCGAGCAGGACGCCATGATCGACAACGCCATCGGCCAGGTCGAGGCCAAGATGCACTGATGCGACCGCGCCGGCCCCCCCCCGGGGGGTCGCGGCGCGGACCGGCGGGAACGAGGCACGGGGCGTCCCACGGGGCGCCCCGTGCCCGTCGGGAGGACGGCCATGGACGGCTGGGAGACGATGGACCCCGCGGCGCTCGACGACGCCTACGCCAACCGGCCCTACATCCCGGACGGCGAGGCCTATCCCGCGCGCTGGGCGGCCGACGCGGCGGCCTTCCGCGCGGCGCTCGGCCCCCGCGCCCGCACCGGGCTGCGCTATGGCGACGGCCCCCGCGAGACCTACGAGCTGATGCTCCCCGAGGCGGAGCCGCGCGGCCTCGCCGTGTTCGTCCACGGCGGCTACTGGCGGCTCTTCGCGCCGTCGGACTGGTCGCACTTCGCCTCGGGCGCGCTGGCGCACGGGCTGGCGGTGGCGCTGCCGGGCTACCCGCTCGCCCCCGACGCGCGCATCCACGAGATCACCGACTGCGTCGCGCGGGCCGTCGATGCCGCCTCGGCGCGCGTCCCCGGCCCGATCCGCCTCGTCGGCCATTCCGCGGGCGGCCACCTCGTCGCGCGGATGCTCTGCGCGGACGCGGCCCCCGCCGCTGCCGACCGCATCGAGAGCTGCGTGCCGGTCGCCCCCGTGGCCGACCTCCGCCCGCTCCTGCGGCAGGCACTCAACGACGAGCTCCGCCTCGACCCCGCCGAGGCCGAGGTCGAGAGCCCGGTGCTGGCCCGCCCGCTTCCCGGCCCCCGCGTCGCCGTCCATGTCGGCGCGAAGGAGCGTCCGGCCTTCCTCTGGCAGGCCCGTGCCTTGGGCGCCGCCTGGGGCGTTCCGGTGCGGGAGGCCCCGGGCCGGCACCATTTCGACGTGATCGACGCCCTGCGCGACCCCGATAGCCCGATGATGCGCGACCTCCTCGCCTGAGCCCCGCCCGCGCACGCGGCCTTCGGGCCCCCTACGCCGGCCCGCGCCCGGCCGAGCAGGCCGCGGCGAGCACGTGGCTCGACATGACGCTCTCGGCCCAGTCCGGCGCCCGCGCGCGGATCGCGTCGACGAGCTCCCGGTGGTGGGCGGCCGAGCGGCGCAGATCGGCCTCCGAGTAGCTGCGGTAGGTCCGCGCCACGATGCCGACATCCACCGCCACCTGCAGCAGGGCGACCAGCCGGGGCGAGCGCGCCGCCTCGGCGACGATGCGGTGGAACTCCGCGTTGATCGCCGAGATCTCGGCATAGGCCGCCTCGCTCCGCGGCGGGGTCAGCGCCTCCATCCGCGTGGTGAGCGCGTCGAGCGCGTCGACCTGCTCGGGCGTGGCCAGCGTGGCCGCCCGGCCGGCCGCGTAGCATTCGAGCCGCCGGCGGATGTCGAAGATCTGCTCCAGCTCCTCCTCGGGGAACTCGGCCACCCGCGTCGAGTAGCCCTCGCCCCGCTCCACGAAGCCCTCGTGCGCCAGCCGGTTGATCGCCTCGCGCACCGGCGTGCGCGACAGGCCCAGCTCCTCGGCCAGCGCCCGCTCCTTCAGCCGGTGGCCGCCCGGAAGCTGCCCCGAGACGATGCGCGCCCGCAGAGTGGCATAGGCTTGCTCCGCAGCCGGGACGCGCCCGGCATCCACGCTCAGGCCGCCCGCCGCGGCGCCGGGAAGCCGCCTGCCTTCATCACCTGCCCGGGCACCGGATGGCCGAGCCGCGCCTCCAGCCACTCCGCCGCCCGGATCGCCGCGTCGAGGTCGACCCCCGTCGCCACGCCCGAGCGCTCCAGCATGTAGACCAGATCCTCGGTCGCCACGTTGCCCGTGGCCCGCGGCGCGAAGGGGCAGCCGCCCGTGCCGCCGAACGAGGCGTCGAGGCGGCGCACCCCGGCCTCGATCCCGGCCCAGGCGTTGGCGATGCCGGTGTTGCGCGTGTCGTGCAGGTGCAGCCGCAGCGGCAGGTCGGGGAAGGCCTCCCGCACGGCGCCGACCCGCTCGGTCACGTCGCGCGGCGTGGCCACGCCGATCGTGTCCGCGAGCGAGAGCTCGTGCGGCCCGTGCGCCGCCACCGCCTCGACCACCTCCATCAGCCGCGCCAGCGGCACCTCCCCCTCGAAAGGGCAGCCGAAGGCCGCGGCCACCGTCACGCCGAGCCCGATCCCGTCGGGCGCGTCCTCGACCGCCTCGCCGAAGGCCGCGGCGCTCTCGAAGGTGCTCGCCCCCTGGTTGCGCCGGTTGAAGGTCTCGCTGGCCACCACCACGAAGTTCGCCTCGTCGAGCCCGGCCGCCACGGCGCGCATAAAGCCGCGCATGTTCAGCGTGAGCCCGATGGCGCGCAGGCCCGGCGGCCTCCGGGCGGCGACATCGTCCGCGTCCGCCATCTGCGGCACGCGGGCCGGGTTCACGAAGCTCGTCACCTCGGCGCGCCGGATGCCTGCGTCGCGCGCCATGCCGATCAGCTCGAGCTTCTCGTCCGTGGAGAGGATGCGATCCTCGTTCTGTATCCCGTCCCTCGGCGAGACTTCGACGATCTCGACATTAGTCGTTGCCATCCTGACGCACCCGTCTAATTTCGCATACCAAATAACCGGGCGGTCAAGTCCGTCAACAGCGGGGAGCAGGGCGATGACGGAGCCGGAGGCGCGGCAGGGGCCGCTCACGGACCTTCGCGTGATCGAGATGGGGCAGCTCCTCGCCGGCCCCTTCTGCGGGCAGCTGATGGCCGATTTCGGCGCCGAGGTGATCAAGATCGAGGCCCCCGGCGCGGGCGATCCGATGCGCCAGTGGGGCCGCGAGAAGCCGCACGGCAAGTCGCTCTGGTGGCCCGTGGTGGCCCGCAACAAGAAGTCGGTGACGCTCAACCTCCGGGAGCCGGAGGGGCAGGAGCTCGTCCGCGCGCTGGTCCGCGACGCCGACATCCTGATCGAGAACTTCCGCCCCGGCACGATGGAGCGCTGGGGGCTCGGCTGGGAGGATCTCTCGGAGATCAACCCGCGCCTCGTGATGGTCCGCGTGACCGGCTTCGGCCAGACGGGCCCCTATGCCAAGCGCGCGGGCTACGGCGCCATCGGCGAGGCGATGGGCGGGCTGCGCTACGTCGTGGGCGACCCGTCGAGCCAGCCCTCGCGCATGGGCATCTCCATCGGCGACGAGCTGGCAGCGGTGCACGCCTGCATGGGCGCGCTCATGGCGATCCACGCCCGCCACCGCACGGGCCGCGGGCAGGTCGTCGACAGCGCGATCTACGAGGCCGTGCTCAACATGATGGAGAGCCTCGTCACCGAGTACGACGTGGCGGGCTACGTGCGCGAGCGGACGGGGGCGATCCTGCCCAACGTCTCGCCCTCCAACGTCTTCGACACGGCCGACGGCAAGCTCCTGCTGATCGCCGCCAACCAGGACACGGTGTTCCGCCGCCTCGCCGCCGCCATGGGCCAGCCCGAACTGGCCGAGGACGACCGCTACGCCACCCACGGTGCCCGCGGCGCGCACCAGGCCGAGCTCGACGCGCTGATCGCCGACTGGACGCGCACGATCCCGCTGGCGGATCTGCAGGCCCTGATGGACGAGCACGGCGTGCCCTGCGGGCTGATCTACCGGGCCGAGGACATGATGCGCGACCCCCACTTCCGCGCCCGCGAGGCCATCGTCGAGGTCGAGCACCCCGATTTCGGCCCCATGCACATGCAGAACGTCGCCCCCCGCCTCTCCGAGACGCCCGGCAAGGTGCGCCATGTCGGCCCCGAGCTGGGCCAGCACAACGCCGAGGTGCTCGGCGGGCTGCTGGGGCTCTCCGAGGAGCGGCAGGGCGCCCTGCGCGCGGCGGGGATCGTCTGAGCCGTGGGGGAGGGGGGCACCTTCCTCACCGTGGAGGAAGCGGCCGCGCGGCTGGGCACCTCGCGCCTGCGGGTCCGCGAGGCCGCCGCGCGCGGGCAGCTCGCCTCCCGCAGGGACAACGAGGGGCGCCTGCGCGTCGACCTGCCCGAGGGGCGCCGCCTCGTCTCCGGCGCGGGCGATCTCGACGCCGACGCGATCGTGGGCTTCCTCTTCGACGACATCGAGGAGCTCGAGGCCGCGCTGGCCGAACGCGACGCCCGCATCGCCCATCTGGCCGCGCTGCTGGAGCGGCAGGACGCGGGCCTCGCCCGCGCCGACGCCGCGCTCGCCCGCGAGGCCGAGGGCAAGGACCGGCTCGCCGCGCTGCTCGACC
>CAZWWR010000178.1:0-5187 GCA_964637265.1 uncultured Jannaschia sp.
ACAGGATGGTGTGGGGCGGCGTAAACGGGCCACAACTTATCCACAGTCAGTAGTCTACCCGCTCCCATCCGTAGTGTCCCTGATAGTCGCGCCAGTCGACGAAGACCGACCGGAAGCGCGCCGTCGGACAGTGCCGCCCCCATCCGCTCGGGAGCGCGTAGGCGGGCGGCAGCTCGGCGAGCGAGCTGCGGTGCCAGGCGTAGGCCCCCTGCGTGCCGTAGCGGCCGACGCGCGCCTGCGAGGAGCGGTTGCAGTCCTCCTGCCCTTCAGGTCCGGACTCGCGCTGTGAGCCCGAGACCATGAAGACCCGGATCGAGCGGACGAAGTCGAACTCGGGACCACCGATGTCGACATCCGCCCTGCCCTCCTCGATGGTGAACTGGTCGACGAGTCGAGGGCCCGGGGCGTCGGGCCCGGGGCGGTCGACGGCATTCCAGAGCCAGGCGGCGGGCGAAGCGCTGCCTTTCCCCTCGAAGCGCGCGCTCATCGGGCAACGCCATATCTGCAGCGGCGGCTCGACCGGCCAAGGGGTGATCCGGCGGATGAACTCGGCCCGCGCCCTCGCGCAGGGGACCGAGGCCGGCCATCCTCCCGACAGGCAGAGGAGGATCGCGCAGTCGATCGGATACGCCTGCGCGTCCGCTGGCTTCAGCGCCGCCGCACCGATCGCGTTGACCGCTGTGATGACGAGCAGAACCCTCCGAGCCGACAGGATCATGACATCACCTCCCGCACCCCATCGGGCGCGCTACATGCTGCAATAATATATTCTCATAGACCCGGATGGCGGCGCTGGCAATGGCGGAGGTCACTCGTAGACGACGTCCTCGCGCTTGCCGTCCTTCCACATCACCATGCGCTCGCCGGTGTTCCACTCGTAGAGCCATCCGACGAGGCGCCGGGTCTTCCAGTCGAGCACGCGCTGGACCGGGCGTGCTTCCTCGCGGACCGCGCGGCGGCGTTTCGCCGGCGCGTAGGCGTCGTTCACTCCATCCGCTTGTCGCATGGTCATGACCTCCGCAGGTGCGGACAGGCGCTGACGCGCGGGGCATCGGCGCTACGTTGCCGCTCACGCGCGATGAATGCCCGTTCACGATTGGCCCGGTCACGAAGTGCTACGAAGGCGCACGAAACCAGGCGAAACGAACACGTGCAGCCCATTGGTCAGGAACGGAAAATATTTCGTCCCGCCGGAGGAGACCGACGAGGACTTCAAGGCGCTCTTCAAGCGCCTCGCCGATGCTGGCGCCGGGAGGTCCGTGGAACCTGACGGCTTCCCTGCGGGCCCGTGGACGCCCGACAGCTTGGCCGACGCGATCACGCAGATCGCGGGTAATACGAAAGGCATCGAGCTGCGGACCGTCCAGTTCTGGTTCCAAGACAACGACAAAGGGATCAGCCCCGAGAACGTCCGGTGGCTCGCGCGAGTTTTTGGCTGCAATGACCCGGACGCGACGATCGCTTGGCAGAGGGAGCTCGGCGCAGCCCGGATCCGGCTCGCTTCACGGAGGCGATGCAAGGACGGGGTGGCCGAAGCCTCGGCGGGCGGCGACGCTCCGGCTCTCGAGAGCCCCCGCCCCGCATCGCACACCCGCCTGAGCCTCGCGCGGAAGTCCGAGGCCGTGTTCGGTCGCGGAGCGCTCTTGAACCTTCCCATGGCCATATTCGCCGGCGCGGCGGCTCTGAACTTCGTCGCGTACCTCATTGGCCTCGACAGCATCACCTATGTCCGGGGGGACGGCGTGACGAAGCAGGTCGGGTTCCACTGGGCCCCGAACTGGACCCTTCTCTTCCTCGTCTTCCTCCCTTTCTTCTTCATGTTCGCCGTCGATCTCCTGACGTTCTGGAAGACCAGGGGCCGGTCGGTCGTCCTGGCGAGCACCGGGCGGCCGCAGGTTACGAAAGCATGGAGGTCCAAGGTCGAGCGGTCCTCCGCGACCTACTGGGCGGTCTTCCTGATCTGCTTCCTGTTCGCGGGGGTCCTGCAGTGGACCAGCCTCAGGCTGATCCCCCTGATGCGGGGAGCCGACAGCGACGACATCGACTGGGGCTCGGTCGCCATCGTCAGGCCCGACGTGATCTCGACGACGGAGGCGGCCGTGTTCACCGGGTTCGCCTACCTCTACATGAGCATGAGCTTCTACCTGATGGTCGGCGGGCTGATCCTGCTCTGGACGCTCGTCCAGGACTTCTGGGAGATGACGAGAGGCTCAGGCGCCGACGCTCCTTCGGCTTCCGACGAGATCGACGCCGTCGGGCTGCGGGTCATGCGAGGGCTGTTCCGCTGTTCTGCCGCGGGACTTCTGGTGGCGATCTGCATGAAGACGCAGAGCCTCTTCCTGTCCACGGATGCCGAGACCGTCTGGTCCTGGCTCTTCTCGGACGCGGGGCTCGTCTGGTCCCGGCGCGCGCCGACGGAGGCGTACGGCCTCACGATGCACTGGACCAGCCTGCTGATCGTGCTGCCGGTCTGCTTCGTCTTCTTCTACGCGAGCGTCCGCATCGGGTTTCACGGCTCGCTGCGCGCACCGTCGGCCAGGATGCTCGCCGCGTTCGCGCTGATCGGCGGCGCCTACCTGTTGATCGGCGCCTTCCCGGGCTTCGCGATCCTGCTCGGTGTCGCGACGCTCGTGGCGATCTACGGGTTCTTCGATCCATCCTTCGACGGTGGGCAGCAGCGGGCCATGGAGGACAGCCGCGATGTTTCATAGCTGGCTCGACAGATTGGACGAGCGCCGGGCGCAGCGCGGGGATGGATCGAAGACGGTCACGGACCTCGCGTTCGACGCCGAGCTTGCTTTTCCTGGCGCGGCCCTCGCATCGAGCGTCGACGAGTTCTGCGAGCATGCCGACCGGGCGGCCGCGGACCCGGCCTTCTTCGACCCTCCGCCCGGCCCGGTTCGGGACGTCGCGTGGGAGGACGGCTGGATCACCTTTCCGTCCAGTCTGCCGAGCGGCGTCGCGGCGAACGACGTCGTTCGGGCGAAGGTGACCGGGACCGCGGCTCGCGATCACGCGCTGATCGTCCTCCACCACTGGAATGCGCGATCCCGGAAACCCCAGCTCGCCCACTTCTTCGCGCGTCAGGGCATCACGGTGGTCGAGATCGCCATGCCCGACCACCTGGAGAGAAGCCGTCCGGGTGCGACGCATGCCGACCACATCCTGAGCCCCAACCTCGGACGCACGCTCCGGTCCATGCGGCAGGCGGTCCTGGACGGGCGGCAGCTCGTTGCGGTCCTTAAGGAGCATGGATACGGCAGGGTCTCCGTCCTCGGCATGAGCCTCGGCTCCTGGGTCGCGGGCCTGGTCGCAGCGCACGACCGGACGGTCGGGAAGGCCGCGCTGTTCCTGACGGCGGGCAGCCTCGCCGACATGGCTTGGACCGGGCGCGCGACGCGACACATCCGCAAGAGCCTCGAAGGCAAGATCGAGCGGGCCGACTTCCGCCGGGCCTGGAGCCCGCTCGACCTCGGCATCCATGCCGACAAGCTGGCGAGGGACGACCTGGACCTGCTGATCGTTCTGGCGGAACGGGACACGGTCGTCCTTCCCGACCTGTCCGAGGATCTGGTGGCGAAGTTGAACGCGGCGGGGGCCCGACCCGAGGTGATGCGGCTCAACTGCGGTCACTACTCGCTCTCCCTGCCCCCCTACATCCTGCGCGCCGGTCTCGGGGTCTCGCGACTGCTCAAGCGCGGCCCGTGATCCGGGCTATCGACCGACTGTCTCGAGGAAACGTTGGTACTGTTCCGTGACCTCCCGCGCCTCGGCGATGGCGCGGGTCCGCTCCTCCTCCAGGCAGCGGAAGTAGGCCTGGACGTCCGCGAGGTAGGTCTCGAAATCCTGGCGGATCAGGTCAGCGAACCGTCGCGCATCAGCGGCGTCGGACGGAACGAAGGGCCGGGACGGCGCGAGGCACGTTTGAGCTTCCGCTTGCAAGCCCATGAAAACGAACAGGACCGGCCCGCAGCGCAGCAACATCCTGGCGCAACTCATCGTTCGCCTCCCCGAATCCACTTCAATTTCGTCCCCGCCTCCGCAAGGGTGACGGCCATGGTAGTGCGCCGATGCCATACAAAATATGCCTTGCGCTACTATAATATATTTCTGTAGGACTGAAGGTGCTCGCTTCGAGCGCCCGGTCCTGAGTTGCGAGGGACGACGGGCCGTGGAGATCGAATTCGAGAAAGACGCGCCCAATGTCGTCACGGAGGCTCGCCTTCGTCAGCTGCTGGCGGAAGGCAGACAGGCAGAGATCGTCGCCCTGGGGAACGCGGTCCGGACCAAGGGGAACTGGTACGGCCGCTGGATCGTCCGTGTGGTCAACGACGACCGGAGCTTCGAGCGGCTCCTGGTCAAGGTGCCGCGCCAGGCCATGGCCGAAGGGCTGGAGCCGCGCGTCTTCAAGACGCTCAACGGGCTCTTCTCCTTCATGCTCGACCTGGGCTTCGTCCATGTCGACGTACCCTGTCACGAGGGGGGTCGCACCGTTCAGACTCTGCCGGAGGGCGGGCGCGCCTAGCCTCCTGGCGCTCCTGCTGGCCGGCGGCGTCGCCTCCGCGCAGGGCATGGTGCTGACGATGCAGGGCGACGGCTCGCTCTCGGCATCGACGCCGCAGGCCTCCTTCTCGCGCACCTACGTGGACGGGATCGGACGGACCGCATCCTCCGACGGCCTCGCGATCCTCGGCGGCCAGAAGGACGTCAGAGGCGAGAGGACGAACGACTTCCGAGGCGCGCCGGTCGCGGCCTCGACCCGTGCGCCGGCGCCGGGCATCCTGGCCGCGATCGACGAGGTGGCGCTTCGCTATGCGTCCCACCCGGGGCTCCGCCGCGCGGGGCTGTCGGTGACGGAGTGGCGGCGGCTCTACAGGTCCAACATCGAGACCGAGAGCGCCTACGACCCGAGGGCCCTCAGCCCGAAGGGCGCCATCGGCCTGGGCCAGCTCATGCCGCAGACGGCCGTCGAGCTCGGCGTCGATCCGCATGACTGGCGGCAGAACCTCGACGGATCGGCCCGCTACCTCGCATCCCTGCTCGAGGCCTTCGGCGACGCGCGCCTGGCCCTCGCCGCGTACAACGCGGGCCCCGGCGCGGTCGAGCAGCACGGCGGAGTTCCTCCCTTCAAAGAAACCCAGAACCACGTCCGCCGCGTCCTGGCGGTCTTCAACAGGCTCGAAGGAG
>CAZWWR010000179.1:0-5145 GCA_964637265.1 uncultured Jannaschia sp.
CCGTCGATCTGGCTGGCGAAGACGATGCCGTCGTAGCCGATGCGGACCTCGATGACGTCCGTCACGCCGTTCTCGGCGCAGGTCGCGAGCTCGCCCTCGCGGATCTGGCGGGACGCGTTTGCGATGTCGAGCGTGTTCTCGCCCACGCCCTCGCAGAAGCGCGCGAGGCCGGCGGAGGATCCGCCCGACTCGACCACGGGGGTCGGGAACTCGAAGTTCTCGCCGAAGGCCTCGGCCACGATCGACGCGTAGGGCAGCACCGTGGAGGAGCCTGCGATCTGCACGTTGTCGCGCGACTGGGCGGAGGCGACGCCGGCCGCGGCGAGGATCGCCAAGGTGGAGGCGGTCAGCTTGATGGTCATGTCTCGTTAACTCCCTGCGTTCCGATACTACGGAGCGGCCGACGGACGACATGCGTCCACGGCCCACAGCGGCGCTCTAGGAACCATCGGCCTCCCTTTTGTGACACGCGTGTAACGCTTTCATGACACGGGCGGGATCAGGCCTCGGGCAGCAGGACGGTGAAGCGCGCCCCCTCCCCCCGACGGCCCTCGATGCGCAGCGCGCCCCTGTGCCTGTTGACGATGTGCTTGACGATGGCGAGCCCGAGGCCGGTGCCGCCCAGCGACCGGGCGCGGTGCCCGTCGACGCGGTAGAAGCGCTCCGTCAGGCGAGGGATGTGGATCGGGTCGAACCCCTCGCCCCAGTCGACCACCTCGATCCGCACGGCGCGGCCGCGCAGCCGCGGGTCGTCCGCCACCCGGGCGGCCCGGATGAGGACCCGCCCGCCCGAGGCGCCGTATTTGAGGGCGTTTTCCAGGAGGTTGGTGAAGACCTGCTGGAGCTGGTCCTCGTCGCCCAGGACGTGGTGCGGGTCGCCCCCGGTCCCCGCCTCGGCCCCGCCCTCCACCTCGACCTCCACCGAGACGCCCGCCTGCGCGGCCCGCGGCTTGAGCGCCGAGACGCAGGCGTCGACCAGCGGCATCAGCGCGACGCGGCCCGTGGGGCGGATGCGCTCCTGCGCCTCGACGCGGTTCAGCGACAGCAGATCGGCCACCAGGCGGTTCATCCGGCTCGCCTCCCGCTCCATCACGCCGAGGAAGCGGTCCCGCGCGGCCGGATCGTCGCGCGCGGCACCCCGAAGCGTCTCGATGAAGCCGATGAGCGCGGTGAGCGGCGTCCGCAGCTCGTGGCTGACATTGGCGACGAAGTCGCGCCGGCTCTGGATCGCCTCGGCGACGGGCGTCGTGTCCTCGAAGGAGAGCGCGACGCTGTGCCGCGGACCCTCCTCCAGCGGCGTCGCCGTGACGCGCCAGTGCGTCTCGCGCCCGGCCTCGGTGCTGACGAAGCGCCCGCCGGTGACCCCGCTGCCGTTGAGCGCCGATTCGACGGCCGCCACGAGGCGCGGCTGGCGCATGATGGTGAGGAAGTGCCGGCCCTCGACCGCCTGTCCCAGAAGGGCCCGGGCCGACGGGTTGGCGGCGCGCACCCGCTCGTCCGGTCCCACGATGACCATGGGGATGGGCACGGCGGCGATGACCGAGGCGGCATCCATCGTGGCCCGTCCCCTGTGTGGTCCGGACGTCCCGGTGGCGCGAAGCCTCCCGGCCGTCAAGCGATCGCGTGATTGATCCAAAACGTGGCGCCCATTAGAGCGCCGCGACGGCCCGGCGCCCTCCAGAGACGAACGAGGAACGTGCGATGCTGCATTGGACTCCGCCGCCCCCCGACGACGGCCGCCCCATGGGCGCCGCATTCGTGCTCGTCGCCGTGTCCGGCCGGAGCGGCCCGATGAGGGTCCTGCGGGACGATCCCCGCGACGCCCGCATCGTGACGACGGGCTTCGGGCGGCTCCGGGAGGCCCTGGAGCGGCACCGCCCGAGCCATGTGATCGCGCGGGCCGTGTCGCCCGACCTCGACGCCCTCGACCTGGCCCAGGCGCTCGACGCGTCGGGCTTCGAGGGCCGACTCGTCATCATGGGATGCGACCTGCCCTGCATCGCGCTGGTCCGCGAGGAGGTCGCGCGCGCCTTCCCGTCGCTGAGGCTCGACGTCCTGCGCTCGGGCCCCGCGCCCCGCGCCAGCGCCGCCTAGGCCGCCCCGCGAGCCGCCGCGACGGCCCGGCCGATCTCCTCGACGAGCGCCTCCGGCGGCTCGACGCCCACCGACACGCGGAAGAACCCCTCCGTGATGCCGAGCCGAGCCCGGCCCTCCGGCGTCAGCCCCCGATGGGAGGACGAGGCGGGGTGCGAAAGCGTCGTGGAGACGTCCCCCAGCGTCGGCGCGAAGGCGATCCGCTCGGCCGCCGCGGCGAGCGCGTTGGCCGCGGCCCGCCCGCCCTCGACCTCGAAGGAGACCATGTTGCCGGGCGACGAGAGCAGCGCCTCCGCCCGGGCGCGGTCGGGGTGGTCGGCCCGCCCGGGGAAGATCACCCGTCCGACGCCCGGCATGTCCGGCAGGGCGTCGGCCAGGCGCGCGGCCCCCTCGCAGGCCGCCCGGTGGCGCAGCGCGAAGGTGAGGAGCCCGCGCTCCGCCAGCCAGCAGTCGAAGGGCGAGGGCGTCAGGCCGAGCGTGATCGCGGTGGTCTCGAGGCGCGCGGCGATCTCGGGGTCGCGCGCCGCGACGTAGCCCAGCATGGCGTCCGAATGGCCGGCGAGCAGCTTCGTGACCGAGTGGAGCACCACGTCCGCCCCGTGCTCGAAGGGCCGGAAGCCCAGCGGCGTCGTGAAGGTGTTGTCCACCACCAGGAGGGCGCCCGAGGCCCGGGCGGCCCGCCCGATGGCCTCCATGTCGGCGACCCGCAGCGTGGGGTTCGAGACGACCTCCACCAGCACGATCCGGGTGCCGGGCGCCAGCGCCGCGGCGAAGCCCGCGCCGTCCGTGGGATCGGCGAGCGCCGTCTCGAAGCCGAGCCGCGACAGATCCTCGGCCATCATGCGCAGGGAGCGGCCGTAGAGCTGGTCGCCGCCCAGCACCCGGTCGCCCCGCTCCAGCAGCGCCATCATGACCGCGGTGACGGCCGCCATGCCGGAGCCCACGACGATCCCGCCCGAGGCGCCCTCCATCGCGTCGAGCTGCGCGGCGAGCGCCGCGGCGTTCGGGTGCCCCTCGCGCGAGTAGGTGTAGCCGTGGGCACGGCCCTCGTACTGCGCGTCGAGCCCGTCGGGCGTGTCGGAGGCGTAGACGACGGAGGGCTGGATCGGGTTGGCCACGGGCCGGCTGACGGAGGCGCGGTGCGGCGCGCGCCGGACGCTCAACCGCGGACCTCCCGGAGCCCCGCGCGGAAGCGGGCGGCATTGGCGCGGTAGTGCTCGGCCGAGGCGCGCAGCCCCGCCAGCGCGTCCTCGTCAAGGGAGCGCACGACCTTGCCCGGGGAGCCCAGCACGAGGCTGCCGGGCGGGATCGCCTTGCCCTCCGTCACGAGCGCGCCCGCGCCCACCAGCGAGCCGCGCCCGATCACGGCGCCGTTGAGGACGATGGCGCCCATGCCGATCAGGCTCTCGTCCTCCACCGTGCAGCCATGCAGGATCGCGTGGTGGCCCACGGTGCAGTCGCGCCCGACGGTCACCGGAAAGCCCATGTCGGTGTGGACCATGCAACGCTCCTGGAGGTTGGCGCCCGCGCCGATCTCGATGGGCTCGTTGTCGCCGCGCAGAGTGGCTCCGAACCAGATCGAGGCCAGGGCGCCCAGGGTCACCCGGCCGATCACATGGGCGTCGGGGGCGATCCAGGCCCCCTCCCCCAGCTGCGGCTCGTGCTCGTCCAGCGCGTAGATCATGCCCTCTCCTCGAACTCCTCGCCCAGCGCCCGCACCCGGTCGGCCAGGTGCGACTGCCGCGAGCGGCGCAGGCGCTCGGCCGTCACGATGGCCTCGATCTGACGCGAACAGCGGTCGACGTCGTCATTGACCAGGACGTAGTCGTACTCCGCCCAATGGCTGATCTCCTCGCGCGAGCGCGACATGCGCCGGGCGATGACCTCCGAGCCGTCCTGGCCGCGGGCGATCAGGCGGCGCTCCAGCTCGGCGATGGAGGGCGGCAGGACGAAGATCGACACGACGTCGTTCGCGAGCGCCGAGTTGCGGACCTGCTGCCCGCCCTGCCAGTCGATGTCGAACAGGATGTCGCGTCCCGCAGCGATGGCCTCGGCCACGGGTGCTGCGGGCGAGCCGTAGAGGTTGCCGAAGACCTTGGCGTGTTCGAGCATCGCCCCCTCCGCGACGAGCGCCATGAAGGCGTCCTCCGAGCGGAAATGGTACTCGCGCCCGTCCTCCTCCCCCGGCCGGGGCGCGCGCGTCGTGGCCGAGACCGAGAAGGCAATGGTCGGGTCCCACTCCTTCAGCCGGCGGGCCAGCGTCGACTTGCCCGCGCCCGAGGGCGAGGACAGGATGATGAGGATGCCGCGCCGGTCGAGGCGGCCGGCCGGATGGCGGTCGTCCATGGGTCGCCGGGTGCCCCGCGGGCGCGGCCTCGTCAAGCCGGGCGGCCATGCGGCCGCTCACTCGACGTTCTGGACCTGCTCGCGCATCCGGTCGACGACCGCCTTGAGGTCGAGCCCCGCGCGGGTCAGCTCGCTCGACTGGGCCTTGGAGCAGATCGTGTTGGCCTCCCGCGCCAGCTCCTGCGTGAGGAAGTCGAGCTTGCGCCCGACCGGCCCCACCCCGGCCAGCAGGTCGCGCGAGGCCGCGACGTGGACCCGCAGCCGGTCGATCTCCTCGGAGATGTCGGAGCGCACCGCGAGGAGGGCGAGCTCCTGCGCCAGCCGGTCGGGATCGACCGGCGTCTCCCCGGTGAGCCGTGCCACCGCCGTCGAGAGGGCGTCGGCGCGGCGGGGCTCGCGCGCGCGTGCCAGCGTCTCCGCCTCGTCCGCGAGCGCGTCGATCTCCCCCAGCTGCCGGCCGAGAATGGCGCCGAGGCGACCGCCCTCCTCGGCTCGCATCGCGTCCCAGGCCTCCACGAGCGCCTCGAGGTCCGACAGGAGCGCCGCCGTCAGGGCGTCTGCGTCGGACTCGGAGCGCGCCTCGCGGACGACCCCCGGCATGGCCAGGACGGCCGTGGGCTCGGCCGGGGCCAGCCGGAGGCCCGCGTCTCGCGCGGCCCGCTCGACCTGCGCGACCTGTGCCAGCGCGGCCTTCAGGCGCGACCG
>CAZWWR010000180.1:0-5142 GCA_964637265.1 uncultured Jannaschia sp.
CGCGCGCGGGGGGTCGGGCCGCGGCGGGGCGGGGCGGGCGCGGCGCGGGGCGCGAGGCGGCGAGAAGGGCGCGCGTGTAGGGGTGGCGCATCGTCCGGAACAGGTGCTCCGTGGGCCCATGCTCGACGATGCGCCCCTCGCGCATCACGGCCACGCGGTCGGCCGTCTCGGCGATCACGCCGAGGTCGTGGGTGATCAGCAGGAGCGCCATCCCCTCCTCCCGCACGAGGCCGCGGAGCAGGGCGAGGATGTGCGCCTGCGTGGTCACGTCGAGCGCCGTCGTGGGCTCGTCGGCGATGAGCAGGCGCGGGCGGCGGGCGATGGCCATGGCGATGCAGACGCGCTGCCTCTGGCCGCCGGAGAGCGCGTGGGGGTAGCGGTCGAGCGCGATCCGCTCGAGGCCCACACGGTCGAGCCGGTCGCGCGCCTGGCGCATCGCGTCGGCCCGCGGCGCCCCCGCGAGGCGGAGCCCCTCGGCCACCTGCGCGCCCACGGTCTGCACGGGGTTGAGCGCGGTCATCGGCTCCTGGAAGATCATGCCCGCCTCGGCGCCGCGGATCCGCAGCCACTCGCGCTCCCGCAGCTCCAGCAGGTCGTGCCGGTCGAGGCGGAGCGTGCCCTCCGCGCGGGCGCC
This sequence comes from uncultured Jannaschia sp., assembly GCA_964637265.1. GTDB lineage: Bacteria > Pseudomonadota > Alphaproteobacteria > Rhodobacterales > Rhodobacteraceae > Jannaschia. The sequence goes on from CAZWWR010000180.1 coordinate 635, forward strand.
CCGCGGCAGGAGCCCCATCAGCGCGAGCGCCGTCATCGACTTGCCCGAGCCGGACTCGCCCACCAGCCCCGTGACCTCGCCCGCGGGCGCCTCGAAGCTGACGCCTTGGAGGATCGGCGTGCCGTGGATCGCCACGGTCAGGCCCTCGGCGCGGACGAGCGCCCCGGCGGGATCGCGGCTCACGTGCGGGCCCGCGCGAGCCGGGGGTCGAGCAGGTCGCGCAGCCCGTCGCCCAGCAGGTTGAGCCCGAGCACGAGCAGCACGATGGCGAGCCCGGGCAGGAGCGCCAGCGTCGGCGCCGAGTAGATCAGCGTCTGCGCGTCGGCGAGCATCCGGCCCCAGGAGGCGGTGGGCGGCTGCGCGCCGAGGCCGACATAGGAGAGCGCCGCCTCGGCCAGGATGCCGAGCGAGAACTGGATCGTGGCCTGCACGATCAGCAGGTTCGCGACGTTGGGGAGGATGTGCTGCGCCGAGATGAGGAGCGGCCCCTTGCCCGCCACCTGCGCGGCGCGGACGTAGTCGAGCGTCCAGAGCGGGAGCGCGCCGCCGCGGGCCACCCGGGCGAAGACCGGGACGTTGAAGATGCCGATGGCGAGGATGGCGTTGACGGCCGAGGGGCCGAAGGCGGCGGTGATCAGGATGGCGATGACGAGCGAGGGGAAGGCGAAGACGAGGTCGTTGCCGCGCATGATCGCCTCGTCGATCCAGCCGCCCCGGCGGGCGGCGGCGGCCAGGCCCAGGGGCACGCCGAAGGCCAGCCCGATGCCGACGGCGATCAGCGCCACCGCGATTGAGGTGCGCGCCCCGGCCATGAGCATCGAGAGCATGTCGCGGCCGAAATGGTCAGTGCCCAGGGGGTGCGCGGGGGAGGGGGGCTCGAGCCGGCGCGCGATGTCGAGCGCGGCGACGTCGTGCGGCAGCCAGGCGAGGCTGAGCGCGGCCAGCGCCGCGAAGGCGGCCGTCAGCAGCCCGCCCGCCCAGAGCGCGGCCCTCACGGCGCCGTCCAGTCGGACCGCGGTTCGGCTCGGCTCGCAGTCGGTTCGCGCGCCGGCGACGGCGCCCCCGCCCCGCCGGTCACGGGCGCCTGAGCCTCGGGTCGGCGACGGCGTAGGCCACCTCCACGAGGAAGGTCACGAGGATCACCGCCGCGACGAGGAGCATCGTCGCCGACTGCACGACGATGAGGTCCCGCGCGGTGATGGCCTGGAAGATCAGCCGCCCGAGCCCGGGCAGGAAGAAGACGTTCTCGATGATGATGGCGCCCGCGAGGAGGAAGGAGAACTGCAGGCCCAGGATCGTCAGCACCGGGATCAGCGCGTTGCGCAGGCAGTGCCGCCAGACCACCGCCCGCCGCGACAGCCCCTTGGCGCGCGCGGTGCGGACGTAGTCCTGATCGAGCGTGTCGAGCAGCGCCGAGCGGAGCACGCGGGCGAGGATCGAGGCCTGCGGCAGCGCCAGCGCGACGGCGGGCAGGGTGAGGGCGCCGATCGCGGCCCAGGGGTCGGACCAGCCCGGGAAGCCGCCCGCCGAGACCCACTGGAGCGTCACCGCGAAGAGCAGCACGAGGAGCATCGCGAACCAGAAGTTGGGCACCGCGAGTCCGATCTGCGTGGCCCCCATGATCCCCCAGTCGGCCGGCCCGCCCCGGCGCATCGCCGCCACGAGCCCCACGGGCAGGGCGACCGCCACCGTCAGCGCGAGCGCGTAGGCCGCCAGCGGCAGCGACACGGTCAGCCGGTCGGCGAGGAGCCCGGACACGGGGACGCGGTAGGTGTAGGAGATGCCGAAGTCGCCCCGCAGCATCCCGCCGACCCAGTCGAGGTAGCGCGCCACCGCCGGCCCCTCGAGGCCGAGTTCGGCCCGGAGCGCGGCGACCGTCTCGGGCCGGGCGCCCGTGCCGAGCATGAAGGCGGCCGGATCGCCGGGGGCGAGCTGGAGCATGGCGAAGATCACGACGCTGGCCACCGCGAGCGACGCCAGCAGCGAGGCGAGGCGGCCGAGCAGGCGGGGGGCGAGGGCGCGGGCCATGCCGCGGACCTAGCCCGCGCCGGGGCGGGGGGGAAGCTGTCACGGAAGCGTCACGCGGGCGTCACGGGGGCGTGACTTGCCCCGTTTTTCCCGCATCCGGGAAGCAGGGGAACCCGGAATGTACAAAATGCGCACAGCAACCGCGGGGGCGCTCGCCGGCGTGGCGGCCGCGTTCGGCGCCGGCCCGGCCGGGGCCGACGTCTTCAACCGCATCGCGTCCTTCCCGGTCACGGCGAACCTGCCCGAGGGCGCCGACCCGGCGACCGAGACGGCGCCCGAGATCGTGGCCGCCACTCCGGACGGGATGACGCTCGTCTACACGGACAGCCCCCTGGAGGCGCTGGGCTTCGTCGGGATCGGGGATCCGGCCGCGCCCGAGGCGCTGGGCGCGCTGGCGCTCGACGGCGAGCCGACCTCGGTCGCCGTGGCGGGAGGCGTCGCGCTGGTGGGGATCAACACCTCGGAGAGCTACGTCTCGCCCTCGGGGCACCTGCTCGCCGTGAACGTCGCGGACCGGGCGGAGGTGGATCGCTGCGACCTTCCGGGCCAGCCCGACAGCGTGGCCGTCGCGCCGGACGGGGGCTTCCTCGCGGTGGCCATCGAGAACGAGCGGGACGAGGATCTCGACGACGGCGCGATCCCGCAGCTTCCGGCGGGCGCGGTGTGGATGGTGGACCTCACCCCCGAGGGCCTTCCCGATTGCGACACCGCACGCACGGCCGACGTCACCGGCCTCGCCGACGTGGCCCCGTCCGACCCGGAGCCGGAATACGTCGACATCAACGCCGAGGGCGAGGTCGTCGTCACGTTGCAGGAGAACAACCACATCGTCGTGCTGTCCGCGGCGGGCGAGGTCCTGTCGCACTTCTCCGCGGGCGCCGTCGACCTCGAGGGGATCGACGCCACCGACCGCGACGGCGCCGTGCGGGGCGCGCTGCGCTTCGAGGAGGCGCAGCCGGGGCGCCTGCGCGAGCCCGACGCGGCGGCCTGGATCGACGCGGACCACTTCGCCACCGCCAACGAGGGCGACTACGAGGGCGGCTCGCGGTCCTGGACGATCTTCCGGCAGGACGGGACGGTCGTCCACGAGGCGGGGACGTCCTTCGAGCGCGCCATCGTTGAGATCGGCCACTATCCCGACCGCCGCTCGGACGCGAAGGGCGTGGAGCCCGAGAGCGTGGACTTCGCGGTGATCGACGGCACGCCGATGCTGTTCGTGGGTGCCGAGCGGGCCTCGGTGGTGGGCGTGTACGACCTGAGCGACCCGGCGGCGCCGGTGCTGACGCAGCTCCTGCCCTCGGGCGTGGGCCCCGAAGGCTACGCGGTGATCCCGGAGCGGGGCCTGCTCGCGACCGCGAACGAGGGCGACCTCTTGGAGGACGGCGGCGCGCGGGCGCATGTGATGCTCTACGCGTGGCAGGAGGGGGAGGCGGCCTATCCGCAGATCACCTCCGCGGGCACGGAGGAGCTTCTGGGATGGGGCGCCCTGTCCGGGCTCGCCTGGGACGGGGAGGCCCTGTTCGCCGTCTCGGACAGCGTCTATGCCGGCCAGCCGCGCATCTTCCGCATCGACCCCTCCGCCCGGCCGGCGCGCATCGCCGGCGCCATCGACGTGACCCGCGGCGGGCATCCGGCGCAGAAGCTCGACCTCGAGGGCATCGCGCCGGACGGGGAGGGCGGCTTCTGGCTGGCCTCCGAGGGGCGGTCGGACCGGCTCGTGCCGCACGCGCTCTACCGGGTCGACGCGACGGGCGAGATCCGCGAGGAGATCGCGCTGCCGCCCGAGCTCCTGTCCGTCGAGCGGCGCTTCGGGATGGAGGGCGTGACCCGCGTGGGAGGCACGCTCTACGTCGCGGTGCAGCGGGAGTGGGCGGACGACCCCGAGAACCACGTCAAGCTCCTCTCCTACGACATCGAGGCGGGGGAGTGGGGCGTGGCGCACTACCCGCTCGAGCCCGCCGGAACGGGCTGGGTCGGGCTGTCGGAGGTCGTGGCGCATGACGGCTTCCTCTACCTCCTCGAGCGGGACAACCAGATCGGCGAGGCCGCGGCGGTGAAGCGCATCACGCGGGTGGCGCTCGACGTGCTGGAGTTCGCGCCCCTCGGCGAGACGCCCCCGGTGGCCGCGAAGGAGCTTGTGCGGGATCTGCTGCCCGACCTGCGCGCCGCTGGCGGCTACGTGCTCGACAAGGTGGAGGGGATGGCCGTGGGGCCGGACGGCTCCGCGTGGATCGTCACCGACAACGACGGCGTGGACGACCATTCCGGCGAAACGATGTTCTTCTCGGTCCCGCTCGCGGGCGGCTGACGGGCGAGGCCCCGCGGAGCGGTCCGCGGGGCGCTGTCGGGAAGGTCGGCCCTGCGGAGGGGCGAGAGGCGGCTGCGGCGCCGCGCCGGTGCCGGACAGGCCGCGAGGACCGGCGCTCCCGCACAGCAGCCCCGGTCGGAAAGGCCGCCGGAGGGGGGGCATAGGGCGGGCG
>CAZWWR010000181.1:0-5127 GCA_964637265.1 uncultured Jannaschia sp.
CCCGCGCGCGGGGGCACCGCTCGCGGAAGGCGCAGCCGGGCGGCAGGCGGCGCACGTCGGGCACCGTGCCGGGGATCTGCGGCAGGCGCGGGCGGCGCGAGGCGAGCGACGGGATCGAGGCGATCAGCCCGGCCGTGTAGGGATGGGCGGGCGTGCGCAGCACGCGCTCCCGGGGGCCCTGCTCGACCACGCGGCCGGCGTAGAGCACGGTGATCGCGTCGACCACGCGGGAGACCACGGCGAGGTCGTGGGTGATGAGGATGAGCGCGGTTCCCCGCTCGCGGACGCGGGCCACCATGAGGCGCAGGATCTGGGCCTGGATCGTCACGTCGAGCGCGGTCGTCGGCTCGTCGGCGACGATCAGCGACGGATCGGCCAGCAGGGCGATGGCGATGACCACGCGCTGCCGCATCCCGCCCGAGAGCTGGTGCGGGTACTGGGAGAGGCGGCTCGCGGGCTCGGGGAGGCCGACCTCGCCCAGCATCGCGACGCAGCGCTCGCGGCGGGCGGCGGCGTCGAGCGGGGTGTGGAGGCGCAGCATCTCGTCCATCTGCCGGCCGATCGTGTGGACCGGATTGAGCGAGGTCATAGGGTCCTGGAAGATCATCGCCGCCTCGCGGCCGCGCACCCGGCGCATCTCCGCCTCGGACAGGCCGCGCAGCTCGCGCCCGGCCAGGCGGATGGAGCCGTCCTCGACGCGGCCGGGCGGCTCGACGAGGCCGAGGATGGAGAAGCCCACCACCGACTTGCCGCCGCCCGACTCGCCCACGAGGCCCATGATCTCGCCCCGGCCGACCCGCATGTCGACGCCCGCGACCGCGTTCACCGTCCCGGCGAAGGTGTGGAAGCGGGTGACGAGGCCCCGGACGTCGAGCAGCGGCTCCTCCGCGGGGGCGCCGGCGGCCGGCGGCCGGGCCGCCGGAGCCTCGGAGAGCGGCGCCCCCGTCACCGGAGCCTCGGGTTGAGCTCGTCGCGGAGGAAGTCGCCGAACAGGTTGATGCCGAACACCAGCAGCATGATGGCGAGGCCGGGGAAGACCGAGACCCACCAGAGCCCGGAGAGCAGCACGTCGAAGCCGTTCTTCACCAGCAGGCCCAGCGAGGGCTCGGTGATGGGCACGCCGACGCCGAGGAAGGAGAGCGACGCCTCGATCAGCACGAACGTCCCCACCTGGATCGTGGCGATCACGATGAGGGGCGTGGCGACGTTGGGCAGGACGTGGCGGAGGATGATGCGCCGGTCGGGCAGGCCGGCGACGCGGGCGGCCTGCACGTATTCCTTCTCGATCTCGGCCAGCGTCGAGCCGCGCACCGTGCGGGCGTAGACGACCCAGCCGACCGCGGTGAGCGCGATCAGGACCTTGTCGACCCCCGCCCCCACCGCGGCCATGAGGAACAGCGCGATGAGGATGGAGGGGAAGGAGAGCTGGATGTCGGCCACGCGCATGATGACGCCGTCGATCATCCCGCCGTAGTAGCCCGCGAGCAGCCCGAGCGCCGTGCCGATGGCGCAGGCCGCCGCGGTGGCGACGAGCCCGATCATCACCGAGACGCGGGCGCCGTAGACGATGGCCGAGAGCACGTCGCGCCCCTGCCCGTCGGTGCCGAGCGGGAAGCGCGCCTCGCCGCCCGGCAGCCACATCGGCGGCTTGTAGCTGTCCAGGAGGTTCAGCGAGCCGATGTCGTACGGGTCCTGCGCGACGAGCCAGGGGCCTGCGAGCACGGCGAAGGCGAAGACGGCGATCAGCACGGAGCCCGCGATGGCCGAGGCGCTGCGGCGGTAGTTGTGGAACAGCTCCGAGCGGGCGAGGGCGGCCAGCATGTCAGCGCACCGTGATGCGGGGGTCGATCAGCGTGTAGACCACGTCGACGAGGAAGTTGATGACCACGAACACCGCCGCCACGAGCATCAGGTAGACGACGATCACGGGGCGGTCGGCGCGGTAGATCGAGTCGATCAGCAGCTTGCCCATGCCGGGCCACGAGAAGATCGTCTCGGTGATGGTGGCGAAGGCGATCAGGTCGCCGATCTGCAGCCCGAACACCGTGACCACGGGGATCAGCGCGTTGCGCAGCCCGTGGCCGTAGAGCATCCCCCGCCGCGAGACGCCCTTGGCGCGGGCGAAGCGCATGTAGTCCTGCCGCGAGACCTCCATCATCCCGGCGCGGGTGATGCGCAGCAGGATCGCCATCGTGCCGAGCGAGAGCGTGAGCGCGGGCAGCGCGATGTGGTGCCAGCCGTCGGCCGTGAGCAGCGACAGGCGCAGGCCCGCGACCTCGACGGTGTCGCCCCGCCCCGAGGAGGGGAACAGCCCGAACTGCACCGCGAACAGGAAGATCAGCACCATCCCCACCCAGAAGGACGGCAGCGAGATGCCCAGCAGCGAGCCGGCCATGATCGTGCGGGAGACGCGGGAGCCGGGGTTGGCGCCTGCGTAGACGCCCAGCGGGATGGCCACGACGAGGGCCAGCGCCATGGCCACGGCGACGAGCTCCAGCGTGGCCGGCATCCGCTCGAGGATGAGGTCGAGCGCGGGCTGGCGGAACACGTAGGAGCGGCCGAAATCGCCGGTGAGCAGGTTGCCGAGGAAGATGCCGTACTGCTCGGGCAGCGATCGGTCGAGGCCGAGCAGGCGGCGGGCCTGCTCGATCTCGGCCTCGGTGGCGTCGATGGGCACGATCATGAAGACCGGGTCGCCCGTGAAGCTCATCATCGCGAACACGACGAGCGAGACGACCCAGAGCACGAGCGCCATCTGGATCAGGCGACGGACGATGTAGCCCAGCATCAGGCCGCGGACGCGTCGGAGGCGGGAGGCGGAATGGGGGCCGGCCGGGCCGGCCCCCGGGCGTCGGCGGTCATTCCGAGCCGGACTCGTCCATCTCGATCTCGTAGGCCCACAGGAACTTGTCGACCCGCGGCTCCAGCGAGATCCCGTCGCGCACGCCGTAGATGTCGAGCTCGTAGTGGACGGGGATCATCGGGATGTCCTCCAGAAGGATGCGCGTGGCCTCCTGCAGGGCGGCGTCGCGCTCCTCGATCACCGCGGTGCTGTCGGCGCGGTCCACGGCGGCGTCGAGATCGGGGTTCGAGTAGCTGCCCCGGTTGACCTGCCCGAAGCCCTCCTTCTTGTCGCGGGAGTAGAACAGCGCCGAGTACATCGAGCCCGCGTCGCCCGACGGCACGTCCCAGCCGGACATGATGAAGGAGCTGTCGGGCGTGGGCACCCGGATGTAGCCCCAGAAGTTCGACTTGGGCATGATGTTGAGCTGCAGGTCGATGCCGATCTGGGCCAGCATGGAGGCCAGCGCCTGCGCGATCTGGGCGTCGTTGACGTAGCGGTCGTTCGTGGCGTCGAGCGTCATCGTGAAGCCGTCCGCATAGCCGGCCTCGGCCATCAGCTCCTTCGCGCGCTCCACGTCGTGCGGGTACATCTCGCGGAAGGACATTCCGTCGACATGGCCGGTGTGCGACTCCGGCACGTACTGGTCCGAGGGCGTGGCGAGGCCGTTCATCACGATGCGGTCGAGCGCCTCGACGTCGATGGCCCGGGCGATGGCCTCGCGCACGCGGCGGTCGGTCATCGGGTTGGGGCCTTCGATGGTGGGGGAGTCCTCGCGGAAGTCCATCGCCAGCACGAGGTTGAGGAGCGACGGGCGGGTCAGCACCTCGAAGCCGTCCTCGGCGCGCACGCGGTCGACGTCGCGCACGGCGAGGTCCTGGATCAGGTCGACCTCGCCGGTGAGCAGCGCGGCCGTCCGGGTGGCGGGGTTGGTGATCGGGCGGAACACCACCGTCTCGATGGAGGGCGGGCCGGCCCAGTAATCCTCGTTGGCAGCGAGCTCCAGACGCTCGCCCCGCACCCAGTCGGCCAGCTCGTAGGGGCCGGTGCCGACGGGCGCCTCCTCCAGCTCCCCTTCCCCGAGCGGCTCGGTGTACTCCTGGTCGAGGATCAGCAGCTCGGCCAGCTCGGCGGGCAGCACGGCGTAGGGGGCCGGGGTGACGATCTCGACCGTGAGGTCATCCACGACGCGCTCGGAGGCGACGTTCTTCACGAGGCCGGGGCGGATCGAGTCGCGGGCGCGCTGGATGGTGTAGACCACGTCCTCGGCGGTGAAGGGGTTGCCGTTGTGGAAGGTCACGCCCTCGCGCAGGCGGAACGTCCAGGTCAGGCCGTCCTCGCCCACCTCCCAGCTCTCGGCCAGGCCGGGCGCGAAGCTGAGATCCGCCTGCCGCCGCACGAGCGGGTCGTAGATGTGGTAGAACATGATGTTCGAGGAGAGCTCCTCGCCCGCTTGCGGGTCGAGATGCGACGGGTCCGCCGTGAGCCCCACGGTCAGCGTCGCGGCCGCCGCCGGGAGCGCGAAGAAGGTGGAGGCCAGCAGCCCCCCGAGGATCGGTCTGGTCATCGGTCGTGTCTCCCTGGTCGTGTCTCTCGCCGGCCCGGCCCTCAGGCCCCCGGCCGGGTCGCCGTCTGGATCTCGAGCTGGTAGCCCTCCGGATCCTCGAACACGAAGGCGCGGATGCCCAGCGGCTCCACGTCGCGCGGGGCGGTGAGCGCGGCGACTTCCCGGGCGGCGAGCCAGGCGTGCCAGGCATCCACGTCGGCCACCCGTAGGCAGAGCTGCACCGGCTTCTGCTCGCTCGCCCGGTGGGAGCCGCGCCTCTCGTCCACCAGCCCGACATGCGCCCCCTCGCGGATGCGGTAGATCTTGCACCAGCCCTGGTCGATCGCGAGGCTCAGGCCGAGGACGTCCTCGTAGAACCGCATCGCGCCCGGCAGGTCGCGGTAGTAGAGGAACGTGATCGCCAGATCGACGGCGCCCCCGTCCGGCCGCCCGCCTTCGCCCGCCGTCTCCCCGGTGTCCGCCATCGCCGTGCCCCCGCCTTCGTGCCGGGGGAGCGTGCCGTGTATACGCGCGGCCTGTCAACGCGGGATGGCGGGTTCGGCGGCCCCGGCGCTCCCCGTGCCGGGAAACGCGGCGGGTCGGGCGGGACGCGCGCGGCGAGGCCGTTTCCCCGGAGGCGGGCGCGTGTATACATGGCCGGGGGGCCGCCGCCCCGGAGGCGCCGAGATGACGGAGACCGGCACCGCGCAGCCCGACGCCCCGCGCGGGCGGCTGGGCG
>CAZWWR010000182.1:0-5099 GCA_964637265.1 uncultured Jannaschia sp.
CCTCGGTCAGCAGCGCCTGGGCCGCGCCGGCCTCGTCGATCACGTCGATCGCCTTGTCGGGCAGCTTGCGGTCGTTGATGTAGCGCGCCGACAGCTCGACCGCCGACTTGATGGCGTCGGCCGTGTACTTGATCGAGTGGTGATCCTCGAAATAGCCCTTCACGCCGCGCAGGATCTTGACGGTGTCGTCGACCGAGGGCTCCGACACGTCGATCTTCTGGAACCGGCGGCTGAGCGCGCGGTCCTTCTCGAAGTGCTGGCGGAACTCCTTGTAGGTGGTGGAGCCCATGGTGCGCAGCTTGCCGCCCTGCAGGGCGGGCTTGAGAAGGTTGGACGCGTCCATCGCGCCGCCCGAGGTCGCGCCCGCGCCGATCACCGTGTGGATCTCGTCGATGAAGAGGATCGCGTCCGGATGCTCCTCGAGCTCCGACACGACGGCCTTCAGGCGCTCCTCGAAGTCGCCGCGGTACCGCGTCCCGGCGAGAAGGGCGCCCATGTCGAGCGAGTAGATCGTCGCGCCGGCCAGCACCTCCGGAACCTCGCCCTGCACGATCTTGAAGGCGAGGCCTTCGGCGATGGCCGTCTTGCCCACGCCCGGGTCGCCCACGAGCAGCGGGTTGTTCTTGCGGCGGCGGCAGAGGACCTGGATCGCGCGCTCGACCTCGTGCTCCCGGCCGATCAGCGGATCGACGTCGCCCTTGGCCGACTTGGCGTTCAGGTCGACGCAGTACTTCGCGAGCGCAGACTCGCGGTTCTCCGAGGGGTTCGGCCCCTTGGCCGGCGCCTCGCTCTCGGGCTCGGCCTCGTTCTCCGCGCCCTGCACGGGGCGCGCCTCGCCGAAGTTCGGGTCCTTCGCGACGCCGTGGGCGATGAAGTTGACCGCGTCGTAGCGGGTCATGTCCTGCTCCTGCAGGAAGTAGGCCGCGTTCGACTCGCGCTCGGCGAAGATCGCGACGAGCACGTTGGCGCCCGTCACCTCCTGGCGCCCGGAGGACTGGACGTGGATGGCGGCCCGCTGGATCACCCGCTGGAACGCGGCCGTCGGCACGGCCTCCGACCCTTCGACGTCGGTCACGAGCGTCGAGAGGTCGTCCTCGATGAACTCCTCGAGCGTCTGGCGCAGTTCCTGGAGGTTCACGCCGCAGGCGCGCATCACGCGCGCGGCGTCGGGCTCGTCGATGAGGACCAGGAGGAGATGCTCCAGCGTGGCCAGTTCGTGGCGGCGGGTGTTCGCCTGGGCGAGCGCCGCGTGGATCGCCTGTTCCAGCGTGTTCGAGAACGATGGCATGTCGCTGTTCTCCTGTCTCAGCGGCGGCCCCGAGACTGTGGCCGCGTCTTTCTTAAGTTTTGGTGGACCGCCACGCCGCTTCAAGCTCTTTTATCGCGTCGGGCCCCAGGCATCGAACGGTCGCGCCGCACATCGGTTGGGCATCCGGGCGCCGCGCGCCCAAGCCTTGGGCGCTTCCGCGACGCGGTTTCAGAAGGCATCCTTCATTCGGCGGAGGGCGGCGAAGGTGTCGACGTCCCCCGCGCCTTCGGTGCCCGTGGCCCGCTTTATCTCGGGCACGTGACAACGCAGGAAAGGATTGGTGTCGCGCTCGAGCGCGAGGCTGGAGGGGATGGTCGGGCGACCCTGCGCGCGGGCCTCCCGGGTGTCTGCTTCCCGAGAGATAAGCGCATCGTTGCCGGGTTCAACCGACAGCGCAAATGCCACGTTGGTCTCGGTATACTCGTGCCCCGAGGCCACGAGGGTGTCGCCGGGAAGGTCGCCGAGCCTCTGCAGGCTCGCGTGGAGCGTCGCGGCGTCGCCCTCGAACAGACGGCCGCAGCCGCAGGCCATCAGGCTGTCACCGGTGAACGCGACGCCGTCGAAGACGAGCGCGAGGTGGCCCATCGTGTGCCCCGAGGCGTCGCGCGCCTCGCCCGCGGCCGGGCCGAGGTCGATCCGGTCGCCGGGGGAAAGCCGGTGGTTCAGCGGCGGGAGCCGGCCCGCATCCGCCTCCGCGCCCCAGACCTGCGCGCCCGTCGCCTCTGCAAGGTCGGGCACCCCGCCGATGTGATCGGCATGATGGTGGGTGAGGAGGATGTCCGTCAGCGTCCAGCCCCGCTCGGTGAGCGCGTCCATCACCGGGACCCAGTCGGGGACGTCGACGCAGGCCACCCTGTCCCCGGCCCGGAACAGGAAGGCGTAGTTGTCGCGCAGGCAGGGTACGGTCACGAGACCCTCGGCGATGCTGCAGGCGTCCGTCATCTCTCTCCCCGGGCTTGGTCGATCCGCGTTCCATGTTAGCACGTGACGCGTCTCACGGCGCGGGCAAGGGCGGACGCCGGCCGAACGGCGATCGGAGCGAGCGCAATCGCCACCCTCCTGGGCAAGGGTCCCCCTCTCGCCCCTCCCCGGGCCGCCGGAGGGACATCAGCCCGCCGCTCGCCCGCCCGCGAGGGCCCGCCCTTGCGGCCGGCTCTTCTGGACAGGGCGTCGCGAAGGGATATCACCATCCCATCGGAACCGGGGCGGCGACTTGCATCTCGACGTGATCGACCTGCGGGATTTCTACTACCGCACCCGGCTCGGCCGGGCGGCGCAGCGCGCCATCCGCGACCGCCTCCTCGAGATCTGGCCCGAGGCGCGGGGCCTGACCGTGGCCGGGTTCGGCTTCGCGGTGCCCATGCTGCGCCCCTACCTCGCCGACGCGCGCCGGGTGATGGGACTGATGCCCGCGCCGCAGGGGGTGATGCACTGGCCGTCGGGCGGCCCGAACGTCTCGCTCCTGACGGAGGAGACGCTGTGGCCGCTGGAGACCGGGCACGTCGACCGGCTCGTGCTCCTGCACGGGCTGGAGACATCGGAGAACCCGTCCGCGCTGCTCGACGAATGCGCGCGGGTGCTCGGGCCCGGCGGCCGGATGGTGGCCATCGTGCCCAACCGGTCCGGCCTCTGGGCCCGGCGGGACGGCACGCCGTTCGGCTTCGGCCGACCCTACTCGCTGAGCCAGCTCGAGGCCCAGATGCAGCGGCACGGCTTCGTGCCTCGCGGTCACGCGGCGGCGCTCTTCGCTCCGCCCTCGGAGGCGGACTTCTGGCTCAGGACGGGCGGCGTGGTCGAGCGGATGGGGCGGTCCCTCTCCCGGTCGGGCGGCGGCGGCGTCATCCTCCTCGAGGTGGCCAAGCAGGTGCCCGCCCGCCCGCGCGCGGGGCTGCGGGAGCGCGTCCGCCGCCCGCTCAGCGTGCTGGAGGGCTCGGCCGAACCCACCCCCGCGGGGCGCCCCATCCGCGAGGCCTGCCCTCCCATACGACGGGACCCGTCGCCGCGCGGTTAGGACGGGCCCCGGCGAGGCCCCCCGGCTTCACCGCTAGACGCAAGAACGCCGAATTGGGGCATGCCCGAAGGCCCGCGTGCGCCGTGGGACATGCAGACCTTGCCCGGGCTCGCGGGCGGTCCGGGTAACGCCGTGAACGGCGGCACCTCGAGCTCTGACCTGCAGGCTATCGAGACCGAGCGTTGCGAGACGCTAGTCGTGCAGCCGGAACGTATGAGCCGCCGCGCGAACCTGGGCAGGTCAGAAAGCGGTGACGGGGGAGGCGTCCCGCGATGCGCGTATCGGCCCCCGCTCGCCGTTTGAGGATCGGCCCCGTCGGCCTCCCCGGCTCCGGCTACGGCACCGTCCGCTTGGGGAGGAGCCGGGCGGGTCGCGGAATGATTGCCGACCTCAAGCGCGGCGAACGCCGAGGGGCGGGCGGGCACTGCACCGCGCCGGGTAAACGTTTGGCAGGCCTCGCTATCTCCGAGCACCCGCCCCCAACGGGCTCGAGGTCCTCCCTCCGCGGAATCGTCACGCGAGGCTCGCCGGGTGCCGCTCCGGCCGATCCGCGCGCGAGCGTTACGTGGTCGCACCGGATTGCCGCGGGCGGCCGAGCGGCGGAGGGGAAGCCCCGCAACTGCCTGAAATCCCTTGCCTCGTGGGCCGCGCGAGGCGCCGCCTGCGGCAGTTGCGGGGTCCGCCCCTCCCTGCTAGAGCGAGCGCGATTTCGTGGTCCGGCGCGTCGCGTCGGGCCTTCCCGCCGCAAGCTCCGGGCGCGAACCGCCCCCGGAGCGCGGGGCAACGGAAAGGGTGGACGTGTCCGAGACGGCTTCGATCTCCATGGGCATCGCCGAGCGCTACGCGCAGGCGGTCTTCGACCTGAGCCGCGAGGGCGGCGATCTCAGCAAGCTGGAGACGGACGTGCGGGAGCTGCGCTCCGCGATCGAAGCGTCGCCCGAGTTGCGCGAACTGCTGCATTCCCCGGTGGTGAGCCGTGACGAGCAGGGCCGCGCGATCGCCGCCGTGGGCGAGCGCATGGGGCTCGGGCAGGTGATGGTGAACACCTTGCGCCTGATGGCGTCGAAGCGGCGGCTCTTCGTCGTCCCGCAGATGATCCGCGCGCTGCGGGAGCGGATCGACCGCGAGAAGGGCGAGACGACGGCCGAGGTGCGCGCGGCCAAGCCGCTGACCTCGGAGCAGGAGACGCGCCTGCGCGAGGCGCTCGGCAAGTCCTCCGGGCGCGACGTGACGCTCGACGTCACGGTGGACGAGAGCCTGATCGGCGGGCTCGTGGTCAAGATGGGGTCGCGCATGGTCGACGGCTCGGTGCGGGCGCGGCTCGACGCGCTGCGGAACACGATGAGAGAGGTCCGGTAAATGGCTATCCAGGCGGCGGAGATCTCCGCTATCCTCAAGGAGCAGATCGCCAACTTCGGCCAGGAGGCCGAGGTCGCGGAGGTGGGCCGCGTGCTCAGCGTCGGCGACGGCATCGCCCGGGTCTACGGCCTGGACAACGTTCAGGCCGGCGAGATGGTCGAGTTCCCGGGCGGCATCCAGGGGATGGCCCTCAACCTCGAGAGCGACAATGTCGGCGTCGTGATCTTCGGTTCCGACCGCGAGATCCGCGAAGGCGACACCGTCAAGCGCACCAACTCGATCGTGGCCGTTCCGGCCGGCGACGCGCTGCTCGGCCGCGTGGTCGACGGGCTCGGCCAGCCGCTCGACGGGAAGGGCGCGATCAACGCCGCCGAGACCCGCGTGGCCGACGTCAAGGCGCCGGGCATCATCCCGCGGAAG
>CAZWWR010000183.1:0-5078 GCA_964637265.1 uncultured Jannaschia sp.
AGACCGTGCCGATCGACGAGCGCGGCCACGTCATGTTCATGCACAACGACGACGTGGCGGTGCGCAACGCCGAGTTCTACGAGCTCGGCCGCACCGACAAGTCCGAACTGCTCGACGCCCAGGACAACGTGGCGGGGCGCTACGCGCTGCACTTCCACCGCACCGGCGGGGAGGTCGGCGACAAGCCGGCGCTGGCCGAGGGCAACGCCGTCTGGGGCAGCCCGGGCTGGGGCATCGTGCATCACGACGCCAATCTCGACGTGGTCTCGAACGCCGTGTTCGGAGTCAACGGCGGCGCCATCGTCGCCGAGGCCGGCAACGAGACCGGCGTCTGGGCCGACAACATCACCATCCAGACGACCGGGGATCTCATCTCCTTCAACCCTGTGCATTCTGGCAAGGGCACTGCGCATCCTGGCGGCCGCCAAGAGATCCTAAACGACAGTTTCCACCAAGGCATTGGTTTCGGCTTCAAGTCGCGGACCATCGAGGCGCACGACAACATTGCCGTCAGCTCGAACGGCGCGGGCTACTCGTTCTGGCCGATGGGAAATGGCGACGGCGTCTCCGACATTGACCCCAGGGTCAGCGACTTCGACGCCCTGAACGGCTATAACGAATACTTTCACGCGGATACGGCGAACCTACCCAAGGTCCCGCTCAGGTCATTCGACAACAATACCACCATCGTCTCTCATGTCGGTTTCAACTCCACCGCCAAGAAGGAGGGGACTGAAGGGGACGTGGCCAGCGTTGTCGACGGCCTCGTCGCTTGGGAAGTCGCGGCTGGCGTGGTGGGATTCTATCAGAATAACTATCTGATCAAGGATAGCGTGTTCGTCGCTCTCGAGGGCGGCATGACGGGAGCCCATCAGACCGTCTCGAAGATGGGCTCCACCACCACCGGAGTGATGGGGCACGACTTCAAGTTCCTGAAGGTGGTGAACAACGCCTTCAAGGGGTTTGAGGAAGGCATCTTCAGCGACACATTTGGAGGGCAGTCCGACGAGCTTGCGCATGTGATCTTCGGTAACACCTACAACAACGTCGGCAAGCAGACGGTCCTCGAAGGCAACGCCGACCAGTTCCCGCATCAAGACGATTCCGCAAACTGGCAGGCAGGGCTGGATATCGGACGCTTAACGGCGACAGTGAACAAATCTGCGTCCGATCTCTTCGTCAGTGATGGGGGCGACACCTTCAAAGTCTCCGTAACGAAGATCGACAGCATCGGCAGGGAGACCATCACAGTCGGCGCGAAGGGGCGGAACTTCTGGGACGATAACGCCAAGAAGAACGGCTACTATGTCGAGGGCGGGAAGTACTACGTTCTTGTTGACGTGGCGGTCGGGGACCGGGTGACCGGAAGCGTCGCCGTCGCCGAGGTCGCCATCCGTCTAGGCTTCGTTGACTCCGCCTCCGACATGCCGAGCGGCGCGGTTAACCGCGGAGCCCTTCCGAACCGCCTCGATGCTGACGGCGTGGGCGACTTCTCGATCGTGGACCGACGCGACCTTGGGGAGACCGGAAACCAGCTCGGCACTCCGACGCCCGCTCCTAGGCCCGAGCCGGAGCCCGAGCCGGAGCCCGTGATCGACATCGCGCCCGAGCCCGCCCCCCCGGAGCCGGCGCCCATATTCCCCGAGCCCGAGCCCGAGCCCGAGCCCGAGCCCGAGCCCGAGCCCGAGCCGGAGCCCGCACCTAGCCCCGCTCCCGGCGGCAGCTCAGGTACGCTGCGCCTCGAGGCCGAGGACATGCAGCTCCGGGGCTACGTCCCCGAGGGCCGTGACGGCGCATCCGGCGACGAGGTGATCAAGCTCGCCTCACGGGGCGGCTCGGGCACGGCCTCCACGGAGTTCTCCGGCTCGTCCGGGCGCTACGACGTCACGGTCCGGTACCTCGACGAGAACGACGGGCAGAGCGTGGTGCGCCTGCTCGTGGACGGGTCCGAGGCCGGACAGCGCAAGATGGCCGCCGACGACGGCCGGATGAAGACGCTGCGGCTCGAGGACGTGCAGATCGATCGCGGCGACGTGGTGAGCGTGGCCAGCCGCGGCGACAACGGCGAGTACGCCCGGATCGACTACGTCGAGATCACCGGCTCTGGCATCTCCTCGGGCAGCGCCCCCGCACCCGCCCCCGAGGGCGGCGATCCGATCGGGCAGGCCGGCACCGTCACGGTGGGCCAGAGCAGCGCGGGCCAGTGGCACGCGGTGCGCTTCGACGCCCGGCTCGAGGACGCCGTGGTGGTGATGGGCCCGGTGAGCGACAACGGCGGCGACCCGACCGTGACCCGGATCCGAAACGTCACCGAGACGGGCTTCGAGTTCCAGCTCGACGAGTGGAGCTATCTCGACGGTGCACACACTACGGAGACGGTGAGCTGGGTCGCCATCGAGGCCGGGCGTCACGACCTGGGCGGCGGCGCGGCGGTGGAGGCCGGCACGGGCTCGGTCCGCGGCGAGACCACGATCCGCTTCGAGGAGGCCTTCTCGAAGGCGCCCGTGGTGCTGGCCCAGCACAGCTCGGGGTCCGGCGCGACCAAGGCGGACCGGATCGACACGGTGCGCGCGGGCAGCTTCGAGGCCTCGCTCTGGGAGCAGCAGTCGAGCGGCTCGGGCCCGAGCGGCGGGGCGCTGTCCTGGATCGCCGTCTCCACCGGGGGCTCGGCCTCCGCCGGCAGCGTGGCCGGGCGGACCGGCCAGACCGTCACCGACGCCACCTCGGCGATCAACGTGGGCCGCGCCCTTGACGACGAGTTCGTCTTCGTGGCCGACATGCAGACGATGAACGGCACCGACCCGTCGGCGCTGCGCCTCGCGGACATGCGCGACGGCGTCGCCCGGGTGTTCGTCGAGGAGGAGACCTCGGCCGACGCCGAGACCTCGCACGCCGCCGAGCAGGTCGGCTACCTCGCCATGGACGAGGGGCTGATCTACGCCGACAGCTTCCTCAACTGAGCCCGCCGCCTGCGGTCCCGCCCTGGTCGGGGCCGCAGGGACGAAAGGCCGAGCGGAAGGAAAGGGGCGTCCCGTCCGTCGGGGCGCCCTTCAGCCGTCCCGGGCGGGCGCCACGCGCGGCGTGCGGGGCCCGGCGCGCAGCAGGTAGACGACGCCGCCGAAGAGCCCCACGGCGAGCACCGTGCCGAACTCGAGCCAGGCGAAGGCCAGCGCCGGGCCGGGCGCGACCGCCCAGAGCCCCAGCAGGAACACGAACATCGTCTCCCTCAGGCCGATGCCGTTGATGGTGATCGGCAGCATCATCACGAAGATGGCGATCGGCACGATGGCGAAGAAGGCGCCGTAGGGCACCGCGAGCCCGAGCGCCTGTCCCAGCATCCAGTAGAAGGTCACCACGTTGACCTGCAGCAGCAGCGAGATCGCGAAGACCTGCGCCAGCACCCGGCCCTGCCCGCGATAGACGCGCATCCCCTCGACCAGCGTGTCGAGCTTGCCCGCCACCCGAGCGGGCAGGCGGGCCGTGAGGCCGCCCAGCCCCGCCGCCGGCCCCCCGCGCGCGAACATCGACCCGATCAGAGCCAGCATGAGCAGCAGTCCGAGCCCGACCGGCAGCAGCACGCCCGCAAGCTCGCTCCGCCCGCCGAGCAACACCAGCGCACCGAAGGCGAAGAGCGCCAGCGTCAGCAACCCCACTAGGCGGTCAACGAAGAGCGAGACCAGCGCGAATCCCGGGCTCGCCCCGGCACGCCAGGCGTCGTGCCCGCGCAACGCGTCGCCGCCGATCACCGATGGCAGGAACTGTCGGAAGAACATTGAGGAGAGAGTCGAGGCGAACAGGTAGCGGTAGCCCGGCTCGACCCCGCGCACCGCCAGGAGCGCCCGCCAGCGCAAGGCGATCAGCGCCGCGCCGACCATCTGCGACAGAAAGCCCGCCGCGAGCCAGCGCATGTCGACGCCGACGAGCGCCTCGCGCACCGGCGCGAGGTCGGTCCGCGACAGGATCCAGCCGAAGAGCGACAGCGAGACCGCGAGCTTGAGCCAGAAGCCGGGGCTCCTGAGGCGGGAGGCGCCGCCTCTGCGCGCGCCCGGAGGGGCGTCGCCCGGCACGCCCGGGGGAGACGTTTCCAAATTCACATCCGTCATCAATCTGTAGAAGAATGGTGTCCGAGACCCGCCCACCCTAGCACCGGATCCGCCTTCCTCCAAGCGGGCGTCCGGCAGCCGCGCCGGTCGGCCGCGGGGCTTTTCGAAGAGAAGGGATTTCGAGACAGATGCTTGCCAGGACCCCCATCGCCTCACCGAGTCCCCCCCGCGCCGCCGGGGCGGGCCGCTCCGCCCCCTCGCGCGGCCGGCCGGGGGATTCGCCGCCCCGAGGCACGGCGGAGGTCCACGCATGGCCGCGCTGAGCTACAGGCCCGACATCGACGGGCTGCGCGCGGTCGCCGTGATGCCGGTCGTGCTGTTCCACCTGGGGCTCTCCTGGATGCCGGGCGGCTTCGTTGGCGTCGACGTGTTCTTCGTGATCTCGGGCTACCTGATCACCGCGATCATCCTGCGCGAGCTGGAGGCGGGGCGGTTCTCGCTGCTTGACTTCTACGAGCGGCGCATCCGGCGCATCTTCCCGGCGCTCTTCGTGGTGATCGGCGCGGTGCTCGCGGGGGCCTGGCTGCTCTTCGTGCCCCAGGATCTCGACGACGCCGCGCAGAGCGCGGTGGCGGCGACGCTGTTCTCGGCAAACGTGCTGTTCTTCCTCGAAGCGGGCTACTTCGACGCCGCCTCCTATCAGAAGCCGCTGCTGCACACCTGGTCGCTGGGCATCGAGGAGCAGTTCTACATCGTGCTGCCGGTGCTGCTGATGGCGCTGGCATGGCGTGCGGGACGGACGGCCCGGGCGGGGGCGGACGGCTCCTCCGGCCCCGCCTGGGCCGGACGCCTCCGGAGGCGGGCGGCGCTCTGGGTGGGGGGGCTGACGCTGCTGTCCTTCGCGCTCAGCGCGGCGACCACCGAGCGGGCGCCGGTCGCGGCCTACTACCTGCTGCCCTGGCGGGCCTGGGAGCTGGGGATCGGCGCGCTGCTCGCCATCGGGGTGGTGCCGCCCTTCGCCCGCCCGGCGCTGCG
>CAZWWR010000184.1:0-5071 GCA_964637265.1 uncultured Jannaschia sp.
GTGGGAGAAGGCGTCCGGCGCCAGCCCGGTGAAGGTCAGCACGGCCGCGCCGCCCTGCCGCAGCGCCTGGATGATCGCGCCGTGCTCGGCCGGGCTGTAGGGCGCCGCCAGCCGGACCACGCCGTCCGCGCTCTCCTCGGCCAGCGCCACCCGGCCCGCCGGCGCCCCGTCGACCCGCACCTCCATCGCGTGGCGCCCGGGGAGGAGGTCGCCGCCCGCGTACTCCACCTCGATCCGCGCCGGGGCGCCCGCCCCCTCGCACCGGAGCAAGACGCAGAAATAGTTCGCCGTCTCCTCGTCATCCACCGGGCAGATCCCCGCCCCGGCGCTGCCGGGCCGGTCGAAGGTGAGCCACTCCCCCTGCCGGGCCGAGGCGGGAAGCGCGAGCGAGAGGACGGCGAGGGTTGGACCGAGCAAGCGGATCATGGCAATGGCCTCCTTCGGGAACGCCCACCGCCTATCACCTGACGCAGGGGCAATCCAAGGAGCCGCCGCCATGCCCCTGACCGTCGCGACCTGGAACATCAACTCCGTGCGCCTGCGCGAGGGCCTCGTGGCACGGCTGCTCGAGGAGGAGGCGCCCGACATCCTCTGCCTGCAGGAATGCAAGTCCCCGGCGGAAAAGATCCCCTCCTTCGAGGCGCTGGGCTACGGCCACGTCGTGGCGCGCGGCCAGAAGGGCTACAACGGCGTGGCGATCCTCTCGCGGATCCCCATCGCCGAGGCCGGCGCGGAGGACCACGCGTCCCTCGGCCACGCCCGCCACGTCGCGGCGCGGCTGGAGAACGGGGTGACCATCCACAACCACTACGTCCCCGCGGGCGGCGACGTGCCGGACCGGGAGGCCAACCCGAAGTTCGGGCAGAAGCTCGACTATCTCGCCTCGCTGCGCGACCGGCACCGCGCCGAGCGGCCCCGCCGCAGCATCCTCGTGGGCGACCTGAACATCGCCCCGCGCGAGGACGACGTCTGGTCCCACCGGCAGCTCCTCAAGGTGGTCAGCCACACCCCCGAGGAGGTGGCCGCCCTCGGCGAGGCGCAGGAGGCCGGCGGCTGGGTCGACGTGACCCGCGCCGACATCCCCGAGGGGCGCCTCTACTCCTGGTGGTCCTACCGCGCGCGCGACTGGGACGCCGCCGACAAGGGCCGCCGCCTCGACCACGTCTGGGCCTCGCCCGACATCGCCGGCGCCGCCCACGGCAGCCGCGTCCTGCGCCCCTGCCGCGGCTGGGAGAAGCCCTCCGACCACGTGCCCGTGCTCGCCACCTTCGACCTCTGACGCCGGGCGCGCGCGGCGGCGGGGTTGGAAAGGGAGGCCCGCGCCGTCATATCAGCACGCGACGAGAGAGACGGAGCCCGACCCATGCTGTTCGGCCAGAACAAGGCCCCCGAGGCCCCCGACGCCGGCGCCGCCCCCGCCGGCGACCTGATCAAGGACACGACCGACGCCACCTTCATGCAGGACGTCGTGGAGGCGTCGCAGCAGGTGCCGGTCATCGTCGACTTCTGGGCGCCCTGGTGCGGCCCCTGCAAGACGCTCGGACCCCAGCTCGAGGCGGCGGTGACGGCCGCGAAGGGCAAGGTGCGGATGGTCAAGGTCGACGTGGACCAGAGCCAGCAGATCGCCGCCCAGCTCCGCATCCAGTCCATCCCCACGGTCTACGCCTTCTTCCAGGGCCAGCCCGTCGACGGGTTCCAGGGCGCGGTGAGCCAGGCCGAGGTGAAGGCCTTCGTCGACAGGCTGACGCAGCTCGGCGGCGAGGACGGCGGGCTGGCCGAGGCGCTGACCGCCGCCGAGGAGATGCTCGAGCAGGGAGCCGCGGCCGACGCCGCGCAGACCTTCGCCGCGATCCTCCAGGAGGAGCCCGAGAACGCCGCCGCGCTCGGCGGGCTGGCGCGCGCGTTCCTCGCCGCGGGGGAGCTCGACCGCGCCGAGGGCGTGCTCAACACGGCGCCCGACTCGATCCACGGCGCGCAGGAGCTCGAGGCCGCGCGCGCCCAGCTCCGCCTGCTGCGGCAGGCGCAGGACGCGGGGCCGCTCGCCGAGCTCACCGCCAGGGTCGAGGCCGACCCCGACGACCACCAGGCCCGCTTCGACCTCGCCGCCGCGCTGCAGGGCGCGGGCCGCACCGAGGAGGCCGTGGACGAGCTGCTCGAGCTGTTCCGGCGCGACCGGGAGTGGAACGGCGGCGCCGCGCGCACGCAGCTCTTCACCATCTTCGACAGCCTCAAGCCCCAGGATCCCATCGCGCTGAAGGGCCGCCGGCGCCTCGGCTCGATGATCCTGTCCTGAGCGGCGGCGTGCCCCGCCTCGCGGGCAGTCTCTGCGTGGTGACGGGCGCCGGCCACGGCATCGGCGCGGCCATCGCGGAGGCGTTCGCGGCGGAGGGGGGCGAGGTCGTCGTCACCGACATCGACGCGGGCACGGGCGCCGCGACGGCGGAGAGGCTGGGCGCGCGCTTCCTGCCGCTCGACGTGGCCTCCGAGGCCGGCTGGGAGGCGCTCGCCGGCGAGGTGCCCGAGGCCGACGTGGTGGTCAACAACGCCGGCGTCACGGGCTTCGAGGATCCGCCCGCCGGGGTGCCGCCCGCGCACGACCCGGAGCACGCGACGCTCGCCGACTGGCGCGCCGTCCACGCGGTCAACCTCGACGGCACCTTCCTCGGCTGCCGCTACGCCATCCGGGCGATGCGGCCCCGGGGCGCGGGCTCCATCGTCAACGTCTCCTCCCGTTCCGGGCTGGTCGGCATCCCGATGGCGGCGGCCTACGCCTCCTCGAAGGCGGCCGTGCGCAACCACACGAAGTCGGTGGCGCTGTGGTGCGCCTCCCAGGGGCTCGCCATCCGCTGCAACTCCATCCACCCCGCGGCCGTGCTGACGCCGATGTGGGAGCCGATGCTGGGCGGCGGCGAGGATCGCGAGGCCCGCATGGCCGCGCTCGTCGCCGACACGCCCATGCGCCGCTTCGGCCGCCCCGAGGAGGTGGCCGCGCTGGCGGTGATGCTCGCCTCCGACGAGGCCGCCTACATGACGGGCGCGGAGCTGACGATCGACGGCGGGATCCTCGCGGGCTCGGCCGCCCCGCCGGGCGGGGACGGCGCGGAGGCCGGGGGCCCGGAGGGTGACGTCGGGGCGGGCGGAACGGCGGGATGACACCGGCGCCGCGCCTCCCGCGAGGTTCTTGGAAGGCGGTCGTTTCCCCCGCACCGCGCCGCCCTATCATCCCGTCATGATCCGATCGAACGACCTCCCCGAGACGATCCCCGTCTTCCCGCTTCCGGGCGCCCTGCTCTTGCCGCGCGCCCGGCTGCCGCTCCACATCTTCGAGCCGCGCTACCTGCAGATGATCGAGGACTGCATGAAGACGCAGCAGCGCCTCATCGGCATGGTGCAGCCCGCCTCGGGCCCCGCCGCCAAGTCCGGGCGCAGCCTGCAGACCATCGGCTGCGCGGGGCGGCTCACGCAGTTCTCCGAGACGGAGGACGGCCGCTACATGATCACCCTGTCGGGCATCTCCCGCTACCGCATCAAGCGGGAGCTGACGGGGTTCACCCCCTACCTCAAGGCCGAGGTCTCCTGGACGGGCTTCGAGCGGGACCTGGGCAACCCGGAGGAGGACAAGGGCTTCGACCGGGACCGCTTCATGGACCTGCTCCAGCGGTTCTTCGCGGCGCAGGAGCTGGCCACCGACTGGAAGAACCTGCGCGAGGCGGAGGAGGAGCTGCTCATCAACTCCCTGTCGATGCTCTGCCCGTTCGAGCCCGAGGAGCGGCAGGCCCTTCTCGAGGCGGCCTCCCTGACCGAGCGGCGCGAGACGCTGGTGACGCTCATCGAGTTCGCCCTGCGCGGCGGCACCGACGACGAGATGGTGAATTGAGCGGGCCCGGGGAGCGGGAGCGCGCCGGGGCGCGCGAGGGGGGCGAGGCCGAGCCGAGCGTCGCTCCGGCGCCCGACGCGGATGCCGCCGAAGGATCCACGGCGGCGCAGGACGCGCGGCCCGACCGGCACATGCTCGAGGCGCTGGTCTGTCCCCAGACCCGCGCGCCGCTGCGCTACGACGCGGAGCGGGGCGAGCTGGTGTCGAAGGCGGCCGGGCTGGCCTACCCGATCCGGGGGGGCATCCCGATCATGCTGGCGGACGAGGCGCGGCGGCTCGAGGACTGAGGCGGCGGGCCGGCCGGGGTCGGCGCGGCGGCGTTTCTGCAGTGCGGCGAGGATGGCGGCCGGGAGGGGGCCTTGAGGCTCGTTCCCGGTGGTTCTGCCCCATTTTGGGGCAACTCCCGGACCCCCGGATCCCGGATTGTGCAATCGGGGGCCGGGGCCGGATCGCGGCTCAGCCCGTGCGCATCAGCTCCGGAAGCTCCCCCGTCAGGCCCGCGGCCTCGCGGATGAAGCGGCGCTTCAGGCCGGTCATGGCGTCCACCGCGCCGAGGCCCAGGCGGCGCAGGCCCCGCAGCACCGGATCGTCGTTCGAGAACAGCGCGTTCACCGCGTCCGTCGCGGCGGCCATCTGCGCCACGTCGAAGCGGCGCCAGCGGGCGTAGGCGGCGAGCGGGGCGGGGCCGCCGATGTCCTCCCCCCGCCGTCGCGCCTCGCCCAGCACGTGGGCCAGCGCGGCCACGTCCTTCATCCCGAGGTTCAGCCCCTGCCCGGCGATCGGGTGAATGCCGTGCGCCGCGTCCCCGACGAGCGCGACGCGCGGGGCGGCGAGGTCGGAGGCGAGCGAGAGCGAGAGGGGGTAGGCGTGGCGCGCGCCCTCGAGCGCGATGTCGCCCAGGAACGAGCCGAAGCGGGGGCGGAGCCGGTCGAGATAGGCGGCGTCGTCGAGCGCGGTCGCGCTGTCGGCGGCGCCCTCCTCCTCGGTCCAGACCACCGAGGCGCGGTCGCCCCGCAGCGGCAGGATGGCCAGCGGGCCGGCGGGCAGGAACAGCTGATGCGCGACGCCGCCATGCGGACGCTCGTGACGCACGGCGCAGACGAGCGCCGTCTGGCGGTAGCTCTTGCGCTCGCGGCGCAGCCCGGCGCGCAGGGCCGTCTCGCCGCCGCGCCCGTCGCAGCCGAGCAGGAGCGG
>CAZWWR010000185.1:0-5055 GCA_964637265.1 uncultured Jannaschia sp.
CGCCGCGCGGCCCGCCGGTCTTGAACCGCCCGTCCCGGGCCGCCCGTCACGAACCGCGCATCTCGGGGCAGTCGTCCGGGGCCGGGCGCCCGATCCGATCCCGCCTCGCCCGTCCCGGGCTCGACCCGGGACCCCGCCCTGCCCGACCCGCCCCGCCCCGCCCGCGCGGATCGCCTCCGCCGCAATCGCCCGACCCGCCCCCGAGCCGAGAGGACACCGACATGGCCACCGCCTCCTCCGCACATGCCGCCCGCGACGGGGGAAACGCGTTCCTCGTCGCGGTCGGCCGGATCTCGACCCTCGCGGGCTGGGCCTCGGCGGCGATGATCGTGTCCGCCGTCGGCATCACCTGCCAGATGATCTTCGTGCGCTTCGTGCTGAACGGCTCGACCGTCTGGCAGACGGAGGCCGTGATCTACCTGATGATCGCCGCCACGCTCGTCGGGCTCCCCTACGTCCAGCGGCTGCGGGGCCACGTCAACGTGGACCTCGTCCCGCTCGCGCTGAAGGGGCGGGCGCGGCGGATCATGTGCTACGTCACGATGGGGCTCTCTGCGGCGATCGTGGCGATCATGCTCTTCTACGCCTGGGAGTTCTGGCACATGGCCTTCTCGCGCGGCTGGCGGTCCGACACCGTCTGGGGCGTGCGCCTGTGGATCCCCTACCTGTCGCTCGTCGTGGGGCTCGCGCTCCTGCTGCTGCAACTCGTGGCCGACATCGTCGCCGTGGCGACGGGCGTCGACACGCCCTTCGGACTGGAGGACTAGGCCGATGGACCCGCTCCTGCTCGGCGCGCTCGTCGCCGTCGCCACGATCCTGGTGCTGTTCTCGGGCGTCTCGGTCGCGCTCGGCCTGCTGATCGTCTCGGGCGGCTTCCTCGTCGCCTTCGACGGGATGCGCAGCCTGGAGCTCATGCCGGAGATCATGTTCGGCAAGCTCGACAACTTCGCGCTCCTCGCCATCCCGATGTTCATCCTGATGGGCGCCTCGATCGCCTCCACGCGGGCGGGCGCGGATCTCTACGAGGCGCTGGAGCGGTGGCTCACGCGGGTGCCGGGCGGGCTCGTGGTGTCGAACCTGGGCGCCTGCGCGCTGTTCTCGGCGATGTCGGGGTCGAGCCCCGCCACCTGCGCGGCGATCGGCAAGATGGGCATCCCCGAGATGCGCAAGCGCGGCTATCCCGACGGCATCGCGGCGGGCTCGATCGCGGCGGGCGGCACGCTGGGCATCCTGATCCCGCCCTCGGTCACGATGATCGTCTACGGCATCGCCACCGAGACGTCGATCGGCCGGCTGTTCCTCGCCGGGGTGATCCCGGGGCTGATGCTGGTGGGGCTGTTCATGCTGTGGTCGCTCTACGCCACGTGGCGGTCGGGCGACGCGTCCGTGCTGGCGCCCACGACCTACACGCTGCGCCAGCGGCTCGAGGTGCTGCCGCGCGTGCTGCCCTTCATCGCCATCATCCTCGGCGTGCTCTACGCCATGTACGGGGGCATCGCGACGCCCAGCGAGACGGCCGCGATCGGGGCGCTGCTCTGCCTGATCATCGCGATGGTCATCTACAAGCTGTGGTCGCCGCTGCGCCTGTGGGACGTGCTGCGGGACACGACGAAGGAATCGGTGATGATCCTGTTCATCATCGGCGCGGCGGGCGTGTTCTCCTACATGCTGTCGTCGCTGTTCATCACTCAGTCCATCGCCGAGTGGATCGGCACGCTCGACGTCAACCGCTGGGTGCTGATGGGCGCGGTCAACGTCTTCCTCGTCATCGCGGGCTTCTTCCTGCCGCCCGTGGCCGTGATCCTGATGGCCGCGCCGATCCTGCTGCCGATCATCACCACGGCGGGCTTCGACCCGATCTGGTTCGCGGTGGTGCTGACGATCAACATGGAGATCGGCCTGATCTCGCCGCCGGTGGGGCTCAACCTCTACGTGATCAACGGCATCGCGCCGGACATCAAGCTCAAGACGATCCTCACCGGCTCGCTGCCCTTCGTCGGCTGCATGGTGATCGCCATCGTCCTGCTGTGCCTGTTCCCGGGCCTCGCCACCTGGCTGCCCGACGCGGTGATGGGCCCGGCCCTGGGAGGCGCGCTGTGAGCCTGCTCGCGGACATGCTCTCCACGATCCTGGAGCGGCGGCCGCGCCTGCGGGGCGGGACGCCGGCCGACCGCCCGGCGGACGAGCTGCTGCGCGACCTGCTTTCGGCGGCGGGCGAGGTCTCGGGGCTGGCGCTGGCCCGGCAGATCCTCGACCGCTACGCCCGCGCCGACGACGCGGCCAAGCTGTCGTTCCTGCGCCTGCTCGCCGGGATGGGGATCGAGCCGGGGGAGCTGCGCGACGCGCTCGACGCCTACGAGGCGGAGCCGTCGCGGGCCGCCTACCGCCGCCTCGCCGCCGCCGCCGAGCCGCCGCGTCAGGAGGTGATCCGCCGCCTGAACGCGGTGCCCGGCGCCACCGGCGAGCTGGTGGCGATGCGGGCCGACCTGCTGCGCCTGAGCGACGGCGACGCCGCGCTCGAGGCGCTCGACCTCGACTACCGGCACCTGCTGTCCTCGTGGTTCAACCGCGGCTTCCTCGTGCTCCGGCCGATGGACTGGGAGACGCCGGCGCACCTGCTCGAGAAGCTGATCGAGTACGAGGCCGTCCACGACATCTCCGGCTGGGACGACCTGCGCCGCCGCCTCGCGCCGCCCGACCGCCGCTGCTTCGCCTTCTTCCACCCGGCGATGCCCGACGAGCCGCTGATCTTCGTGGAGGTGGCGCTGACCCGCGGCGTCCCGGACTCGATCCAGGGCCTGTTGGCCCGCGACCGGGAGCCGCTGGAGGCGGGCGAGGCGGACACGGCGGTGTTCTATTCGATCTCCAACTGCCAGGCGGGGCTCGCGGGGATCTCCTTCGGCAACTCGCTGATCAAGCAGGTGGCCTCCGACCTCGCCGCCGACCTGCCGGGGCTGCGCGGCTTCGTCACGCTCTCGCCCATCCCGGGCCTCGCCCGCTGGGCCGAGGAGACGGGCGAGGCGCTCGGCGGGACGGAGGACGGGGAAGGCGCGGAGGTCGCGGGCGACGAGGCCGCCCGCAGGCTCGCCGCGCGCTACCTGCTGGAGGCGAAGGACGCGAAGGGCCGCCCGCGCGACCCGGTGGCGCGCTTCCACCTCGGTAACGGCGCGCTCGTCCACGCCGTCCATGCCGGCGCCGACACCTCGCCCAAGGGGCGGGCGCAGTCGGGCGGCGCCATGGTCAGCTACCGCTACGATCTCGACCGGACCTCGGCGAACCACGAGCGCTTCGCGGCCGCCGGCGAGATCGCCGCCAGCCCGGAGGTCCGGGCGCTCGCGGCCCGAGACCGCCCCGCCGTCTGAGGAGGCCCCATGCCCAACCCGCTCTTCGACCGCCTCCTCGGCCGCCATGCCGGCCGCGACGCGCCCTTCCTCCGCCTGCCCGACGGCGGCACGCTGGGCTACGACGCCTTCCTCGCCCGCTCCGCCCGGATGGCGAACGCGCTCATCGAGGCCGGGCTCGCGCCGGGCGACCGGCTCGCCGCGCAGGTGGCCAAGTCGCCCGACGCGCTGGCGCTCTACGCCGCCTGCGCGCGCACGGGGGTGGCCTTCCTGCCGCTCAACACCGCCTATACCGACGAGGAGCTGGCCTACTTCGCGGAGGACAGCGGGGCGCGCATGGTGGTGTGCGACCCGTCCCGCCGCGACGGCGCGGCGGCGATCGCGGAGAGGCTCGGCGCCGCGACCCGCACGCTCGACGCCCGCGGCGGGGGGAGCCTCGCCGAGGCGGCCGGCCGCCTGCCCGACGCCCACGCGCCGGTCGACCGGGCGGAGGGGGACCTGGCGGCGATCCTCTACACCTCGGGCACCACCGGGCGCTCGAAGGGGGCGATGCTCACGCAGGGCAACCTCCTGTCCAACGCGCTCGCGCTGAGCGAGCTGTGGCGGTTCACCGAGGCCGACCTGCTGCTCCACGCGCTGCCGATCTTCCACACGCACGGCCTGTTCGTGGCGACGAACGTGACGCTCGCCGCGGGCGGCGCGATGATCTTCCTGCCGGGCTTCGACGCGGAGGAGATTCTGCGCCTGATGCCGGAGGCGACGGCGATGATGGGGGTGCCCACCTTCTACACCCGGCTGCTCGCCGACGCGCGCCTGACGCGGGAGCGGGCGGCGGGGATGCGCCTGTTCGTGTCGGGCTCGGCCCCGCTCTTGGCCGAGACGCACGCGGCCTTCGAGGAGCGCACGGGCCACCGCATCCTCGAGCGCTACGGCATGACGGAGACGAACATGATCGCCTCCAACCCCTATGACGGGGAGCGGCGCGCGGGCACGGTGGGCCTGCCCCTGCCGGGCGCGGAGGTCGTGGTCGCCGATGGCGGGGGCGCGCCCCTGCCCGCCGGGGAGACGGGGATCGTGGAGGTGCGCGGGCCCAACGTCTTCGCGGGCTACTGGCGGATGCCGGAGAAGACGGCCGCCGAGCTGCGGGACACGGGGTTCTTCGTGACGGGCGACATGGGGCGGTTCGACGAGGACGGCTACCTGACCATCGTCGGGCGCGAGAAGGACCTCATCATCTCCGGCGGCTACAACGTCTATCCCAAGGAGGTGGAGTCGGTGCTCGACGAGCAGCCGGGCGTGGCCGAGTCGGCCGTCGTGGGCGTGCCGCATCCCGATTTCGGCGAGACGCCGGTGGCCCTTCTCGTGCCCGAGCCCGGCGCCGCGCCGGACCTCGCGGCGGTGGAGGCGGAGCTCCGCGGCAGGCTCGCGCGCTACAAGCACCCCCGGCGGCTGATCGCGGTGGAGGAGCTGCCGCGCAACGCGATGGGCAAGGTCCAGAAGAACGAGTTGCGCGCCCGCTACCGCGATCTCTTCGCGCCCGGCGATGCCGCGGCGCGGAGCGCCTGACGCCTCCGGGCCCGCCGGGCCGGGGCGCCGCCTTCCCGGAGTGGCGGACCGGCGCGGCACGTCGTAGGCGGGGCGCATGACGCAGGCCCCATCCTCCAGCCCCCGCCCGCGCAGCGCGGCGCGAGGAGCCGTGCGGAGGGAAGGGGGG
>CAZWWR010000186.1:0-5038 GCA_964637265.1 uncultured Jannaschia sp.
ACCCCGCCCGCCGCACGGTCGCACCACGGCGGCGGCCGGACACCAGTAGCGCGGCGACCTGCCCTCTTCCGTCGCCGTTCGCCCGGATGGGGCTGCCCGGTCCGCCGGCCCGCCCGACGCGGAGACCCGTCATCCCGAATGGGCGGAACCGCGAGGAGCACACGAAGCACCGGCGACGCGCGCGCCCGGGCCGGACCGGGCGCCCGAGGCCTCACAGGATCCCGCCCGGCGGCCCCGCGCGGCGGGCGCCGGAAGTCCGGCGCGAAGCGTGCGGCAGGGGCGGGCGCCGCGTCAACCTTCGGTCCGCGCGGCAAAACGCTTCGTTGTGCCTGCCCTGCCCCGCCGATAGGCGTCGAACGGATCCCAGGCCGAGACGAAGGCGGTACGATGAGCCATGCCGGGCACCTGCTCCTCCTGATCGCGGTCCTGCCGTTCCTCGGGGCGCTGGTGCCCGGGGTGATGATCCGGGCCGGGCGCAACGCCTGCGCCACCGCCACGGCCGTGCCCACCGCGCTCGCCCTCGTCGCGCTCCTCGTGCTCGCGCCCTCGGTGCTGCGCGGCGAGGTCGTCCAGGCCCAGCTCGACTGGCTGCCGCAGCTCGGGCTGTCGGCGTCGTTCTTCCTCGACGGGCTGGGGCTCCTGTTCGCGGGGATGATCCTCGGCGTCGGCCTGCTGATCACGCTCTACGCCCGGTTCTACCTCTCGGGCGACGATCCGATGGGGCAGTTCTACACCTACCTCCTGCTCTTCCAGGGCGCGATGCTGGGCATCGTGATCTCCGACAACATCCTGCTCCTGCTCATCTTCTGGGAGCTGACCTCGCTGTCGTCCTTCCTGCTGATCGGCTACTGGAAGCACCTCCCCGAGGGGCGGCAGGGCGCGCGGATGGCGCTCGCCGTCACCGGCGCGGGCGGGCTCGCCATGATCGGCGGAATGCTCATCCTCGGCAACATCGCCGGCAGCTACCAGCTCACCGACATCCTCCAGGCCGGCGACGAGATCCGCGCCTCGGAATGGTACCTGCCCGCGCTGATCCTGATCCTGCTCGGCGCCTTCACCAAGTCGGCGCAGTTCCCGTTCCACTTCTGGCTGCCGAACGCGATGGCCGCGCCCACGCCCGTCTCGGCCTACCTGCACTCGGCCACGATGGTGAAGGCGGGCGTGTTCCTCATGGCCCGGATGTGGCCCGTGCTCTCGGGCACCGACGCGTGGTTCTACATCGTCGCCACCACGGGCCTCGTGACGATGGTGCTGGGCGCGCTCATCGCGCTGTTCAAGGACGACCTGAAGGCGCTCCTCGCCTTCTCCACCGTCAGCCACCTGGGCCTGCTGACGATGCTGCTGGGCTTCGGCACGCAGGCGGCGGCGGTGGCGGCGGTGTTCCACATCATCAACCACCTCACCTTCAAGGCCGCGCTGTTCATGACGGCCGGCATCGTCGACCACGAGAGCCAAACCCGCGACATCAAGCGCCTCGGCGGGCTCAGGCACCTGATGCCCATCACCTTCGCGATCGGCACCATCGCGGCGCTGTCGATGGCCGGCATCCCGCTGCTCAACGGCTTCCTGTCGAAGGAGCTGATGCTCGAGGAGGCCGCCCACACCACCTGGGCCGGAAGCCACTACGCCGTGCCCGTGCTCGCCACGCTGGGCGCGCTGCTCTCGGTGGCCTACTCGTTCCGCTTCGTGGCCCACGTCTTCCTCGGGCCGGTGCGCGACGACTACCCCCACGCGCCCCACGACCCGCCCTTCGGGATGTGGGCCGCGCCCGCGCTGCTGGCCACGCTCGTGGTGGTGATCGGCGTCGCCCCCTTCCTCGCCGAGCCCATCGTCGGCGCCGCGGCCAGCGCCGTGACGGGCGCCGAGCTCGCGCCCTACCTCAAGATCTGGCACGGCTTCACCCCGGCCCTGTGGATGTCGATCTTCGCCACGGTGGCGGGCGCCGCGCTGCTCTTCTTCCTCCACCGCCCGCTCGACCGGATCTGGATCGACGCGCCCCGCCCCGAGGCGAAGGACATCTTCGACCGGATGATGGCGGGCGCGGTCGCCTTCACGGGCGGCGTCACCCGCGCCGCGCATAACGGCGCGATCAGCCGCTATCTCGCCATCTTCACCGCCGCCGCCGTGGCGCTCGGCGCGATCGCCTATCTGGGCAGCGGCACCGGCGCGCCCACCCGCGGCATCCTGCCGGTGCCGCTCGTGGTCGGGATCGGCTGGATCATGCTGGTGGCGGCGACGGTGTTCGTGGTGGTCACCCACCACCGCCGCTTCCGGGCGCTCGTGCTCGTGGGCATCATCGGGCTGACCATCTCGGCGGGCTTCGTCTACCTCTCGGCGCCCGATCTCGCGCTCACGCAGATCTCCGTCGAGACGGTCACGATCATGCTGCTGCTGCTCGCGCTGCACTACCTGCCCAAGGTCACCCCGCGCGAGAGCTCGGCCGGCCTGCGGGCGCGCGACGGCGGCATCGCGCTCCTCGCCGGCGGCGGCGTCGGCGCGCTCGCCTACACCTTCCTCCGGCGCGACATCGACACGATCTCCGACTATCACATCGCCAACAGCTACGAGGGCGGCGGCGGCACCAACGTCGTCAACGTCATCCTCGTCGACTTCCGCGGCTACGATACCTACGGCGAGATCATCGTGCTCGGCATCGCGGGCTTCGTGATCTACGCGCTGATGCACGCGCTGCTCGACGGCCCCGCGGCCAGGCGCCTGCGCAACACCGACTACGCGCAGAACCGCTCGCGCGACCGCCACCCGCTGATGATGGTGATCGTGACGCGCGTGCTCATGCCCATCGCCATCATCGTCGGCCTCTACATCTTCCTGCGGGGGCACAACCAGCCGGGCGGCGGCTTCGTGGCCGGGCTCGTCGTCGCCATCGCGCTCCTGATGCAGTACATGGCCTCGGGCTTCGCCTGGACGCAGGCCCGGCAGCGCATCAAGTACCACACGCTGATCGGGGTGGGCGTGGTGATCGCGGGGCTCACCGGGGTGGGCTCCTGGCTCGCCGGCAAGCCCTTCCTGACCAGCGCCTTCACCTACGTCCACCTGCCGCCCATCGAGGAGTTCGAGCTCGCCACGGCGATGCTCTTCGACCTGGGCGTGTTCCTGACCGTGCTGGGGGCGGTCATGCTGATGCTTTACAGCCTGAGCCGCATCGCCGGCTATGCCGGCGAGACGGTAAACCTCGAGCCGATGGACTACGACCCCTCCGACCGCGCGGCCCCCGTCGCCGCCGAGGAGCGCTGAGATGGAGGTCGTGGTGGCCAGCGCGGTGGGCGTGCTCACGGCGGGCGGCGTCTACCTGCTGCTCCGGCTGCGGACGTTCCCGGTGATCCTCGGGATCGCGCTGCTCTCCTACGCGGTGAACGTGTTCCTCTTCGCCAGCGGCCGGCTCGCCATCGACCAGTCGCCGATCCTGTCGAAATACGGCGAGGCGACCTACTCCGATCCCCTGCCCCAGGCGCTCGTGCTGACGGCCATCGTCATCTCCTTCGGGATGACGGCAGTGCTCGTGATGGTCGGGCTCGTCGCCTATTTCGAGGCCGAGAGCGACCGCATCGACATCGATCCGCCGCCCGCCGGCGACGACGCCCCCGAGGACGACCGCAGCTCCGGGCCGGGCACCGGCACGGTGGCCCCGGAGGGGACGAGCCTCGGGGGCGGCCGCGCATGATGCACTGGATCATCGTCCCGGTCGTCCTGCCGGCCCTGCTCGCGCCGCTGATCGGCTTCGTCATGCGCCACGACATGACGCTCGCGCGCACCGCCTCGCTCGCGGGCACGGCGGTGCTGTTCTGCGTGGCGGTGGGCCTCGTCGCGCTCGCGGCCGACGGCGTGACCCACGTCTACCGACTGGGGGACTGGCCCGCGCCCTTCGGCATCGTGCTGGTGCTCGATAGGCTGTCGGCGCTGATGGTGCTGCTGACGGCGGCGCTGGCGCTGATCGTGCTGGTCCACGCCGTCGCCTCCGGCTGGGACGCACGGGGCCGGCACTTCCATGCCCTCTACCAGTTCCAGCTCATGGGCATCTGCGGCGCCTTCCTCACGGGCGACGTGTTCAACCTCTTCGTGTTCTTCGAGGTGCTGCTGATCGCCTCCTACGGGCTGATGATCCACTCCGGGGGCCGGGAGCGGATGCGCGCGGGCCTGCAATACGTGGTGATGAACCTCGCGGGCTCGACGCTGTTCCTGTTCGCGCTCGGCACGCTCTACGCCTCCACCGGCACGCTCAACATCGCCGACCTCGCCGCCCGCATCCCCGAGATCCCGCCCGAGGAGGCCGCCCTCGTCCGGGTCGCGGCGATCCTGCTGATGGTCGTGTTCGCGGTGAAGGCCGCGCTCTTCCCGGTGCAGTTCTGGCTGCCGGCCACCTACAGCAACGCCCCCGCCCCCGTGGCCGCGCTCTTCGCCATCATGACGAAGGTCGGCGCCTACGCGATACTGCGGGTCCACACGCTGGCCTTCGGGCCGGGCGTGCCGGGCACCGAGGGCCTGACCGGCGAGTGGCTGTTCCCCGCCGCGGTCGCCACCATCGCCGTGGGCGCCTTCGGCGTGCTGGGGGCGCGGCGGCTGCTGCCGCTGATCTCGTTCTCGGTGGTGGGCTCGATGGGCACGCTGCTCGTGGCCGTGGCCGCCTTCACGCCCACGGCCACCACCGCGGCGCTCTACTACATGGTCCACTCCACTTTCGCCGCCGCCTGCCTGTTCCTCGTGGCCGACCTCGTGGTCGCCCAGCGGCGGGCCGACACGCTGCGCACCCTGCCGCCGATCACCCAGAACGGGCTGCTCGCGGCGCTGTTCTTCGCCGGGGCCATCGGCATGGCCGGGATGCCGCCGCTCAGCGGCTTCCTCGGCAAGCTCCTCGTGCTCGACTCGCTGCGCGATCCCGGCGCCATGGCCTGGGCCTGGACGGCGATCCTCGCGGGCTCGCTGCTGACGGTGGTGGGCTTCGCCCGCGCCGGCAGCACGCTGTTCTGGAAGTCCACCGCCGTGCCGGCCCCCGCGCCCGCCGTCGCCGGCGCGCCGGGCG
>CAZWWR010000187.1:0-5017 GCA_964637265.1 uncultured Jannaschia sp.
GACTGGTGACGCGCGCGGGAAGGCGAGCGCATCGGGGCGCGGTGGCTCTCGCGGCGGGCAAGGCCCGCTCCGAGAAGGAAATCGGCGAGGACGTGGAACATGATGGCCTCCGGGGGAAGAGGGTTGCGAACTCCTCCCCCATGCGCCCGGATCGCCCGCGACGCCAGTTCCGACCATTCCGTGGTTGTAAGCCTTGCTGACATCCGTCACGAATTGGCCATGGTCGACTGGCGCGACATCCCCTCCCTCTCCGCGCTCCGCGCCTTCGAGGCGGCGGCCCGGCTCGGCTCGCTCTCCGGGGCCGCGCGGGAGCTCAACGTCACCCATGCCGCGATCGCGGGCCACGTCCGCGCGCTGGAGCGGCATTTCGGCACCGGCCTGATGCACCGCCAGGGTCAGGGGATGGCCTGCTCGACGGAGGGCGCCCTCCTGGCGCAGGGCCTGCGGGACGGGTTCGGCACGCTCGCCGCGGCCTGCCGGGACCTCGAGGACCGGCGCCGCGCCCGGCCCCTGCAGGTCACCACGACGCCGGCCTTCGCGGAGCACTGGCTGATGCCGCGGATCGGGCGGTTCTGGGCGGAGCATCCGGGCGTCTCGGTGGCCATCACGCCCTCGCCCGAGGTCGTGGACCTGCGGCGCGACGGCTACGATCTCGCGATCCGCTACGGCGACGGGAACTGGACGGGGGTCGAGGTCGAGCCGCTGACGCATGGGGGCTTCACCGTGGTCGCCGCCCCGTCGGTCGCGGAACGGCTCTCGCGGGGGATGCAGGAGGCCGGGGACCGGGAGGAGATCGGCGCGCTGCTCCTGGCCGAGGTCTGGATCATGGACCCCTACCGCGCCGAGCAGCGCTACGTCGCCCGCGCGCTCGACGCGGATCCCGAGGCGATGACGGTGTGGACCTTCGCGACGAACGGCATGGTCCTGTCGGCCATCCGGGCGGGGCTGGGTCTCGGGCTGCAGAGCCGCGGCCTCCTGCAGAGGGACATCGAGGACGGCCTGCTCGTGCCGGTCACGGAGCTGGAGGTGGAGGGGATCGGCTACCACATCGTGACCGCCCCCGGACCGAAGAGCGACGTGCTCCGCACGTTCCGCGCGTGGCTCCGGCGGAGCGCCTGACGCCTCCGCGGGGGGCGGCAGGCGCGTGCGGCGGCGGTGTCAGCGGCGGCGGCGGCGGAACGGCGCGATGGCGGCCACGGCGCCGAGGAGGAGGAGCGCGGAGGCCGGCAGCGGGACGACGCCGGGCTGGGCGTCGGCGAAGGTCACGTCGTACTCGATGACGTAGCCGCCGTCGGGGTAGAACAACTCGTCGATCCCCTCCAGCGCGACCTCGATCGTGGCCCCGCCGGCCGTAGTGGTGAAGCCGATGGTCGAGGTGGCGAGGCTGGTGATCGGCGAGGTGTCGTTGTCGATCGGGTCGAAGAGGAAGCCGAGGATGTCCCCCGGCGCCTCGACGATCGAGAGGATGTCGCTCATCAGGCTGACGGTCGCGGTGACGACGATGTCCTCCGGGCCAGAGGAGAAGGCGTCGTCGACGAGGGCGATCGCGAAGGTGTCCTCGTCCACCCAGTCGAAGCCGTAGAGGAAGGTGCCCCCGTCGTCGGTCTGCATGTCGCAGCCCGAGACCGAGTCGTAGTCGCAGGCGCCGCCGTCGAGCTGGGTGCCGGACCCGGTGAAGACCCCGAAATCCTCGTGGAAGGTCGCGGAGACGGGCCCGCCGGGGACGATGCCCAGGGCGTGTGCCGAACCGGCCGTCATCACCGCGAGCGCGGCCACCGCCATCATGCGCGTCATCTCGAATTTCCCCCTTGCCGTCCGTGATCGGACCGGTCGATCTTACGTTAGGTCAATTTCGATCGCGCTGTCACCCTTCATTCCGGACGAGGCCGGCCGCCGAGCGGTGCGCCGCCCGGGCCAACAGGGGTGGGCGAGCCTCGCAGGCCGATCGAGCGGGGGGTGGGAGAATCGGGACCGCGCCCGCGGGGCCGCGGCGGGCGGGAGGCCGGCCACGGAACGCGCGGCCGGCCGGATCCGTCGGATCAGGAGGGCAGGAGCACCTGATCGACCACGTGGATGACGCCGTTCGACGCGGTGACGTCGGGGGTGATCACGCTAACGCCGTTCACCGTCACGCCATCGCCCGTGCCGTCGACGAGCAGGGTGCCGCCCTGCACGGTGGTGAGCTGGCCGCGCTGGCCGTCCAGCGTCTCCGACAGCGCCGTGCCGGGCACGACGTGGTAGGTCAGGATGCTGCGAAGCTGCTCGACGTTCTCCTCCAGCAGGAGCGAATCGACGGTTCCCGGGGGAAGGGCCGCGAAGGCGTCGTCGGTCGGGGCGAAGACGGTGAACGGGCCGGGCCCTCGCAGCGTCTCCTCGAGGCCGGCGGCCTGCACGGCGGCGACAAGCGTCGTGAAGGTGCCGGCGCCGACTGCGGTGTCGACGATGTCGTCGCCCCCGGCCGCTCCGGCGCAGGCGCCGAGGGCCGAGACGCCGGCCCCGGCCGCGGCGAGCTTGAGCAGCCGGCGGCGGTCGAGCTGGATGAACGTCTGGGTCATGGGTGGGGTCTCCCTCCTTCTGCACGGCGGTCGATCGCCGCACGCCCGGCACAACTGGACCGGGAGCGGGGGAGGTCAAATGCGGGACCGGCAGGGGCGGCGTTCCGGCGGCCCCCCGCCGATCCCGGGCGGGTCGTTCGGGCTCGCGGACGGGACGTGGTCGGTGATGTCCGTGCGGGGGCCAGTCGGACCCGGCGGGGCAGGTCCTCCAGGCGAGTCTGGTGCGATGGGGGCCGGGCGTCCGGGCGCGGGCTCGGGGGTCCGTCCGTCGGACGGTGGACGGGGGCTCCTTCCATGCCTCCGACGGGACCGTGGCGGTACGAGGGGCGGGATGCAGGCGCGTGGGCCGGATGGGGGCGGACGCCGGTCGATGGGGAGCGGACCGGCGGTTCGGGCGGGGTTGCGTGCGGAGTGGCATCCGAGTGAAGCCCCGGGCCGTCAGGGCACTACTCGACGCCGACCCGACGCAGATTGGGAGGATGTGCCAGCGGATAGGGATGCGAACCGGATCAGGGGGAGCCATCGCCGCGTGATCGGCCGGCAGGACAGGTGGGACGCGTTCCTTTACGGCATGTAGGTGAGACGTTCAGTGCGGGTGGGGCCGGTTCTTAGGCTTCAGCGGCCGGGAGGGTGCTCGGGCGCGACGAGAGCTCCGCGGGGACGATGCGGGAGTCATCGAGATCCGACAGGTGCCCGGCGGCGTGTGACCGGATGGCCGACCGGGGTCCTGTCGATCCGTGCTCGCGGACGACCCGTCTGCGGGGCGATCGAAGGGAACGTTCGCACACGGCCCCCGCGGGCTCCTCGACAGGGGCGGGACAGCTCGTGCTTCCGGCAGAGGTTCGGCCCCTCCGAGACCGAAAGAGCCTCGGGGCCTCCCGGATCCGCCACGCTCGGTGTCGTCCCGGCACGAAACCGAGGGGCGTCGGGTCCGCCGGGCCGGCGCCGGACCGGGGCCGTGGGGCGGCGCTCGTGAGACGGCGTCTTGTGGAGGGACGGTCGCCCGGATCGGGCGTGAGAGGCGTCGTGGCTCCGTTGCTACGTCGTCCCCCGGTCTGGCGCTCGCGCGGCTCGTCGCTCCGAACGAGCAGATACGGGTTCCGTCGGGCGCCCCTGCGGCCGCCCCGGGGATGCCGGGCTCGCATCCTGTCGTAGCGGGGACCGAGGCTGCCCCCCTGCCGGCGCCCGACAAGACCGCGCTTCCACCCGGGCGGCCCGGGGAGCGCGGCGCGGCGGTCAGACCTCCTCGACCATGCTGACGCCCGGCTGGGAGCGGATCGCGCCGCGGGCCTGGGGGCCGGTCGGGTAGAGGTCGGGCAGGCGGAGCTCGACCTCGCCGGGAAGCCCCTCGGCCATCAGGCAGAGGTGGACGGGCCCGCGGGGGCCCTTCTCGCGCCCCATCCGGGCGAGCAGCTTGGCCAGCCCGTCGACGCCCGCATGGCCCTCGAGGAACACCCGGATGCCCGCCGGCGCCCCGGCCTGGGCGACCTCGTCCACCGGCACGGCGCCGCGCGCGAGGAGGCGGAGCTGGTCGCCCTCCTGCGTCGCCTCGACGGTGAGCAGGACGCGGGCGCCGGGCTCGAGCTCGTCGCGGGCGGCCTCGAGCACGTCGGAGAAGACCATGCACTCGAACTGGCCCGACGGGTCCGAGCAGCCGAGGAAGGCGAAGCGGTTGCCGCGGGCGGACTTGCGCTCCTGGCGGTGGGCCACCACGCCGGCCATCTTCACGAGCGCGGGCCCCCGGGCGGCGATCTCCTGCACCTCGGCGAAGGTCTTGACGTCCTTGCGGCGCAGGCTCGCCATGTAGTCGTCGAGCGGGTGGCCCGAGAGGTAGAATCCGATGGCGGCGAACTCCTCCGACAGACGCTCGGCGGGCAGCCAGTCGTCCCGCTCGGGCAGGCGCGGCTCGGGCAGGTCGTCGCCCGCCTCGCCGAAGAGCGAGACCTGGGAGGAGCCGCGCTGCTCGTGGATGGCGGCCGAGTAGGCGACGAGCGGATCGAGCGCCGCGAGGGCACGGGCGCGGTTCGGGTCGAGCTGGTCGAAGGCGCCGGCGCGGGCGAGCATCTCAAGCGGGCGCTTGCCGATGCGCTTGAGGTCGACGCGGCGGGCGAGGTCGAAGAGCGTGGCGTAGGGGCCGCCGCCGTCCGGGCCCGCCCTGCCCTCCTCGATCAGCTTCATCGCCTCGGGCCCGACATTCTTGAGCGCGCCGAGCGCGTAGACGAGCGCGCCGTCCACCACCTTGAAGCAGGCGTCCGAGCGGTTGACGCAGGGCGGCACGACCTCAAGCCCCAGCCCGTTCCGCGAGAGGGGCTTGCGCACCTCCTCGGCATAGACGGCGAGCTTGTCGGTCAGGTGGATGTCGGAGTTCATGATCCCGGCCATGAACTCGACCGGGTGGTTCGCCTTGAGCCAGGCCGTCTGGTAGCTGACCACCGCGTAGGCGGCGGCGTGGGACTTGTTGA
>CAZWWR010000188.1:0-5007 GCA_964637265.1 uncultured Jannaschia sp.
CGGGCCCGCGCTCGGCGCGGGGCTGGCCCGGGCGCGCGCGCTCTGGGCCGGGCGGGAGGGGCGGATCGAGCGCGAGGCGCTGATCCGGGCGGCGACCGGGGCGGCGCGGTGATCGACCCGCTCTACCTCTTCGTCTTCGCCGGGCTCTTCACGCCCGGGCCGAACGTCATCCTCATCACCGCGTCGGGCGCCCGCTTCGGCCTGCGGGCGAGCCTGCCCCACGTGGGGGGCATCGCCCTCGGCGTCGGGGTAACGGCGGGGCTCACCGCGCTCGGGATCGGCGCGCTGCTCCTCTCCGCGCCGGGCCTCGCCCTCGCGCTGAAGGTCGCCGCCGCGGCCTGGATCCTCTGGATGGCCTGGACGCTCCTGCGGAGCGAGGGGCGGGGCGCGGAGGCAGGCGACCGGCCCTGGAGCGTGGGCCGGGCGATGCTGTTCCAGTGGGTGAACCCGAAGGTCTGGGCCGTGGCGCTCGCCGCCTCAAGCGGGTTCGCCTCGGGCCTGCCGCCGGCGCAGGAGGCGCTGCGGATCGGGAGCGCCTTCGCCGGCATCAACCTCTTCGTGTGCCTGTTCTGGACGGGGGCGGGCGTGATGCTCTCCTACCTGCTGACGACGCCGCGCGCATGGCGGATCTTCGCCTCCGTCATGGCCGCGCTCCTCGCCGCCTCCGCGGTCATGGTCTTTCTGGCCTGAGCTTCTATATGAGGGGCCTGCCCGAAAGGCCCCCCATGTTCCGGTTCTTCGAAACCCTCGTGGATCCCTACGCGCCCCACGCGGAGGAGGACACGCCGTCCCGTCGCCTCTGGCCCTTCCTCATGGGCCATGCGCGGCCGTTCCGCGGCATCTTCGCGGGCGTGATGGCGATGTCCGTCATCGTGGCGGCGGTGGAGATCGGGCTGATCGCCTACATGGGCCGGGTGGTCGACCTGCTGGAGGGCGCCGACCCGCGCGGCTTCGCGGCGGAGCACGGGGCGGAGCTGATCCTCGCCGCGCTGTTCATCCTGTTCCTCCGGCCCGCCATGCAGGGGCTCACGACGCTTTTGCTGAACAACGCAGTGCTGCCCCAGTTCGGCGCCCAGGTGCGCTGGCGTTCGCACCGGCACGTGCTGCGCCAGTCGGTCGGCTGGTTCGAGGACGACTTCGCCGGGCGCATCGCCAACCGCATCATGCAGACGCCGACCTCGGCGGGCGACGCGCTGTTCCAGCTGTTCGACGCGATCACCTACGCCCTGGCCTACGCCGCGGGCGCGCTGATCCTGCTCTGGACCGCCGATCCGCGGCTCGCCATCCCGCTCCTGGTCTGGCTGGCGCTCTATGGCCTGCTCGTCCGGTGGACGATCCGGCGCGTCGCCCCGGCATCCAAGGCCTCCTCCGACGCACGCTCGGCCACGACCGGGCTCGTGGTGGACGCCTACACGAACATCCACTCCGTCAAGCTCTTCGCCCACGAGGGGCAGGAGATGGACCGCGCGAGGGACAGCATCGAGCAGACGCGCGTCACCTTCGGCCACGAGATGCGGATCTACACGGTGATGGAGGTGGTCCTCACCGTGCTCAACGGCCTGCTGATCGTGGGCGTCGTGGGCTGGGGGATCGCGCTGTGGATGGCCGGCACGGCCTCGGTCGGGATCGTGGCCGCGGCCGCCGCGCTGGTGCTCAGGCTCAACGCGATGACCGGCTGGATCATGTGGGCGCTGTCCGATCTCTTCCGCGCGCTCGGCGTGGTGCAGGAGGGGATGGAGACGATCACCCAGCCCATCCGCCTGACCGATGCGCCGGACGCGCGGCCGCTCGCGCTGCACGACGGCTCCGTCGCCTTCGAGGGCGTGACCCATCTCTACGGCGGCGGTCAGGGCGGGCTGCGTGACGTGACGCTGCGGGTCGCGCCGGGCGAGAAGGTCGGGCTGGTGGGCCGCTCCGGCGCGGGCAAGTCGACGCTCGTCAAGCTGCTCCTGCGCTTCTACGACGCCGAGCGGGGCCGCATCCTCGTGGGCGGGCAGGACGTCCGCGCGGTGACGCAGGGCTCGCTCCGCGAGGCCATCGGCATGGTCCAGCAGGATTCGTCGCTGCTCCATCGCTCGGTGCGCGAGAACATCTCCTACGGCCGGAACGACGCGACGCAGGCCGAGATCGAGGCCGCCGCCCGGCAGGCGCAGGCGCACGAGTTCATCCTCGGGCTGACGGACCCGGAGGGCCGGACGGGCTACGACGCGCATGTCGGCGAACGGGGGGTGAAGCTCTCGGGCGGGCAGAGGCAGCGCATCACGCTCGCACGCGTGATCCTGAAGGACGCGCCGGTGCTCGTCCTCGACGAGGCGACGTCGGCGCTCGACAGCGAGGTCGAGGCCGCCATCCAGGACACGCTCTACGGCATGATGGAGGGCAAGACCGTCATCGCCATCGCCCACCGCCTCTCCACGATCGCCGCGATGGACCGGATCGTGGTGCTCGACGACGGCCGCGTGGTCGAGGAGGGCACCCATGACGCCCTCCTCGAGCGGCGGGGCCTCTACGCCCGCCTCTGGGCGCGGCAGTCGGGCGGCTTCGTCGGCGGCGACGCACCGGCCCCCCTCGCGAGCCCGGAGGCGGCCGAATGATCGCGCCCGCGCTCCACCGCGTGGCCGACCGCTTCGCCCGGTCGATCCCGGCGTTCCACCCGGCCGACGGGCCGCCGCCCCGCACTCTCGCCGCCTTCATGGCGTGGTGCCTGTCCGGCTCATGGCCGGTGCTGGGCATCGCCTTCGCGGTCTCGGCGCTCGCGGGCTCGTTCGAGGTCGTCTCCGCGTTCCTCCTGGGCGCGGTGATCGACAGCGCGGTGGACGGGCCGGAGGAATACCTCGCCCGGAACGCGATGCTGCTCGCAGCCTTCGTCGGCTTCTACGTCCTGCTGCGGCCGCTCGTCTTCGGCACCTCGGCCGCCTTCAACTCGCTGGCCCTGCCGCCGAACCTCTACCCGCTCGTCCAGTCGCGGCTGCATCGCTGGACGCTCGGGCAGGCCGTCACCTTCTTCGACGACGACTTCGCGGGCCGCATCGCGCAGAAGCAGACCCAGACCGCGCGCGCCGTGACCTCCGTGACCGGCGAGGTGATCAACGTGGTCGCCTTCGCCCTGGCCACGCTGGCGGGCTCGGTGGTGCTGCTGGCGACGATCGACTGGCGGATCGCCCTGCTGCTGGCCGGCTGGCTGGTCGGCTACTTCCTGATGATCCGCTGGTTCCTCCCCCGGATCCGGGCGCGCTCCACCGCGCGGGCGGGTGCCCGGGCGCTGGTGACGGGGCAGGTCGTCGACACGATCACCAACATCAAGACGGTGAAACTCTTCGGGCACGCCGCCCACGAGGATCGCGCGGCGCTCGACTCGATGGCCCTGTTCCGCGAGCGCGCGGTGGAGTTCGGCCGCATCTCGACGGGCTTCCGCTTCGCGCTGATGACCGTGGCCGGCCTGCTGCCGGTGCTGCTGATCGGGGGCACGCTTCTGCTGTGGCAGGCCGGCGCCGCCACGCCCGGGTCCATCGCCGCGGCCGGGGCGGTGGCCATCCGCATCGCCCAGATGACGGGCTGGGTCTCGTTCACGCTGATGGGCATGTATGCCG
The DNA here is from genome assembly GCA_964637265.1 of uncultured Jannaschia sp. GTDB lineage: Bacteria > Pseudomonadota > Alphaproteobacteria > Rhodobacterales > Rhodobacteraceae > Jannaschia. Next base: position 3,591 of record CAZWWR010000188.1, read on the forward strand.
ATATCGGCGAGATCGAGGACGGGATGCAGACCCTCACGCCCCACTGGACGCTGACCGACCGCGAGGGCGCCCCCGACCTTCCCCCCGTCGAGGGACGGATCGGGCTCGAGGCGGTGAGCTTCACCTACGGGCGCGGCGAGGAGGATGGCGGCGGCGGCGTGCGCGGCCTCTCGCTCTCGGTGGCGCCGGGGGAGAAGCTCGGCGTCGTGGGGGCGTCGGGGGCCGGGAAGTCGACGCTCGTGGCGCTGCTCCTGCGCCTCTACGATCCCGAGCGGGGGCGGATCACCGTGGACGGCCACGACCTGCGGGACGTCACGCAGGACTCGTTGCGCCGGCAGGTCGGCATGGTCACGCAGGAGACGGCCATGTTCAACCGCTCCGCCTTCGACAACATCGCCTACGGACGCCCGGGGGCCGGGCGGGAGGAGGTCGAGGCGGCGGCGCGGGCGGCGGAGGCGCACGAGTTCATCACCGGCCTGCGCGACGGCAAGGGCCGGACGGGCTACGACGCGCATCTGGGCGAGCGGGGCGTGAAGCTCTCGGGCGGGCAGCGGCAGCGGATCGCGCTGGCCCGCGCGATCCTGAAGGACGCGCCGGTCCTGATCCTCGACGAGGCGACGGCGGCGCTCGACTCGGAGGTGGAGGCCTCCATCCAGGCGGCCCTCGAGCGGGTGATGGACGGCAAGACCGTGATCGCCATCGCCCACCGCCTCTCGACCATCGCGCGGATGGACCGGATCGTGGTGATGGACGGGGGCCGCATCGTGGAGGAGGGCACGCATCGCGGGCTCCTCGACCGGGGCGGCCTCTACGCCCGCTATTGGGCGCGGCAGTCGGGCGGATTCATCGGGGTGGACGACGATGAGGCGGCGACCGTCGCGGCGGAGTGACGGGCCGGGCCTGGAGGGGGCGGGGCTGCCGCCCGGGGCGTGGGGCCGCATCCGCCGCGTCATGATCGTCGGCGCGCCGGGGGCGGGAAAGTCGACCCTCGCGCGGGCGCTGGGCGCCCGCCGCGGCCTCCCGGTGCGCCATGTCGACCTCATCCACTGGCGGCCCGGCTGGGTGGAGCGGCCGAAGGCCGAGAAGATCCCGCTCGTGCGCGCCATCGAGGAGAGCGATGCCTGGGTGCTGGAGGGCGGGCTCTCCGCCACCTGGGAGAGGCGGGCGGCGCGGGCGCATCTGATCGTCTGGCTGGACCTGCCGGTCGCGCTGCGGCTCTGGCGCGTGGTGGTGACGCGGCGGCTGCAATACGCACGGGGGCAGGACCGGCCCGACCTGCCGCCCGGCTGCCCCGAACGGCTCGACCCGGAGTTCCTCGGCTACATCCTCGCCACCCGGCGCCGCAACCGGGCGCGGATGCGCGCCCTCGCCGGCGGGGCGGGGGCGGGGCGCACGGTGCGGCTGGCGACGCCGGGCG
>CAZWWR010000189.1:0-4994 GCA_964637265.1 uncultured Jannaschia sp.
GCCGGGTCGCGCACGAAACGTCCCCGGACGTAGAGCTTGTTGTTGATCCTCGCCATCGCTTCCTCCTCGCGCAGGTCAGTCCTCGATCAGGGCATTCGCACCCTTCGCGCGGGGGGCGCCGTGCGGCTCCCCGCCCGCCTCGTCGTCGGCCTCCGGTGCGTCGTCCGCCTTGGCGGCGCGCGCCTCCTCGATCCGCCGCTCCCGCAGCAGGGTCAGGCGGTTCATCTCCTCCTGCCCTTCACGCATCGCCTCGCGGCTGAGCGAGTAGCGCATGTAGCTGAGCGCCGTGGTCAGGTCGTCCTCGCCGTGGCCCAGGATGCGCGCGTAGTAGGGCGCCCGGGTGGTCCGCGGGGCGAAGGAGACGTAGGCGATCTCCGCATAGAGCGCGCGCAGCTCCTTGAGGGTGAGCGGCGCGCCCTCGGGCCAGAACCGCGCGGCCGGCGACGCCTGGAGCGCTCGGTTGAACTCGGGGTTGAACGTCGTCGAGAGCTGGCGCTTGTCCGCCCCCGCCCACTCGCGACCCCGGGGGCTGCCGCGCATCGTGCGGAACGCCCTCAGCACCTCGTCGGCCGGGGCGAGCACGGGGATGCGGAACGCCTCGTCGCGCCCCTCCCCTCGACCGCTGCGGGTCTTGAGCTGGCCCGAGAAGTCGAGAAGCCAGCGATGGCGAACACGGCCATGCTCGGTGGCATCCACGCTGGGGGCCAGGTCGCCCGCCCGCAGCACCTCCTCGAAGCGCCGCCCCGTCAGCGCCATCAGCGCCAGGGCGCGATGCGCCATGTCGTCGTCGGAGAGCATGAGACGGAAGGTCTTCACCAACCACTCCCACTCCGGCACCAGGATGAGGTCCGCGTTCCCCGCCTTGACCTTGGCCTGGTAGCCCTCGTTGAGCCGCGTCAGGATCGACCGATCGATGCGCACGATCTCCATCAGCGCCTCCTGGACCCGTTCGCACCGCGCAGGATCGAGCTCCGCAGCCTCCAAGGCGTCCCGCACAGCCGTGCGGAAGCGGCTCATGTAGAGCTTCTTCGTGCTGTCCGTCCGCTCGGCGAGACCGCGTTCCTGAACGTCGCGCCACAGGCGCTCCACCCGCTCCCGCCACCGGCTCGCATACTTGGGCACCACAAGCTCCACCACCTGAGCAGCGAACGCCTCCGTCTCCTCCTTGAGCGCGAACCGGGCCATGCCTGCGTCCCTTCCAACCGAGATATATTCTATCTGCGGCTGGTATACGATATACGCAGACCTTGGGTCAAACTGTATATCACGCGGATGGTGTGATACCTGCATATACATCACCGCCCGCCGCTGTGGGTCTCGATCCACTTCGACATCCGAAGGCGATCCTGATAGCATTCCGGTGGCACACTGAGCCTCTTGCGGCTCGCGATGCGCTCCGCGAAGCCGACCTGCTTCGACGAGGGCGCCCCGGAACCTGCGACGGCATCGCCTGTCCGAGCCTTCTGAGCGTCGATCCACTCCGAGAGCCCGCGTGCGGTTCCGGCCGCCTCCGCGGGCACCGTCACGCCGCGCTCGGCGGCGATGCGGCGCGCGAGGTCGAGGGCTTTGACGCTGGGTGGATGCGGCCCCGCCCCGGCCGGACCTGCGGCTCCCCTGTCCGGCAACGGCCCGAGCCAGGCACGGCACGCCTCGGCGTCGCGCAGCACCTCGGGGGGGACACGACGGCCCTCGCGCTTGGCCTTGAGGCGGGCCGCCTTCTTCATGCCGTCGGTTGGGGGGCGAGATTGACGTGCGGTGATCCCGGCGCCTCCGTCCCTCGCACCCACCATGCTCCGCAAGGCCGCATCGGCGACGCCGACGATCTCCTCTACCACCGGCGCCGCCTTCGCCCCGCCCGACTTCACCTGCTCCAGGAGAAGCTCCATTCGGCCGGTCAACCCGACGTCGAGCAGCGTGGGCACCGCGCGTTCCAGGATGGCGAAGAACTCCATCCCCGCCTCGGTTGCCATGAGTGCCCCGCCGCGTCCCTGGGGGACCACGAGGCCCCGGTGGAGCAGATTGCCCACGATGGCGCCGCGCGTCGCTTCCGTGCCGATCCCATCCGTCTCCTTGAGCACGGCGCGCAGCTCGGGGTCGTCCACATGGCGCCACGCCTCGATCATGGCCAGGATGAGGGTGGCGTCGGTGAACCGCGGCGGCGGCGTGGTCTGGCGGTCGGTGACCCCCGTGCCGTCGGCCCGCACCGGGTCACCATCCTCGAAGGGTGGCAGGGCTCGCGCCGCCTCCGCGTCCTCGTTCTCATCCGCGGCACCCGGCTGGGACTCGGCCTCGCGCCAGCCGGGAACCAGCTCCACCGTGCCCGTGGCCGCGAAGGCGCGCCGCTCGACGTCGATCCACTGCCGCGTGCTGTCGTAGACGCGATCCGGCCCGACCGCGGCGAGGTAGCGCCGAGCGATCAGCTCGAAGAGGCGCCGCTCGTCGGCCGACATGCGCGTGTGCAGCTCGGCCCATTCGCCCAGAGAGCCCGCGTTCGGCACGATGGCGTAGTGAGCCGCGCCCTTGAGGTCCGCGTCCGAGAACGCGCCCCGGCGCCGCCGGATCACCGGCCCTGACCCCGCCCAGGAGGGCGAGCCGAACCCCGGCAGGGACATGAGGCCCGTGAGCATGGCCAGGGCGCGCTCGATCTCGCTCTCCGGCAAGCTGATCTCCGAGGAGCGGGGATAGGTGACTGCCTTGGCCTCGTAGATCGCCTGGAGCACGTCGGTGGTCTTCTTGACCGGCCATTTGAAGCGGCGCGCGGCTTCCGCCTGGAGCTTGGCCAGCGAGAAGAGCGGCGGCGGGCCCTGTGTCTTGCGCTCGCGCCGCACTCGGATGGGCCCGACATAGGCCGCAGCGCCGGCGGCGATGTGGCGGGCCGCCTCCCGGTCCGTGATGCGGTCGGGCTCGGCCGGGGCATGGGTCAGACGGACCCGCCCTGCCGCCCCTGCCACCTCGACCCAGGGCAGGAAGTAGTCCTGCGGCTCGAACGCCCCGATCTCGCGCTCGCGCCGGCACACCAGTCCCAGGGTCGGGGTCAGCACGCGCCCAACCGACAGTGCACCCTTCCAGCCCTTCGGGCGGAACAGCGTGCTGGCGGTGCGCGTCAGCGACAGGTTGAAAATCTGATCGGCCTGCTGGCGGGCGACGAAGCTCTGGTAGAGCGGGCGAAAGCGCTCGCCCGGCTGCGCCTCGTTGAAGGCGCGCTGGAGGCTCGCTTTGTCCATCCCGAGGGGCAGCACGCGCAGAACGGTGCCTCCCCAGCCGTGGTCGCGCCGCAGGGCGTTGACGATGGCCGTGCCGATCCCCTCACCCTCGCGGTCGGGATCGGTCGCCACGAGGATCGTGACCGCCCCACGCGCTGCATTCCGGATCGCCTTGAACCGCTTGCGGGCGTCCGCGTCATGCTTGAGCCGGGTCGGAAAGAACCCGTTTGCGGGACGCAGGAGCCCGACGCTCCAGCGCTTCCAGTTCGGATCGACCTCCTCGGGCTCGGCCAGCTCGAAGATGTGGCCTCGCGCGGCGAGGATCGGGCCGTAACGGGCACCGATGGCCTCCCTGTAGAGACGGGCCTGATCGGGCTTCTCCGCGATCACGAAGCTCTGCACGATCGCTCACCATGTCTAATCGTTATTGCAGATTAGACTAAGAGTCGCTGCTTGTTCAAGCATGGTGTGCTGGTTGCGGCATCTCGGGCGACGTCGAACGTTGCGCCGCCCGCAGACCCTCACGCAGAGCTTGGCCGGCAGTGGATCAGGTTCGATGCCGTCTGGGCGTCAGGCGGCGCCGCGCCCCCATCGGAGGTGGGTTCGGCGCAGCGCGGTGGCCTGAGCGGCGGTCAGTGGGCCGCGGGTGTCGAGCCAGCGGGCCAGGTCGGCGACGAAGGCGATGGTGCGGGGAGGAGCGGCGGGGTTTTCGAGGACGGCGGCGATGAGCGCGCGGTCTCTCGCGTGCTCATCGGGGCCCGCTGCCGATCCGCCTCCCTCATCCGGCCGGGGGAAGGCGACGACCTCCTGCTCCGTGCCCTGACCTTCGTGTCCGCCCCCCTGCCGGGCGGGACCGCCCAGGAGGGCCCGGGCCAGTTCCGGGCAGGCGGCCAGATCGGAGAGAAGGCGGTCGCGACCACGGGCCTCGCCTTCCCGCACGCCGCGAGCGTAGGCACGACGAACCTCCGCTTGAGCCTCGCAGCGGGCCTCGGCGCGCCCCTCGCGGAGGCCCATGAGGCGGCCGCGCAGGATGGCCTCAACGAGGGCAGCCTCGGACGGCGTGGGATCCATCAGGAGGGCGTCCCAATCGAGACCCATGCTGTCTATGAGTTGGGTCGCGCGTCGTAGAGCAGCCAGCGCCTCGCCGTCGCGGTCAGAGGAGGTGAGGCGCAGGAGGCGAAGCAGACGCTCGCGTCGGGCCTCATCCTCGCCCGCCTGTCTTTTGGCCCGCGCCGTCGCCCCTCGCGCCATCCCGCACCTCCGTCATGCCGACGCCGCCGGGCTCGATCGGCCACGCCCCGGACCTGCCGCTCACCTGTGGCAGGAAAGCACCATTGGGTGCTCGGATCAACGCATGCGGGCGAATGAGACCCCGAACTACACCGAGTCGGACGAAGGATTTGCCGAACTCCGATTATACACATATATTTGCGCATGGCAGAGCGAGACAGCCGACGGATCGTCAAGCGTCTGCTGGCGGAGGGCTGGTCCCTGAAGGGCGTGCGCGGCTCGCACCACAAGTTCGTGCGGGGCGCCGAGGTCCTGATCGTCCCGCACCCGAAGAAGGACCTGCCGCTGGGCACGGCGCGCGCCATCGCCCGTGCGGCGGGATGGCTCTGAGGAGGCAAGGATGCGCCCCATCATCGGCGTGGTTCACAAGGACGAGGGCTCGGCCTACGGGGTGTCCTTCCCCGACGCCCCGGGCTGCTTCGCGGCGGCGGACGACCTCGACGGCCTCATCCCGGCCGCCGTGGAGGCGCTGACGCTCTGGGCCGAGGAGGGGGAGCTGCC
>CAZWWR010000190.1:0-4990 GCA_964637265.1 uncultured Jannaschia sp.
GCCCTCGACCGGGATCATCTTCGACAGCTGGTCGCACTGGCCGTAGGGCATGCCCAGCACCCGGCCCACGTCGCGCACGGCGGCCTTGGACAGCATCGCGCCGAAGGTGATGATCTGGCCCACCCGGTCGCGGCCGTAGCGCCCCTGCACGTAGCGGATCACCTCCTCGCGGCGGTCCATGCAGAAGTCGATGTCGAAGTCCGGCATCGAGATCCGGTCGGGGTTCAGGAACCGCTCGAACAGCAGGTCGTAGCGCAGCGGGTCGAGGTCGGTGATCGTGAGCGCGTAGGCCACGAGGCTGCCCGCGCCCGAGCCGCGGCCGGGGCCCACGGGGATGCCCTCCGCCTTCGCCCACTTGATGAAGTCGGCGACGATCAGGAAGTAGCCCGGAAAGCCCATCCCCTCGATCACGTCCAGCTCGTAGTCGAGCCTGCGCTCGTACTCCTCGACGGGCGCGGCATGCGGGATCACGGCGAGGCGGGCGGCGAGCCCCTCGCGGGACTGGCGCTTGAGCTCCTCGACCTCGTCGTCGGCGAAGCGAGGCAGGATCGGGTCGCGCCCGTAGGCCATGAAGGCGCAGCGCCGGGCGATCTCCACGGTGTTCGCCACCGCCTCGGGCAGGTCCGCGAAGAGGGCGGCCATCTCGGCGGGGCTCTTGAGGTAGTGCTCGGGCGTGAGGCGGCGGCGCGGCTCGGCCTGGTCGACATAGGCGCCGTCGGCGATGCAGATGAAGGCGTCGTGGGCCTCGAACATCGCCTTGTCGGGGAAGTAGGCGTCGTTCGTCGCCACCAGCGGCAGGCCGCGGCGGTAGGCCTCCTCGACGTGCCACCGCTCGGTGGGCTCGCGCTCGCGGTGGCGCTGCAGCTCGACGTAGAGCCTGTCCCCGAAGACGGCCTCCAGCCGGTCGAGAAGCCGGGCGGCCTTGGGCTCCTGTCCCTGCGCGACGAGCCGCCCCAGCGCGCCGTCGGGCCCGCCGGTGAGGCAGATCAGGCCGGCGGCATGCGCCTCGAGCTCCTCGAGGGTGACGTGCGGAAGCTGATCGGGGCGGGCGAGGTAGAGCGCTGTATTGAGCCTGAGCAGGTTCCCGTAGCCGCGCTCGTCCTGCGCCAGCAGCACCACGGGCGCGGGCGGGCGCGGACGCTCGCCGCGGCGCTCGGCGTCCTCGGCGGGGTCGTGGCAGAGGTCGACCTGGCAGCCCATGATCGGCTGCACGCCCTTGCCCGAGAGCGTCACCGACGCCTCCAGCGCGGCGAACATCGCGTTGGTGTCGGTCACGGCCACGGCGGGCATCCCGTGGCGCCGGCAGAGGTCGGGGAGCTCCTTCAGCCGCACGGCCCCCTCCAGGAGGGAATATTCCGTGTGGACGCGGAGATGGACGAATCTGGGGGCGCTCATTCTTCCCCGGATATAGACCGTCCCGCGGCCCCGGAACAGCCGCCGCCGCGGCGGCGCGGGGCTGCGGCAGGGGCGCTACAGGCCGAGCGCGTCGGCGAGATCCCGCAGCGCCTCCTGCCCGTCGATCTCGGCCGCCGTGAAAGGGATCCCGACCGGCTCGCCCGCGGCGACCCCGGCCTTCACCGCGTCCCACGGAAGGGCGATCCGCGCCCCGTCCCCGCGCGAGACGACGGCGGCGACGAGGTTGCCTCCGGGCAGGACGGCGAAGTCCTCGACGGTGCCGACCGCCCCGCCGTCCGGGCCGATCACCTCCCGCCCGATCATGGAGGCGATCAGCAGGTGCTCGCCCGCGATGTCGCGCACCGACTGCGCGGCCTCCGAGGCGCGATCGGCGAGCGCGGACGGATCCGGGAGCGACTGCCCGCTCGCGGCGAGGGGGGCGAGGGAGAGGAGGAGGGCTGGGATGGCCTGGCGCATGGCGGGGCTCCTGTGTCTGGGGGCGGACGGGCGGGTCGGTGATGGGGCGGGGACCGGGAGGGGACGTTCCGGTCTCCTCGTCGCACCTATGACGCCCGGCCGTGGAGGCGAGCGATGCCGGTGCGGAAGGCACCGAGGTCCGGGGCCCCGAACGAGGTGGCGATGCGTGCCGCTGATTGCCGGGATGCCATGTCCGGGGTTCGCATCGGGGTCTGGCCGGGAGGCGGACCGGCCCAAGGGCGGGATGCCGGCCAGCCTGTACTCTGTCGTCCGGGATGGAGGTACGTCCCCGGCGCCAGCTCGGCCGCCTTCCCCCATAGCGTGGGGATCATCCCCGACCGGTATGCACATTGTCCGCCGCCTCGCGCCAAGGGCCTTCCGGGACCAGAGGCCGGGACCGTCACCGGCGGGGGTCGCCCCGGCACGGGTTCGCGGCATGGCAGCCCCCGCCGGGTCAGCTCTGGTCCGGGGTCCGGCGCCTTCAAAGCAATGGCCCGAAGCGGGAGGGTCGTGCGGGTCTGGCGGGCAGGACGTGCCCGGCAGCTTGGTCGCCGCGCCGCCCGTTTCGGCATTGGCACGGCCAGATGCCCAGGGTGGGCAGACACCGGTTCTGCGCGGCGCGCCGGGCTGGCGGGATCGGGTATAGGTGACACCGATCCGGAGACCCGTTCGACGGGGTCGGTGGCTTGCGAGCACTCCCAGTCACTCCGGCGTCGTCCCCCTGCGCTCCCGCAGGCGACCGGCGCCGAGCGCGCGCCGCAGGATCGCCTAGGGGTCCCCCCGTCGGCGGGCGGGGCGATGCCGGGAGGCCCGCTGCTGTCGCGCAAGCGGGTTCCCTCGAGCCGCCCGGCAGGGCACGTTCGCCACGGCCGGTCAGTCGCGGAGCGCCCATGCCCCTGCCCCATCCCTTCCTCGGCCGCCCCGAGCAGGCCGCCTCGCTGCGCCTCGTCGAGGTCGCGGACGGGCCCGGCCGGGGGGTGCGGCTGCTCCTGGGCCTGACGGCGGCGGGGCTGTCCTTCGAGATCGCCGTGGACCGGGGGTTCGACATCTCCGACGCGCGGCTGCGGGGGCGGTCGCTCTGCTACCACGGGCCGGGAGGCCTGCGCGCGCCCGGCCTGACGCCGCCGCGGGGCGCCGAATCCTGGCTGCGGGGGTTCACCGGCGGCCTCCTCATGACCGGCGGGCTGGACCATGTCGGCGCGGCCGCGGAGGACGACGCGGCGCGCTTCGCCTATCCGGGCCGGACCTCCGAGAGCTTCCCCCTCCACGGCCGGCTGACGCACGAGCCGGCCCGCCTCGTGGGCCACGGCCACGACGACGGCCTGCTCTGGGCGGAGGGGGAGATCCGGCAGGCGATGCTCTACGGCGAGGCGCTGGTGCTGCGCCGCCGGATCGAGGCGCCCGAGGACGGCACGGCCCTCCGGCTCGTCGACCGGATCGAGAACCGCGGCGCGGCGCCCTCGCCGCTGATGATGCTCTACCACTGCAATCTCGGCTGGCCGCTCCTCTCGCCGGGCGGGCGGATCGCGGTCCGCACGGTCGCGGAGCGTCCGGTGGGCGACTGGGACGGCGCCGGATGGCGGGAGGTGCCGCCGCCCGCCGAGGGCTTCCTCGAGGAGGTGATGGAGCTGCGCCCCGCCGCCGAGGGCGACCGGGCGACGGCGACGCTGCAGAACGGCGAGCGGGACCTCGCGCTGTCGCTGGAATGGGACGCGGGGGCGATGCCGTGGCTCTTCGCATGGAGGCAGTTCGCACCGGGCACCTACGTGCTGGGGCTTGAACCCTCCACCGTGCCCGCCCTGCCCCGCGCCGAGGCCCGCGCAGCCGCTCCGGTGCTCGCCCCGGGCGAGAGCCGGACCCATCGCCTCAGCTTCGCTGCGACGGAGACCCGGGGGAGGTGAGGGCCCGCGTCGGAGGCTGCGCCCGGCTCCTCCCACATGATGCGCGGCGCCTGGCGGGACCTTCGCCTGCGGACTTGCCCCGGCGCGGCCGGCGGCATCGCGTGGTCGGACCCCTGGTCCGTCCGAAGCTCCGGGAGGGCTCCCGTCATTCCGGGCCCCGGTGGCGGCGCCGGCCGGGATATCGCGCCTCGCCGGCCGCGGGGCCGGTCCGCCGGATCGATCGGAGGCGCGGCACGTCAGCCCCTGCGACGCGCCGACCGCCGGTCCTCTTCCTGTTCCCCATTGGCGCGTCGTGCCCCGCGCATCGTGCCCGCCGGGATATCGCGCAGCGCGTGCCCCGGGGGCGGCACCGGACGGCCTCGGCATCGCCGCGCCATTGCCGCCGGTGCGCGGGCGCCGCTACTGTCGCGCGTCAGGGGGCGGGCAGCGTGGGGGCCGGATGTCGCAACTGCTGGAGGTCGAGGGGCTGACCAAGGCCTATCCGGGCGTGCTCGCCAACGACGGCGTGTCGCTCGCGGTGGCGCCGGGCGGCATCCACGCGCTCCTCGGCGAGAACGGCGCCGGCAAGTCGACCCTCGTGAAGATGATCTACGGCCTCGTTCGCCCCGACGCGGGCCGGATGACGCTCCGGGGCGCCCCCTTCGCCCCGCCCGAGCCCCGCGCCGCGCGGGCCGCGGGCGTGGCGATGGTGTTCCAGCACTTCTCCCTCTTCGAGGCGCTGACGGTGGCCGAGAACGTGGGCCTCGGCATGGAGCGGCCGCCCGGCATGCGCCGGCTCTCGGCCCGCATCCGCGAGGTCTCGGAGGCCTACGGCCTGCCGCTCGACCCGGCCCGCCGCGTCGGCGACCTCTCCGCGGGCGAGCGCCAGAGGGTCGAGATCGTGCGCTGCCTGCTGCAGGATCCGGGCCTGCTGATCATGGACGAGCCGACCAGCGTGCTGACGCCGCAGGAGGTGGCGATCCTGTTCGAGACGCTGCGCAGGCTCGCCGCGGAGGGCCGCGCGATCCTCTACATCTCCCACAAGCTCGACGAGATCCGCGAGATCTGCGACGCGGCCACCATCCTGCGCGGCGGGCGCGTGGTGGCGGAGTGCGACCCGCGCGAGGCCTCCGCGCGCGAGCTGGCCGAGCTGATGGTGGGCACGGCGCTCACGCCGCCCGAGGCGCGGGGCGCGCGGGCCGGGGATGCCCGACCCGCGGCGGCTCACTCGATGGCGC
>CAZWWR010000191.1:0-4960 GCA_964637265.1 uncultured Jannaschia sp.
CAGGTAGGTCCGGGCTGGCGTGGCCGGCCGACGGGTTGAGCCGGGGTTTGAGCCGGGGTTAGCGGGTGGGGGCGCGAGCGGGAGGAGCCGGCCGGGAAGGGAGCGAGCCGTGGCCCGCGTGCCGCAGGTCGGGCCCCGGTGCGGCGCTTGCGCAACGGCGGCGCAGAAGCGGCTGGAAGTCGCGCGGCGTCCTGATAAGGCTTTGGGGAATCCGGGAGAACGCGTCCGGGGGACGCGCGTGGGCGGCCACTCCCCGCCCGATCCTCTTCCGGCCCGCCCCCCGGCCATCCGCCGGGCCCCGCCCCGCCGCGTCCCTCCGGGGGGACGCGCCGGGGCGCCCGACCCCTGTCCGAGCATCGCCGCCCCGATTTCGAGCCCCCGACCGCCACTCCCCGAACACCACCTTACGGAACCCGACCATGACCACCCAGATCGCCCCCGTGATCAACCTCTCGCGCCTCGACGGCACCATCGGCTTCACGATGAAGGGCATCGACAGCGGCGATCTCGCGGGCTTCTCCGCCTCCGACGCGGGCGACGTGAACGGCGACGGCTTCGCCGACCTGATCGTGAGCGCCTACCAGGCCGATCCGGGCGGGCGCTCGAACGCGGGCGAGAGCTACGTCGTGTTCGGCCGCGGGAGCTTCGGCGCCTCGCTCGAGCTGTCCGCGCTCAACGGCAACAACGGCTTCCGCCTGAACGGCATCGCCGCGAACGACCGCTCGGGCTTCTCGGTCTCGGGCGCGGGCGACGTCAACGGCGACGGCTTCGACGACCTGATCATCGGCTCCAACCAGACCGACCTGATCGTCGGCGGCGAGATCGGCGAGGCCTACATCGTGTTCGGCCGCGCCAGTTTCGGCGCCAGCCTCGGCCTCGGCGGGCTCTCGGGGGGCAACGGCGTGCGGCTGGTCGGCGCGGGGCCCGAGGAGCTCACCGGCTTCTCGGTCTCGGGCGCGGGCGACATCAACCGCGACGGCTTCGCGGACGTGATCGTGGGCGCGCTGCAGGCCGATCCGGACGGCCGCACGAACGCCGGCGAGAGCTACGTCGTGTTCGGCCGCGGCAACCTCGGCGCCACGCTCGACCTCGGCACGCTCAACGGCAACAACGGCTTCACCGTCGAGGGCGTGGCGGCGGGCGACCAGTCGGGCGTCTCGGTCTCGGAGGTGGGCGACGTCAACGGCGACGGCCGGGCCGACTTCATCGTCGGCGCCAACGGCGCCGACGGCAGCTCGGGCGCCGCCTACGTGGTGTTCGGCCGCGGCAGCTTCAACGCGACGCTCGACCTCTCGGCGCTCAACGGCAACAACGGCTTCCGCATGGAGGGGCTGGCCCCGCTGGACACGCTGGGCTTCTCGGTCTCGAGCGCGGGCGACGTGAACGGCGACGGCATCGACGACCTGATCGTGGGCGCCTCCAGGGCCGACCTGCGCGGCGCGGACAATGTCGGCCAGGCCTATCTCGTGTACGGCCGCACGAACTTCGGGGCGAATGTCGACCTCGGCCGGCTCAACGGCACGAACGGGCTCACCATCAACGGCGTGTCCGACGGGGACGAGGCGGGCGTCTCGGTCTCGGGGGCGGGCGACGTGAACGCCGACGGCTTCGCGGACGTCGTGGTGGGCGCCTTCCGCGCCGATCCGGGCGGCGAGCGCAACGCCGGCAGCGCCTACGTGGTGTTCGGCGGCGGGAGCCTGGGCGCGACCGTCGAGCTGCGCCAGCTCGACGGCGACACCGGCTTCCGGCTCGACGGCATCGAGGTGCTCGACAATGCCGGCCGCTCGGTCTCGGGGGCGGGCGACCTCAACGGGGACGGCATCGACGACCTGATCGTCAGCGGCCACCAGGCCGACCCGGGCGGACGCAGCGCCGCCGGCGAGAGCTACGCGGTGTTCGGCGCGCTGCCCGAGGTGGCGGTCACGCGGATCGGCACGGCGGTCGACCAGACGATCCGCGGCGGCGCCTTCGCGGACGTGCTCTCGGGGCTCGGCGGCCGCGACCGGCTGTTCGGCAACGGCGGCGCCGACCGGCTCAACGGCGGCACCGGCAACGACCAGCTGTTCGGCAACGCGGGCAACGACACGCTGCTAGGCGGCGTGGGGGCCGACGTGATCAACGGCGGCTCGGGCACCGACACGGCCAGCTACGCGGGCTCGGGCGGCGGCGTGGTCGTGAACCTGGCCAGCGGCGCGGCCGGCACGGGCGGGGACGCCGCCGGCGACCGGCTCACCGGCATCGAGAACCTCGTCGGCTCCTCGCGCGACGACCGCCTCACCGGCGACGACGAGGTGAACCGCATCGAGAGCGGCGCGGGCGACGACGTGGTGGCGCTCGGCGCGGGCGCCGACCGCGCCTTCACCGGCTCAGGCGACGACGAGGTCGACGGCGGCAACGGCTCGGACCGGATCGAGGCCGGCTCGGGCAACGACACGATCGACGGCGGCGGCGGCACCGACACCATCCTGGCCGGCTCGGGCGCCGACCGGATCCTGGGCAACCGCGGCGCCGACGACATCACGGGCGCGAGCGGGCGCGACGTGATCGTGGCCGGCTCGGGCGCCGACACGGTCTCGGCGGGATCGGGCGACGACCGGGTCACCGGCGGCTCGGGCGGCGACGAGATCACCGGCGGCTCCGGCGACGACGTGGTCACCGCGGGCAGCGGCTCGGACGAGGTCCGCACCGGCTCGGGCGACGACCGGGTGCAGGGCAACAGCGGCCGCGACCGCATCGTCACCGGCTCGGGCGACGACCGCATCCAGGGCGGCTCGGACGACGACCGCATCGAGGCGGGCTCGGGCCGCGACCGCCTCAACGGCGACGCGGGCAACGACCGGCTGAGCGGCGGCGGCGACGCCGACGTGTTCGAGTTCGGCCGCGGCGGCGGGCGCGACGTGATCACCGACTTCGCCGACGAGGTGGACCGGATCGCGCTGGCGGGCTTCGGCTCGGACCGCGGCGCGGTGCGCGACCAGGCCCGCCAGGACGGCGGCGACGTGGTGTTCGAGTTCGGCGGCGGCGACCGGCTCACGGTGCAGGACATCTCGCTCGGCGCGCTGTTCGACGACGTCGTCCTCGTCTGAAGGGGGCCGTCCGGGCGGGTCCATCTGAGTGGGCTCGCCCGGGCGGGCCCGTCCGGGCGGGCGCAGCCGGCCCGTCGGCCACGCCGGCAGGCCCCCCGGAAGCACCGGGCGGGATCCCGCGGATCCGCCTCCGCGTCTCCCCCGGAGCGCCGCGCGGCCGGCCCCGAGCCCTCGCAGGCGGGGTCAGCCCCCGCAGGCGGGGAAGGTCTCGAAGTAGCCCTCGGGGAACCACTTGGCGTTCACGAGATCCTCGTTCACGCCGTCCTCGCCCGGCACGGGGTTGTTGAACTCCACCGCCACCGCGCCCGCGGGCGTCACCTCCAGCGCTTGGCCCTGCTCGGGCACCGTCAGCAGGCGGTTGCCGTTGGGCAGGAGCTGGTGCTTGCCGCGGAACTGGGTCTTGAACGCCGCCTCGAGGCCGGGAAGCGCGTCGTCGGTCTCGCCGGTGGCCGGGTTCACGCGGACGATCGACGAGCGCGGGCGGTGGAAGCTGTTGTTGAACACCGAGATCCGCCCGTCGGGCTCGAAGTCGGGGTCGTGCTGCATCAGCCAGGGGCCGTGCCGGTGCCAGCGGATCTCCCCCTCGGGCGAGATCACCGTCACCAGGTCGAGCTCGCGGATCGACAGCATCAGGTCGCCCGGCTCGAACATCGGGAAGGCGTCGGCCAGCTCGGGCGGGAGCTCCTCGACGTCGTTGGGATGGAAGATGTCGCGCGGCTTCTCGTCGTCGGGCACGAAGCGGTAGCCTTCGGGGATCGAGAAGATCATCCGGCTCTCGGGCGAGCGCATCACCACGTCCCGGTCGAAGCTGATCCGGACCATGTCCTCGCCGGTCAGCGGGTCGAACTTCAGGATGTCCTGGATCTGGCCGTAGGCCGTCCCCTCGCCCCACCACGTCCACAGCCCGCCGTCGGCGGCCGGCGAGAAGGAGTGGTGGTAGAAGCCGTCGCGGCTCCAGATCGCCTCGCCGCAGGGGTCGAGACGGGCCACCAGGCCCAGCCAGTCGAAGCTGACGACGAGCGTGCCGTCGGGCAGCGGCTGCATCGCGTGGGGGGCGTTCTGGCGGCTCGTGGCGCGCTCCGAGATCGCCATCTCGTCGATCGGCCAGACATGCGCGAGCCCGCCCGCGGCGTCGAACAGGCGCACCGCGTAGGCGTCGCGCTCCACGTCCCAGCCCATGATCGCGTAGTGGCCGCCGCCGATCGCGGCCCCGGGCATGTGCACCGTGGCCAGCGCGCGGGCGGCGCCTTCGGGCGCCTCGCGGCGGCGGCCCTCGGCCACCACCTCGCCATGCTCGATCAGCGAGCCGAGGATGCGCTGCGCCTCCATCAGCTCGCGGTAGGGCCAGACCCGCTTGGCCCCGGCGACGAAGCCCAGCCCGACGAGCAGCCCCGCGAGCAGCACCGTGCCGGAGATCACGAACACCTTGAAGGAGCCGTCGTTCGGAGCGGGCATCTCTCGCCTCCT
This sequence comes from uncultured Jannaschia sp., assembly GCA_964637265.1. Lineage (GTDB taxonomy): Bacteria > Pseudomonadota > Alphaproteobacteria > Rhodobacterales > Rhodobacteraceae > Jannaschia. The sequence continues at coordinate 4,554 of CAZWWR010000191.1, forward strand.
CGTGGTCTCGGCGCGGGCCCCGCGCCCGCGCGCCTCTCGTGACGCCCCGCCGGGCGGGTCCGGGGGATCGGAGGGCGGCCCGCGCCCGGCGCTGGACCGGATCCGCCGGGACGCCCGCCCTCCTCTCGCCGTCCCCCTTGGGACGGGCCGGACCGGAAGTCCCGACCGGGCGCGCGGGGCCGGGGGAGAGGCGCGCGGATCTGTGGCCCGGAGACGCCGTTCCGCATCGCGCCCCTGCACGATCCCCGGGCAGAACGCCCAAATCTTGTGCAGCGGGATTCGCGCGGAGGGAAGGCCGGACGGGGAGGGCGGACGGGGAGGCCGGACGGGGAGGGACGGCGCGGGCCGCCGGACCGCGGGGGGGGCGGTCGGCCGGACGGGGCGGTCGGCGGGACGGGGCGCGAGCC
>CAZWWR010000192.1:0-4947 GCA_964637265.1 uncultured Jannaschia sp.
CGTCCTCCTCCGCACCCCAGCCGCCGCCGATCGCCGCCGAGAGGTAGCGCGCGGGGCTCCGCACCCCGTCGCGCGCCGCCACCATCTCGAGCAGCTCCGCCACCCGCGCCTCGCCATGCTCGGCGATCCACTGCCGGGCCAGACGGTCGGCCACGCCCGCCTCGCGCAGCCGCCCGTAGACGCCGCCCGCGCGCACCGCCTCGCCGTCGTCCATGTGCATGAGGCCGAGCTGCGGGTTCTCCGCGATCAGGAACCGGATGGCCGCCACCGCCCTGCCCTCGCGCCGCGTCTCGGGCGTGACCACGATGTTCGAGGTCCGGTTCACCTCCTCGACCGCGGGCTTGATGACCTTCGCGTTGAGGTGCTTGTAGCTCTCGTAATAGGCGCTGTCGCCGACCCCCATGAGCCTGCGGAACAGCTCGATCGGCCACCATCCCGTCGAGCCCACCCGGTGGAAGCGGTAGCAGTTCTCGTAGAGCGCCAGCGCATGGCCGCTGGTGAAGCGCCGCTGCACGTTCATGTTGATCAGCGCGAACACCGCCGGGTCGTGCAGCTTCTCGGCCAGCGCCGGTGAGTAGGCGTACTCGCAGACCCCGTCGACCAGCTTGGCATAGGACAGAAGCGCCGAGACGCCCCATTCCTGTCGTCCCCGCGCGTCGAGCATGTCCCACTCGGCCGTCGTCTCGGCGAGCGAGCGCAGCGCATCCTTGAGCGTCGCGGTGTCGTTCGAGTTGTAGCCCACCATCAGGCAGAGGGTGCGCGCGTCGATGCGGTGCGACGGCCGGGTGACGAGGTGATCGTAGGCGTTCAGGAGCAGCACGTTCGACAGCTTCCGCTGCAGCAGCGTCAGCTTGCCGGAGACGTGGATCGCGGCAACGTTCTTCTTCACCGATTCGCGCCGGAGCGGCCCGTGCAGGGCCTCGCGCGGGATGTCCGGCCGCGCCGCCGCGCCGCGGGTCACCGACCCGCCGGCCGTTCCCGCCGCGGCTCCGGCCCCGGTCCGCGCGCGTCCGGCCCCCTGCCCTTCCGGCCCGGTTCCCGCGCCCGCGTGGCTCCGCCCATCCGGGCCCGGCCCATCCGGCGCGCGTTCCTGCAGCAGGTCTCCGTCCCGCTCCCCGATCGACGCGCCCCCCGGCATCAGGTCAGCGTCCTCCGTCACCGCCCGCCGCGCCATGCGCCCTCCTTTCCGAATCCGCGCCACACCCCGGCGCCACGTCCGGACACTGACACGAAAGGCACCCGACCGCCAAGGCCGCCCGGGTGCCTTTCACCTCGTCGATCCGTCCCGGTGCGCCCCTGTGGCTGTCCGGGCACGTCCGCCAGACGGCCCCTCCCTCGGCCCAGGGTCCGCGTCGTCGCGCTCAAGGGCACCTGTCTACGGGAGAAAGGCACCCATCTTCAGGAGCGCATGAGCGGCCCATTCACGTCTCGGTTCGCGGTCCCGGTACGCAACGGGGCGGATGGAGCCGTTTCCTGCGGCTGGCAGGGCCGTTCGGCCCTTCCCGAGCGAATCGCTCCCGCGTCTGGGTACCTTCTTCCCCGCATACCGGTCCCTTCCCCCCCGCCGTTCGGCGCCTTTCCTCCTGCAGACGGGTCCCGCACATCCCGAAACCGGGTTCCTCGCGCGAAGAAAACGGAGGCAGTCCATGGATTTGCGTAAGGTAAACCCTTCAAAGGACTGAAAGGAGATCAAGCTTTGTGTTGCCGTTCGATTCCGGATTCGGACGAGGTCTGACTGCACGCTTCCCGCATCGCTCGGGACGTGCGAGCCTGTGGGCAACATGCGGCGAAAAGCATGACATCCCCCATCGAGGCAGAGCAGACCATGAACAAGAAGCCCGACCTACCTCCTCCCCCGTTCCACAACATCAGCCCCGAGGCCGCTGCCGCGCGTCTTCCGGAACCCGTCGACACCGCGCGGTTCGCCCGGGCTGCCGCCCGAGCCGCGCACGGCCGTGGCGAGCTCGCCCGTCGCGGCTACGCCCCCGACGGCCGCAAGCGCCTCCGCCGATTCTCCACCTGGGAGATCACCCGCTACCTCATCCCGGTCGCGCCGGCCCATTTCCGCCGCGTGCTGAAAGCCAACCCCGCCCTGCCCCAGGGCGAGGGCCAGGGCGGCACCCGCTGGTTCACGCTCGAGGAGGTGGTGACGCTCCGCGACCACTTCGACGCCGAGGGCTCGAGCGCCAAGGAGTACAAGCCGTACCGCCCCGAGGGACTGCCGGCGAAGGTGGTCGCCGTCGCGAACTTCAAGGGCGGCGTCGGCAAGACGTCCACTGCCGCCCATCTCGCGATGGCCGCGGCGCTCGACGGCTACCGGGTCCTCGTGATCGACCTCGACAGCCAGGGCTCGATGACGTCGATCTTCGGCGGCGAGGTCGAGGACGAATGGTCGACCGTGTTCCCCCTCATCGCTCGTGACTATGCCGCGCACGTTTCGCAGCGAAACCGCGTCCGCGAGGCGGAGGGCGTTCCACCCATCCCCCTCGACGAGACCCTGCGGGCCGCCCAGGAGGTGACCGCGGCCGAGGTGATCCAGCGGACCCACTGGCCCAACGTCGATCTCATCGGCGCGCAGCTCAACCTCTACTGGGCCGAGTTCCAGATTCCGGTCTGGCGCATGCAGGCCGGCGACTGGCCTCTCTGGGACGCGCTGGAAGGTTTCCTCGAGGCGGAGGGCCTCCGGGACCGATACGACGTGATCCTGCTCGATACGCCTCCGGCCCTCGGCTACCTGACGATCAACGCGCTCTCGGCCGCCGACATCCTGCTCGTGCCGCTCGGCGCCTCCTTTCTCGAGTTCGACTCGACGGGTCGGTTCTTCGACATGCTTCACGCGACCTTCGCCTCGATCGAGGAAGGCGACAACGCGGCCCGGCGGGCCGCGGGCCTCCCCGAGCAGCGGTTCGAATGGGACGCGGTAAGGACCGTGCTGACGCGCTACGATGCCGCCCAACAGGCCGATCTCGCCAACGTCGTGCAGGCGTACTTCGACGACATGATGTCCCCTCACCGGCAGGAGTTCACGGCGCTCGTCGGCCAGGCGGGCGAGCGGGTGTCGGGGATCTACGAGGCCGATCCGAAGGACTTCAACCGCGACACCTACCTTCGGGGACGCGAGGCGTTCGACCGGACCTACGCGGACTTCAAGGAACTGCTCGTCGGCTGCTGGTGGCGCGACGCGATGATGCGGGGAGAGGGCTGATGGCGCGGCGCAGGACGATACAGGCCCCGTCGGTCGAGGAGCTGGAACGGCTCGACCGCGATGCGGCCGCGGTTGGTTTCGCTGCGAAACCCCGGGTGCCGATCGCGCAGGTAGCCGGCGAGGCGGCGGCGCTGGCCTCTCCGCTGCCGGCCGCCGATCAGGAAGCACGGGCGCGGGACCGGGCCGATGCCGCCGCGCTCCGGCGGGCGCGGGAGGAAGGCTGGGAGGTGCGCGAGCTCCCTCTGGCGGAGATCCGGATCGACGCCATCCCGAGGGACCGCATGTCGCTCGATGCGGAGGCGATGGAGGAGCTTCGGGCCTCGATCCGGGCCAACGGGCTTCGGCTGCCGGTGGAGGTATCTCCGCGCGAAGGCGGCGGCTGGGATCTCGTATCCGGGCTGCGGCGCCTCATGGCGATGCGGGACGTGGCCGGGGAGGGCGGCACGATCCGGGCCTTCGTGCGCCCGGCCCGCACCGCGCCGGAGCAGCTCGTCGCGATGGTCGAGGAGAACGAGGTTCGCGCCGACCTTTCCTCCTACGAGCGCGGACGCGCCGCGGTGCTGGCAGTACAGGACGGCGCGTTCCCGAGCGTCGCGGCGGCGGTGGACGCGCTCTTCGCCACCGCTTCCAAGGCCAAGCGCTCGAAGGTGCGGTCCTTCGCGCTGGTCCACGAGGAGCTGGGCGATCTGCTGTCCTTCCCGCAGGCACTGAGCGAGCGGCAGTGCCTGCGGCTCGCGGCGGCGATCAAGGCCGGGCAGGGGGGCGCGCTCCGCGCCTCGCTGGCTCCCGGAGGCGGCGCCGACGCGGAGGCAGAATGGGCGGAGATGGCGGCGGCGCTGGCGACGGTCGAGCCGCCGCCGGCCGCGTCCGGAGGGCGGCGACGCGTCCGTGGGCGGGAGCCGGGGCCGGGGCGTGAGGACCGGCCGCGACGGGACTACATCCCGCTCGCGAACGGCATGGCGATCCGGCACGTTGTCGACGACAGGGGACGCCACACGCTGCGCTTCGAGGGGCCGGCGGATGCGATCCTCGTGGAGCAGGTGATGCGGGAGATCGAGCGCCTGCTGGAGCCGATCGGGGACGGTCGTCGTTGACCCGCAATGGCGAACCGACTAGGTTGACGACCAGTCGGTAGGAGGAGTCCATGCGGGAGATCGGGGCCTACGAGGCCAAGACGCATCTGTCGGAGCTCCTCGCCGCGGTAGAGCGGGGCGAGGAGGTGCGGATCACGCGGCGCGGTCGGCCGATCGCGCGGCTCGTGCCCGACGGGGCGCGGGCCGGTCGGGCGGCGGCGCTGCGCGATCTCGAGGCGCTGCGGACGGGAATGCGCGGGCGCGGCGGCGCGCCGCTGGGCACCGAGGGCATCCTCGCCGCCCGTGATGCCGGGCGGCGGTGAGGCCGTTCCGCGGGGCTCGGGCCCTGACGTCCATCCGGGTCGGCCTGTAGTGCGTGGACCGGGCGGCGTGGAACGCAGGTTGAGGGCGGCTGGTGGCGGGGCAGGGGCCTCTATCTCTCGAACACCAGCGCATGCCCAGAAGCGCCCTCCGATGGCCCTTCGGACAGGCGGCGGAGCGGGGCATGGAGATGCCACCTGGACGCGTGCCGGACCGTATGTGCTGCGTGGGGCAGGGCGGCCTGCGCTGCGGTCTGCACGTGTAGAGGGGCGATCCGGCGCAGCGGGTGACGTGCGGCGCACGCGACGGGGCCCGGCGTGACGGCGGACGGCGACGCGGCGCCCGGGG
>CAZWWR010000193.1:0-4925 GCA_964637265.1 uncultured Jannaschia sp.
CCGGCGCCTCCGCCCGCCCGGCCCGTGGTCCCGGCCGAGGCCGGCGACCCGGTGGCCGAGGCGCACGCCGCCGCCGCCTCCGCCAGGAGCCTCCCGGCGCTGCGTGAGGCCATCGCGTCCTATCCCCATTGCGAGCTGAAGCGCGGGGCGCGCAACGTCGTCTTCGCCGACGGGGTGCCGGGCGCGCGGGTGATGATCGTGGGCGAGGCGCCGGGGCGGGACGAGGACATCGAGGGGCTGCCCTTCGTCGGCCGCTCGGGCCAGCTTCTCGACCGGATGCTGGCGGCCATCGGCCTGTCGCGGCGTGCCGAGGACCCGGCGCGCGGGGTCTACATCACCAACGTCCTGCCCTGGCGCCCGCCCCAGAACCGCGACCCCAAGGCCGCCGAAATCGCCATGATGAGGCCGTTCCTCCAGCGCCACGTCGAGCTCGCCGCGCCCCAGATCCTCGTGCCCATGGGCAATCCGGCCTGCGCGGCGCTCCTCGGCCGGCGCGGCATCACGAAGCTCCGGGGGACGGAGACCGAGGCGCTGGGCCTGCCCGCGATGCCGATGCTCCACCCGGCCTACCTCCTGCGAAACCCGCTGGCCAAGCGCGAGGCGTGGGACGACCTGCTCGCGCTCGAGGAGCGCCTGGGATGACCCGCATCCTGGCCTTCTCCGATCTCCACCACTCGCGCGCGAGGGCCCACGCCATCGTCGCGGCGAGCGCGGAGGCCGACCTCGTGATCGGGGCCGGCGACTTCTGCAACCACCGCACGGACCTCGCGGGCGCCATGGGCCTCCTGGCCGGGCTCGGAGCGCCGATGGTCGCGGTGCCGGGCAACGCCGAGAGCGCCGAGGAGCTGCGCGAGGCCGCCCATCCGGGCACGACGGTGCTGCACGGGGAGGGCGCGGAGGTGCTTGGCCTGCGGGTCTTCGGCCTCGGCTACGCGGTGCCGGTGACCCCGTTCGGCGCCTGGTCCTGCGACCTCGACGAGCCTGCGGCCGAGGCGATGCTGTCGCGCTGCGAGGGCGCCGACATCCTGGTGTCCCACTCGCCCCCGAAGGGCGCAGCCGACCGCACCTCCGCGGGCACGTCCATCGGCTCGACCGCCCTCCGCGCCGCGGCGGAGCGGATCGCGCCGCGCCTCCTCCTCTGCGGCCACGTCCATGACAGCTGGGGCGCGTCGGGGCGGATCGGAGAGACCGAGGTGCGCAATCTCGGCCCCGCGCCGAGCTGGTTCGAGGGGTGGCGATGAGCCGGATCGACGAGACGCGGGCCTTTGTGCCGGTGCGCATCGCGGTGCTCACCGTGTCCGACACGCGGGAGGCGGGCGACGACCGCTCGGGCGACACGCTGGTCGGCCGGCTCGAGGCGGCGGGCCACCGGCTGGCCGCCCGGGGGATCGTGCGCGACGACCGGGGGGCCATCGCGGCGAGGCTCCGCGAGTGGTGCGAGGACCCGGAGGTCGACGCGGTCATCTCGACGGGCGGGACGGGGCTCACGGGCCGGGACGTGACGGTGGAAGCCCACCGCGACGTCTACGAGAAGGAGATCGAGGCCTTCGGGACGCTGTTCACCCACGTCTCGATCGCCAAGATCGGGACCTCGGCGGTCCAGTCCCGCGCCACGGGGGGCGTGGCGGGCGGCACCTACCTCTTCGCCCTGCCGGGCAGCCCCTCGGCCTGCCGCGACGCCTGGGACGAGATCCTGGCGCCCCAGCTCGACTACCGCCATCGCCCCTGCAACTTCGTCGAGATCATGCCCCGCCTGGACGAGCATCTGCGCCGCAAGTAGCGCTTGGGCCGCTCGGCGGTCCGTGGCCGCGTGGGGCAGGGAACGCCCCCAAGCCCCGGGGTCGAGCCGACGGTTCGGGGTCCGTCGGGGCGGTGCGCCGGGCTGGTCGCAGCGTCCGACGGACGCGTCCCGAAGCGTCCGGCGGCCGTCGATGCCCGGAGCGATCCCGTGCACCTGCCGCCGCCCCGTGGCCGGACCAGCTACCTCCTGCGAGCGGTCCTCCGGACCCGCGGTCGGCGTCCGCGACCCGACCCTACCGGGCAGTCGCAGCCCACCCAGGACCTTCGCCACCACGGTTTCCCCTGGTTCCAGGGCGGGCCGTCCCATCCGCGGACCGGAGTCGAAGCGGCATGCCCCGGCAACCGGCGGTCGGTCTGGCGGGGTCGGCGACCCCGCACCGCGCAGTCCCGCGGCCCCGGCATCCGCGCCGGCGGCGTCGGGTGTGTCGCCATGGGGTCACGTCGGGCGGATGGCGGCGCGGCCTGGGCGGCGATCACCTGCGGCAGCCAAAGCCCCATTCGCCGCCGCAGTTCGCCTTGAGGCGGGCTATGGCGCCGGCGTCCCAGCCGGGCGGGTCGACGACTGCGAGCCAGGCGTCGACGTAGTCCTCGGCGGTGTAGTTGTGGCCGTAGCCCTGGGGCACGCTCGTGGCGATGGCCATGTCCAGGGCGAGCTGGAGCATCGTGACGAGCGGGAACCACTCGATGCGGGGGGAGACGTCGGGGGCCGTGCGCTCCTCCATCCAGACGGGCGGGCGCCACAGCGCCTCGGGCTCGTAGAAGACGATCGCGTCGGAGGCGTATTGCAGGAACACGACCCGCATCGGTCCCCAGCCCTCCGCGGGCTCGGCCTCCCCGCTCCACTGGTCCATGAAGCGCACCAGCTCGCCCTCGCCCACGACGGGGCGGACATAGGGCGAGCCCTCCTCGCGCCGCGCGACCGAGCGCTGCCAGAGCGCGGACGGGAAGGGCGGCCCGGCCCAGAGCGCGCCGTCCACCGGGTCGCCCACCATCTCGAAGAGGTCGAACGCGCTCATCGACGCCCAGGCGCCGAGAGAGAGGCCATGCAGGTAGAGGCGCGGGCGGGCGTCCCGCGGCATCGCCGACCAGCGCTCGTAGACCGCGTCGAGCAGCGCGTCGGACTGGGCGAGGCCGGTGTCGCTCTCCACGAGGAGGGCGAGCGGCGAGGTCAGGTAGGAGTACTGCGCCGTCACCGTGGCCACGTCGCCGTGGAGGAGGTGCTCCAGCGTGTCGTGCGCGCCCGGGTCGAGCCAGCCGGTGCCGGTGGGCATCGCGACGACGAGGACGGCACGGTCGAAGGCGCCCACCCGCTCCATCTCCGCGAGGGCGGCCGCGGCGCGGGCCTCGGGCGTCGGGGCCTGTTCGCGCCCGACATAGATGCGCAGCGGGTCCTTCGCCGGGCGCCCGGTGAGGGCCGCGATGTCGCGCGCCGAGGGCCCGGCGGTGGCGAACTCGCGGCCCCAGCGCCCCATGGCCTGCCAGTCGAGGAGCGAGCCCGGCCCCCCGGGGACGAGCGGGCCCTCGGGCGGGGCGATCTCGGGGTCGTGGAACGCCTCGCTCGCCGCCATCGCCTGGTCGGCCGCGCCGAGCGCGAGGCGCAGCAGCCCGTCGCTCGTCACCGCGATCAGGAGGAGCGCCGCCGTGACCGCGCCGAGGAGGTTGGCCACCCGCTCGGGCATGTCGCGGGCGAGGCGGCTCCGCACGAAGTCGAACAGCGCCTGCACCGCCCAGCCGAGCAGCATGAGCACCGCGAACACCGCCGCGGCGACGAGCGCGATCCAGAGCCCGCGGCCCTCCGTCACGGGCGGCATCTCCATCGCCGCGCGGATCGAGTTCTGCCACACGCCGACCCTGAGGAGCGCCCAGAGCACCAGGGCCGCCACCGGCACCGCGAGCCCCACCCGGAGCCACAGCGCTCGGCGGCCCCGCGGCGGCGGCGGCACCTCGAGGAGGACGAGCACCCACAGCCCGAACCGCCCCATCCCATAGCCCACCGCCATGACGACGCCGCCCAGCACGCCCTGGAGGACCGCGCCGCGCGGGATCAGCGAGGGCGTCAGCGAGGCCGCGAAGAGCACCAACCCGATCAGGAGCGGCACCACCATCGGACGGCGCGGACGATGCCGGGCGAGCCTGCGCGGCGCATCGGGCTCGCAGCCCGGCGGAGCGGGAGCCGCCGCCGGATCGCCTTCCCCCGGAACCGCCGCCCGCGACGCCCTCACCTCACCCTCTGCGGCTTGCCGTCCAGGGGGCGCCCCGCATCGCTGACGGGATGTGGTGCGGTCGGGCGCATGGGGGCGGGCGGGGTCATGGCGGACCTCATCGGCTCCCTATCAGTCATGCACCCGGGCCGCGGGGTGACAAGATCCCCGGCCGGACTCGACGGCGACCCCGACACGATCGCCGTAGGGCCGGTGTCGCCCTCCGGGGCCGGTTGGCAAGCGACTGAATCTCCTTATAGTTGCATGCGCGTTGGAGGCCCCGGCCTATCCCGAGGGCGCCGCGCCGCCTGGGAGGGCCGCCACGATGAAGCAGGACATCCGACTCCCCGCTGTCAGCCAGACCTGCGGGGTGGGCATCCTCGCCTCGGCCGGCGGGCTCGAAGCGGCGACGCTGCTCGTCGCCGACCTGCCGGCCGGGCCGAGCGCGTTCTACGTCCTGGCCCAGCACATGTCGCCGACGCACAAGAGCATGCTGAGCGTCCTCCTGACACGCCAGACCGAGCTTCCCGTGCTGGAGCTCAGGGGCGACGTCGTGCCCGAGCCCGGCACGATCTACGTCCCGCCGCCCAACGCCGACGTCGTTTACGAAGACGGCATGATCCGCCTGATGGAGCCCAACCGCAAGATCGGCGCGCCGAAGCCCTCCGGCGACCGGCTTCTGACGAGCCTCGCCGCCGCGATGGGCGACCGCTCGGTCGCCATCGTGCTCTCCGGCACGGGCTCGGACGGCAGCTACGGCGTCAAGGCGGTGCGCGAGGCCGGCGGCATCACCATCGCGCAGGAGCCCTCCACGGCGAAGTACTCCGGGATGCCCGAGGCCGCCATCCAGTCCGGCTGCGTCGACCTCGTGCTCTCCCCCACTGAGATCGGGCAGAACTTCGCGCGGATTCTGGCGCATCCCCG
>CAZWWR010000194.1:0-4896 GCA_964637265.1 uncultured Jannaschia sp.
CGCCCCGCGGCTGAGCGCCTCGAGGCCCAGCGCCCCCGTGCCGGCGAAGGCGTCGAGCACGCGCGCGCCCGGCACCGGATCCCCGTGCCCGTGGGCCAGCAGGTTGAACACCGCCTCCCGCACCCTGTCGGAGGTGGGCCTGAGCCGCGCGGCCGCGTCCCCCCGCCCCACCGCCGCGAGGCGGCGCCCGCGCCACCGGCCACCCACGATCCGCATCTCGCCACCCTCCGCCCCGCGGGATATATCCGTCCGGCAACGACAGGGACAGGAGACACCCATGGCCATCAAGGAAGGCGACGCGCTGCCCGACGCCGAGCTCGTGAGGATCGGCGCCGAAGGCCCCGAGACGGTGCAGCTGCACGACCTCGTCGGCACGGGACGCGCCGTGGTGTTCGCGGTGCCCGGCGCCTACACCCCCACTTGCTCCTCGGCGCATGTCCCGAGCTTCGTGCGGACGAAGGACGACTTCGCCGACAAGGGCGTGGGGACGATCGTCTGCATCGCCGTGAACGATCCCTTCGTGCTCAAGGCCTGGGGCGAGAGCACCGGCGCCGCGGAGGCCGGGATCCACACGCTGGGCGATCCGGCGGGGCGCTTCACGAAGGCGATCGGGATGGATTTCGACGCGCCGCCCGCCGGCCTGCACGGCCGGTCGAAGCGCTACGCGATGCTCGTGGAGGACGGCCGGGTGACGGTGCTGAACGTGGAGGAGAGCCCGGGCACCTGCGAGACCTCGGCGGGCGAGGCGCTGCTGGAGCGCGCCTGAGGGCGGCGGGGCGGAAGCGGACGGCGCCCGCCCCGCACTCCGGCGGAGTGGAGTGGGGACCGGCCAATGGCAGGCCTCGGGCCGCGAGGCTTCAGAGGCGGCGGGACCGTCGGTGTCTTACGAGGGGGCGGGGCCCGAACGACCTGATGCCGCGTCGCTCCTCCCGCCCTCGCACAGCCACGGCTTGGCCGTCTTTGGCCATGCTGTGCCGTCCCAGAACCGAGGGGCAGGGGCCCGCGGTTCCATCACGTCCGAACCTACGGCTCGACATTTCGGCGCTTCCGCAACGGTGGCGCTGAGCGGACCGCCCGCCCGCGTGGAGCGGGCATCAAGTTCCAGTACTTGCGCTTCGGCGCCGCCCCGCGGTCCAGCGTTGCCGAGGTCGAGCGGTTCGGGCGGACGCACGCGGGGTCCGCTAACCGCTCTAGAGACGGCGCAGCACTGCCCGCGGTCATGGGCCGGGGGTCACCCTCCGAACCGGGTCGGATATCGGTGGTGGGAATGGAGCGGGCGACGGGAATCGAACCCGTATCTCTTGCTTGGAAGGCAAGGGTCTTACCATTACACAACGCCCGCGCCGCGACAGGGTAGCGCCGCGCGCGCCGGGGTGCAACGCCATGCGGATGGGGGTCTGTGCCCGCGTGACGCCGGGGCGCGCGAACGGGCGTTCCACGTCCGGATCCCCCAACACGGCCCGGCAGGAGCCTATGCCTGCGGTTTCGCGTCCGGGCGCGCGGCCTCGCGCTTCGTCAGCCGTCCGGCGCGCCGTGTCCGCCGGGCGGGTCGGGGAAGAGGCGCTCGAGGCCCGATCCCTCCCGCGCGAAGCAGGGAATGAGGTGCAGCGGGGCCTGCGCCTCCTGCGGGCCCGGGGGGCGGGCCTCGCCCGTCCAGACGTCGCGCCAGCGGGCTCCTGCGGGCAGGTGGACGGGCCGGGACGTCGCGCCCGCCTCCATCACCGGCGCGACGAGGAGGTCGGGGCCGAGCATGTAGGCGTCGGCCACGTCCGCCACGGCGGCATCCTCGGGGAAGTCCACGAGCAGGGGGCGCATCGGCGGCAGTCCAATCTCCGCCGCCTCGCGCATCAGGCGGCGCAGGTAGGGTCTCAGGCGCGCGCGGAGCCGCAGGTAGCGGGCCAGCACCTCCTCCACCTCCGGGCCGAAGGACCAGACCTCGTTGTCCGCGCCGCCGTCGCTGAAGGCGTGGCCGAGGCGCGGGTCGCGTGCCGCGTCCCGGCGGAAGCCGTGCAGCCGGAACACCGGGCAGAGCGCCCCCCACTGGAACCAGCGCACCAGCAGCTCGCGGAAGGCCGGATCGCCCACGTCGCCGCCCTTGAAGCCGCCGATGTCGGTCGTCCACCACGAGATGCCGGAGAGCGCGACGTTGAGCCCGGCGGCGACCTGGAGGCGCAGCGCGGCGAAGGTCGACTTCACGTCGCCCGACCAGAGCACGACCGGGTGACGCTGCGTGCCCGCCCAGCCCGAGCGCGAGAGCAGCAGGGCATCCTCGATTCCCTCCGCCGCGAAGGCCTCGGCGTAGCCCTCCTGATGGGCGAGGGGGTAGAGGTTGGCCACGTCGCGGCCGTCGCCCGCGTGCAGGCGCAGGTTCTCGGGGTGCATCGGGTACATCTCGGGCTCGTTGGCGTCGAGCCAGAACGCCCGGATCCCGTGCGCCGCGTAGCCCTCGCGCACGCGGGCCCAATGGAAGGCGCGCGCGTCCGGGTGGGTGGCGTCGTAGAAGCGCAGCGGGTTCATGCCGTCGGGCTCCCGGTCGTAGAAGATCGAGCCGTCCATCGCGCCCCGGCGGCTCTCCACCAGCCAGCCCTCGCGCACGAACCGCTCGTAGGTGTCCGCGTTAGCGCTGACGGTGGGCCAGACCGAGACCATGGGCGTCACCCCCATCGCACGAAGCTCGGCGGCCATGGCGCCGGGGTCGGGCCACTCCTCGGGTCGGAAGCGCCACTCGCCCATCCGCGTCCAGTGGAAGAAGTCGATCACCAGCACGTCGAGCGGCAGGCCGCGGCGCCGGTAGCCCCGCGCGACGGCGAGCACCTCCTCCTGGCTCGCGTAGCGCAGCCTGCTCTGCCAGAAGCCCAGCGCCCAGTCGGGCAATTCCGGCGGGCGGCCCGCGAGCGCGGTGTAGCGGGACAGGATCTCCGCCGGGCGGTGGCCGGCGACGACCACGTAGTCGAGCTGCCGCGTGGCCTCCATCGAGAAGTGGGTCCGGTTCGCGGCGAGCTCGGCCCGCCCGATGCCCGGCATGTTCCACAGCAGCCCGTAGCCGCGCGAGGACATCAGGAAGGGGATCGTGATCTCGGTGTTCCTCTGGTGGAGGTCGAGCACGCAGCCCTTCAGGTCGAGGCGGCCGTGCTGGTGCTGCCCCATCCCGTGGAGCCGTTCCCCCTCCCAGGCGCGGAAGCGCTGGTCGAGCGACCAGAGGTCGCCGCCCTCGGCCTTCCAGTGGCGCGGGCCCGGCCAGAGGAAGTGGGGCGGTTCCTCCTCGAGCAGGACCGTGCCCGTGCGCGTGTCGAGGAAGCGCAGCTCCAGCGGCGGGGCGATCTCGCGCGGCATGAGACGTAGTTCGGCGCGCAGCGGCCCGGCGGTGACAGAGGCGACGCCGCCCTCCACCCGCAGCTCGGCGGGCGCCACGCCCGCCTCGAGCAGGGCGCCGCGGCGGCCCTCGTCGATGGAGGCGTTGCGCGTCGCGCGGACGCGCACGGCGCCCTCGCCCGCGGCCTCGATCCAGATCGTCTCGCCATGCGCGCGGGCGACGATGCGCGCGCCATCCACCCGGAACGGATCGTCCATCGCCCCCCCTTTCGCGGCCCCAGTCGGGCCCGGCCGTGCCTCCTTCGCGCCTCTCCCGGACCGTGCCGACGCGTCCCGCATCACGCATCCGGGCCGCGCGGGCCGCGACACCGTAGCCCCGATGACACGGGCCCCCGGCGGAGGCTAGACTCGCCCATCCGAACGGAGGCCCCCATGCTCGACGCGCCCCGCTCCCTGCCCAAGCACGCGGCGCCGCTGGCGAGCGCATCCGCCCTCGAGCGTCGGCTCAGGCGCGGGGAGTTCGCCTGCGTGATGGAGGTCTATCCGCCGACCACCGCCGATCTCGGCCCGTGGCTCGACGCGCAGGAGCCGCTCCGGCCGTGGTGCGACACGATCCAGCTCACCGACATGCCGCTCGCGACGCCGCACGTCGCCAACCTCGCCGCGGGTGCGGGGCTGGCGGCGCGGGGCTTCGACGTGCTCCTGAACGTCACCTGCCGGGACCGCAACGCCATCGCGCAGCAGGGCTACCTGCTCGGCGCCGCGGCGATGGGGGTCACGGGTGTGTTCTGCCTGACGGGCGACCATCCCCGCATCGGCGACCACCCCGACGCCGCGCCGGTCTTCGAGATGACCGGCACGGAGTGGATCGCCCTGGCCCGGCGGATGCGGGACGAGGGCGTGCTGCGGAACGGGCGCGCCATCGAGGCGCCGCCGCGCGTGCTGATCGGCGCGCCGGCGGCGCCCGACGCGCCCCCGGTGGAGGACCGTCCGCTCGATGCGCTGCGCAAGGTGGAGGCGGGGGCGGAGGTGCTGATCACCCAGCCGGTGCTCGATCTCGCCACGTTCGAGGGCTACATGGCGCGGCTCCGCGCGCTGGGGGTGACGGACCGGGCCTTCGTGATCGCGGGCGTGATGGCCGTGACCTCGCCCGCGCAGTTCCTGGCCCTTCGGGAGACCCCGGACGTGAACGCGCCCGACGCGCTGTTCGACGCGCTGCGCGCGCTGCCGGAGGATCAGTGCGCCGCGGCGGGACTCGCGCGCGCGGCCGAGACGGTGGCGCGGCTGCGCGAGATCCCGGGCGTGGACGGTGCGCTCATCTACCCGTTCGGGATGACGCAGGCCGACATGATCGACCTCGCCCGCCGCTCTGGCCTCGCGCGGGGCGCCTGAGGGGGGGCCTCCGCCGCCCGCAGCGGCCTCGCCCTCCGAGAGGGTCGCACCGGGCGCCGCGACGGCCTGACGTCCGCCGTCCTCTCCCTCGGGCGGTCGCGGGTTCCCTCGGCTGGGGCGGGGCGCCCGGGCCTCGCGCGGCCTTCCCCTGTCGCCCTCGACTGCGCATCGGGATCCTCGGCGAGCGTCCCG
>CAZWWR010000195.1:0-4858 GCA_964637265.1 uncultured Jannaschia sp.
CGCCGAGCCGGCCCCGCCCTCGGCGGCGAGCCCCGCGGTGCCGCCGGCCAGCGCCGCGGCCTGTATCGCGGTGAGCCCCGGCCGCGCCGGATAGGCGCCCGGCCGGCCGACGTCTCCCAGGATGTAGAAGGGCCGGTAGGCGAGCATCTCGATGGCGATTCGTGGCGTCTCGACGAGTCCGCCGCCGCTCTCGAGCGCGGCCATCATCGCCTCGCCCAGCTCGGCCGTGGTCAGGCCGGCGGCGGGGACCGCGCCGGCCAGCGGCACCGCGACCGTGCCATCGGACTGCACCGCGTACTCGCCGCTCACCACGTCCCAGAGGGCGAAGCGGCGCTGCGCCTCGTCCCAGGTCACTGCGCGTACGAGGATCCGGTCCTCCGCGCCTAGGCGGTAAGGCTCGGCGGCCCGCGCAGCACCGGGAAGCACGCCGGCTACCGCGAGGATCAGATACGCCGCAGTTGCGCCCTTCCAGAGAGAGGCCGCCCACGTTCGAATTGTCCGAAGAATATGCGTCATCGCCCATCCTGCTCCTGTCTTCGGCCCTCCCCGCAAGCTGGACAAAGCCAGACAGGGATGATTGCTGCGGATGTGCCGGCGCATAGTCATCGCCGACCCGAACCCCTTGCGCCCCCGACACAAGCCCCGTCATGCCGACCATTACCGTGATCGTGACCACCTACAACCGGTGTGCCTACCTCGCGGAGGCGATCACGGCACTCGAGGCGCAGACCCGCGCCCCGGCGCAGATCATCCTACGCGACGACGGCTCGACCGACGGCACGGAGGCCTATGCCCGCCCGCTGGCGGATCGTTCCAGCGGGCGCATCCTCTACCGGCGCGGCGAAAATCGCGGCAAGTCGCATGCGCTCAACGAGGGCCTCGCCGAGGCCACGGGCGACTACATCTGGATCTGCGACGACGACGACCTCGTTCTGCCCGACGCCGCCGAGCGGCTCGGCGCGGCTCTCGACCGGACCGAGGCCGGCATGGCCGCCGGCATGCATGAGCGGTTCGAGGACGACCCCGTCACGGGCGAGCGCCGTTTCAGCGGTCCGGGCTACTGGCCGGACCTCTCGGAAGGCAGCGTGCTGCGCCACCTGCTCGAGGACATCTTCTTCTTCCAGAACGCTACGCTGGTCCGGCAGGAGGCCTTTGCCCGCGTGGGGCCCTTCCGCGAGGATCTCATGCGCTCGATCGACTACGAGATGTTCGTGCGCCTCGCGGCGCGCCATCCGGTCGAGATGGTCGAGGGTGTACTCTTTCACCAGCGCAAGCATCCGGGCGCGCGGGGCCCGGCGGCGGCGCGCCACGAGGTGGCGGCTTCGGAGGCGGTCTGGAGCGAGAACGACCGGGCCATCTTCGCCCGGTTCCGCGATCTGCTGCCGCTCGAGCTCTACGAGGCGATGTTCGAGACCCCGGATCCGGCACTGCGTCGGCGCGCGGCGCTGCTGCAGCGGGGCTGTGTCTATGCCCGGCGCAACGACTGGGAGGCGGCGCTGGACGATCTGAAGGCCGCCGCCGCCGTCGCGGGTGGGGGTGCTGAAGGAAACGAGGGGCGGGAAACGCTCACGGCCGTCGAGCGGGCGATCTGCCACCGCACGATGGCCGGCAAGCACGGCGCCGCGGCGGCCTTCCGGGCGCCGGTGGCCGGGCAGCTGGCGGAGCTCGGAGGCCGTGCGGGGCGCGCGATCTCTACCGAGCTGGCCCGCGGCGCGGTCTGGCGCGCGCGCGAGGCAGCCGCCCGGCGCGACCTTCCGGGCGCGGCCCGGGTGGCCGCCTTCGTGATGCGGCTCGGCTGGCCGCCTTCGGCTCCGGCCAAGAGCGGCGCCCGCCTGATCGAGAAACGCCAGCTGACACCCAATGACTACGCGTGGTGACCGACACAGGACAACAGGCGCCCGGGTTAGCGGGGACCCTGCGATCTCGCCGGTCGGGAAAGGTGCGGGCCGGGGAAGATGCCGGGCGCGCGCGTCACAGTCCGTCCCAGTCCATCGGCGCGACAGGTTCGGGGGCGGAGGCGGGAACGTATTCGGTGCCGAAGCGCTCGGGATGCTGGATGGCCAGCGAGACCTCGGTGATGTGGAGCGAGAAGGCGCCGGCTAAACGCGGCGGGCGGCCAGCTTCGATCGCCTGCGCCATCTCGGCGACGCCGAGCGCAAAATCCATCGGGTAGCCGCGCCGCGCCGTCGACATCCGCCGCTGGCGCACAGGGGGCAGCCGACGACCTCCGTCCCAGCCGAAGATCTTCTGCATCTGACGCCTGAGCCGTGTGGTGGGGATCGGAACGAAACGCACGGGCGCCTTGAAATCCCATGTCTCCTCGACCTCGAGGATCCCTTCGCTGCAGAAGATGCGGAAGCGATGGTCGTGCGGCGCCACGATGCTGTTCGTCAGCCGGGCGACCACACCGTCGTCGAACTCCAGAGTGGCACAGGTGAAGTCGGGCGTCGTGTGGGATCGGGGCGTATGCGGACCCTTGTCGGGGATCAGCAGCTGCGCGGAGGTGACGATACGCCGGACAGGGCCGAGCATGGCCACCAGCCATGTCAGCGCGTAACCCGCATGCTCGAGCGTGCAGCCGGTGCGGAACTCGTCCTCGGCGGGCCAAGGCGTGCCTGTCTTGGTGCGCCAGTTGTCATAGCCGATGCGGTGCACCATGCCGTCGTCCATCTCGGCATACACGAGAAGCGGTCGACCGGCGACATCTGCGCGGAGTGCGGCCCAGACGGTTTGCGCCGCCTCCCCTAGCACGCTGGAGGGCGCCGAGACGAGTTGCAGTTCGCGTTCGGACGCCAGAGCCACGAGCACCTGTGCTTCCTCGAGAGCGAGGGCGAGCGGCTTCTCGGAATAGACATGCCGTCCTGCCTCGAGCGCGCGGCGCGAGACGATGTAGTGCTGGTCCGGATTCGTGAGGTTGACGACGATCTCGACGCTGTCGTCCATCAGCACGGCATCCAGCGAGGGATAACCGTGCGTTCCATAGTGTCGAACGAACGCCTCCTGGCGGCTGGCGTCCCGATCATGCACGCCCCGCAACTCAAGCACACCGCCCCAGTTGGCCATCGTCCCCATGTAGAGCTCGGCCACATAGCCTGCGCCGACGAAAGCCACTCCGGTCATCAGGCGCACTTCTCGGCACGTCGCCTGCGGCACCGGTCCCGGATCGCAGGAAGAACCTCCGTCGTGGACGGAACTCGATCGTCGGCCCTCCTCCCGCAACCTCCACGTACGACCCGCATCCGCCTGACAGGTGAGAACGTCAGGTTGGTCATCTGGGCCTCCGGAGTCGCTCGGATCGATCACTAGGCTGATCATACGTCGCGGCAGGGAACGCAAGGCGGCCCGCGAAGGGATGAAGCCAGCAGATCCGGTCTCACGATCTCATGCACACCGAGGACCACCGGCCCAAGAATGATGGGAGGGAGCTTTCGAAGGTCCGAACGATTCATTTCTTCATCTCATCCGGATATCTCTTACGAGGTTACATTAACGGAACATTACCGTCTCCATCCAATCCGCAGACATTAGAAATCAGTGGGGGGGCAGGATTTTGCCGGTTTCGATCTATGCTCAATAAATGAACTCATGATAATAAAATCAGATACTTGAGTGATAAATGCTGCACTTGCACGGTCCTGATCAGCGGTTTTGCGCCAAGTCTTCAAGCCCCTAGTATGTAACCTGCAATTCATTGCAGATGCGTTGGCGGAATGGCGCCGACACGAGTTGCCCTTAAAACTTTCGTAAATAGTGTCCCGCACGAGTTTAACCGCGGCCAGTGCCGGGGACTGTCGAGCGGGTTCCTACGCGACCGGCGTGCCGACCAATGAGCGGCGCGCGGAGACCCCCTGTGGGGGGGGTGTTTTCGTGCGCCTTGGAAAAAGATGGGAGAGTGGACGATGACGTCCCGGAACATACAGGACCTTCGAGGCGGTGGCAGCATGAGCCTCGCCGACGCGATCAGCAGCCAGAACATGATCAAGATGCATGCGCAGATGCACATGCATGGAAGCGACCGGGACAAGAAGTCCGATCACATGGCCTTCCTCGACCTGTTCCCCGAGGCCGGGGACCGGGGCGTCGCCGTCGCGCTCGACGGGGGGTCCTGGTTCGACGCCGGCACCTGGTCGACGGGCCGGGTGCCCGGCAACGGACAGGACGTCTACATCCCCAAGGGGATCTCGGTGGTCTACGACCGGGCGAGCGACGCGCGGCTCGACCGCGTGGGCGTCGACGGGGAGCTGCATTTCGCCACCGGGCGCGACACCAAGATGGTGGTCGACACGCTGCTGACCGGCTCCGATTCGGTGCTGACGATCGGCGACGTGGGCAATCCCGTCCGGGCCAACGTCACCGCCGAGATCGTGATCCACCGCGACAACGGCGCGATCCGTCGCTCCGACGACCCCAAAGAGTTGTCCAAAGGCATCGTCACCCACGGTGCCGTGCGCATCCAGGGCCAGGACAAGGCCGATCACCTCTATGCCGCCGTCGATCCCGAGAGGGGCGACACCACCCTCGTCTTCCGCGAGGTGCCGAAGGGCTGGCAGGTCGGCGACAAGCTCGTCGTCTCGGGCACGAAGCTCGTCGGCGAGAACATGTTCCAGGACGAGACCGTCACCGTCACCGGCATCTCCGGGTCGAACGGGACGTACCGGGTCACGATCGACCGGCCGCTGCAGCACGACCACCTCGCCCCCGACGATTTCGGCGGCGTCGACTTCAAGGTGCCGGTGGCGAACTTCACCCGCAACGTCTCGATCGGCACCGAGACGCCCGACCGCGCCTACACCGCCGACGGCAAGACCGTGCCGATCGACGAGCGCGGCCACGTCATGTTCATGCACAACGACGACGT
>CAZWWR010000196.1:0-4809 GCA_964637265.1 uncultured Jannaschia sp.
CGCCGCCCGGGCCCGTGGGCGGGGCCGCCGCACGACCTCGCCTTCCTCGACCCGCCCTACGGCCGCGGGCTGGGCGAGCGGGCGATGGCGGCGCTCGCCGCCGGCGGATGGCTCGCCCCCGGCGCGCTCGTCGTCTGGGAGGAAGGCACCGAGCTCCCGCCCCCCGACGGATTCTCCCTCCTCGACCGCCGCCGCTACGGCGAGACGGTGGTGACCTTGCTGCAGGCGCCAGGGCCACAGTGACGCGTGCAGCGCAGGCGCCGGGATCCGGCCGCGGGAGATCCCGGTGAGCGTGCCTCGACGAGGGGCAGGATCTCCGGCGCACCACCCCTCGGTGGGGGGCCAAGCACCTTTTCTGCCGCCATGACCTTCGCGAGGGCGTCACGGACGCCCCACGCGACGCCCGGCGAGGGCGGCATGAGCGACACGAAGGACGGGCCGGAAAGGCGCCCGATGGCGTGACCGCCCCCCAGACGCGATCTCGTCGTCCACGGCGGGTCAGCTCCGATCCCCCGGGGGGGTCGCACCATCGAAGCCGCATCGGGCGGCCGTCGATGATCGGCATGCTCGGCCCCGCAGTGCGGGGGTGGGGCGCCATCGCGGCGTAGGACCGAACATCCGGAGAACCCCCCGAGATGGGGGTCCCCGTCGTTCCCCTGCCCCGGCGCGGCTCGTCCAGGCATGTCGTCCCCGCGTCTCCCGCACGGGTGGACGCCACGCGCGCTCCATGGACGTGATCTCCGCGGCGCGCGCGTGGCGGGCGCCGGCGTCGTCGCCCGCGCCCGCGCCCGGCCCGGAGCGGGACTTGGCGTTCCCCCGCCCGCCGTGCGACACCTGCGGGGGACGGGGCGGGCACACGCCCCGCGACAAGGGAGGAGACCCATGATCGACAGACGCGCCCTGTTCGGCGCCGCGGCGCTCGCGCTCGCGCCCGCGCTGCCCGCCGCCGCGCAGGAGGTGACGCTCCGCCTGCACCAGTTCCTGCCCGCACAGGCCAACGTGCCGACCCACATCCTCGACGTCTGGGCCGACCGCGTGGAGGAGGCCAGCGACGGCCGCATCGAGGTGGAGCGCTATCCGTCGATGCAGCTCGGCGGCGCGCCGCCGCAGCTCATCGACCAGGTGATCGACGGCGTGGCCGACGTGATCTGGACGGTGAACGGCTACACGCCCGGCCGCTTCCCCTCCTCGGAGGTGTTCGACCTCCCCTTCCTCGTCGAGGACGCCCGCGCCGGCTCCTACGCCTACTGGACGCTGTACGAGGAGGCGATGCGGGAGGAGATGACCGATTTCGTGCCCCTCGGCCTCTGGGTGCACGGCCCCGGCATCTTCCACACCAAGGAGCCGGTCGAGACGCCCGCCGATCTGGAGGGGATGCAGATCCGCGGCGCCAGCCGGATGATCAACACGATGCTGGAGCGGCTCGGCGCGAGCGCCGTGGGCATGCCCGTCCCGGCCATCGCGGAGGCGCTCTCGAAGGGGGTGATCGACGGCACCACCATCCCCTGGGAGGTGACGCCCGCCATCCGGGTGCCGGAGCTCGTCTCGAACCACACCGAGTTCGAGGGGGCCGCCCTCTACACGACGCCGTTCATCTTCGCGATGAACCGCGGAACGTACGATGCCCTGCCGGAGGACCTGCGGGCCATCGTCGACGCCGAGTCCGGCCTCGACTTCTCCGTCTTCGCGGGCGGCACGATGCAGGACTACGACGCCCCCGCGCGCGAGATCGCGCAGGAGGCGGGGAACACCATCATCACCGTCACGGACACCGCGCCCTGGCGGGAGGCCGTCGAGCCGCTCTACGACGAGTGGGTCTCGGAGATGGACGGGCGCGGCATCGACGGGCAGGCGCTGATCGACCGGGCGCGCGCGCTGATGGACGAGTACGAGCAGACGCAGGGCTGACCGCCGGCGCGGCGGGACGGGGGCCGCCCCGCGGGGCGGCCCTTCGCATGGGGAGCGGGCGATGCTGGCACGGGCGATGGAGGCGCTGGCGCGGGCGATGGCGGTGCTGGGCGGGCTGGTGCTCGCCGCGGTCATCCTCGTGGTCTGCGCCTCGGTGGCGGGGCGGGCGCTCAACGGCTGGCTGCACGATCTCGAGCCGGCGGCGCCCGGTCTCGCCGGGGCGCTCCTCGCCACCGGCGTCGGCCCCATCCGCGGCGACTTCGAGCTGGTCGAGGCGGGGGTCGCCTTCGCGATCTTCGCCTTCCTGCCCTGGGCGCAGCTGACGGGCGGGCACGCGGTGGTCGACGTGTTCACCGCGCGTCTGGGCGAGCGGGCGAACCGCGCCCTCGCCGCACTCTGGGCGGTGCTGTTCGCGGGGATCCTCGCGCTCGTCGCCTGGCAGCTCTGGCAGGGCACGCAGGACAAGCTGCGCTACGGCGAGACCACCTTCATGATCCAGTTCCCCGTCTGGTGGGCCTATGCCGCGAGCCTCGCGGGCGCGGCCGTAGCGGCGCTCGTGGCGGCCTACGTCGCCGTGGTGCGCGTGGCCGAGGCCGCCACCGGCGCCGTCATCCTGCCCGAGCGGGAGGCCGACCATTGAGCGATCTGGAGATCGGGCTCTGGTCCTTCCCGGCGCTGCTCCTGCTGATCTTCCTGCGGGTGCCGATCGGGCTGGCGATGTTCGTGACCGGGCTGGTCGGGCTCTGGCTCGTCACCGACGGCTGGACGGTCGCCCTCTCTCGCCTGAAGAACGAGAGCTTCTCCACCTTCTCGTCCTACTCGCTCTCGATCGTGCCGATGTTCCTGCTCATGGGCCACTTCGCCACGCTCGGGGGCATGAGCCAGGCGCTGTTCCGTGCCGCGGAAGGCTTCCTCGGGCACCGGCGGGGCGGCGTGGCGATGGCGGCCGTCGGGGCCTGCGCCGGGTTCGGGGCGATCTGCGGCTCCTCGCTGGCCACCGCCGCCACGATGGGCCGCACGGCGCTGCCGGAGCTGCGCCGCTACGGCTACGACGGCGGCTTCTCCACGGCGACGCTGGCCGCCGGGGGCACGCTCGGCATCCTGATCCCGCCCTCGGTGGTGCTGGTGATCTACGCGATCCTCACCGAGCAGAACATCGCCAAACTCTTCCTCGCGGCCTTCGTGCCGGGGATCCTGGCGGCGCTGGGCTACGCCGCGGCCATCGCGATCTACGTCCGCCTCAACCCGCGCGCCGCGGGCACGCGCCCGCCCGCCCCGTGGCGGGAGCGCTGGGACGCCCTCTGGCGGGTCTGGCCGGTACTGATCGTGTTCCTCGCCGTGGTCGGGGGCATCTACGGCGGCATCTTCACGCCCACCGAGGGCGCCGCCGTGGGGGCGCTGGGCACCGGGCTGATCGCGCTGGCGAACGGCGGCCTGACGGGGCGCACGCTGATCGGCGCGTTCCTCACCACGGCGAGCTCCACGGCGATGATCTTCTTCATCGTGCTCGGCGCGGGGTTCTACAACGGCTTCCTCGCGCTCACCCGCGTGCCGCAGGAGCTCAGCGAGTGGGTCGTGGGGCTCGGGCTCGCGCCGGTCGCCGTGCTGGCGGTGATCCTGCTGTTCTACCTCGCCTTCGGCTGCCTGATGGACTCGCTGTCGATGATCCTCCTCACGGTGCCGATCTTCTTCCCGGTGGTCTCGGCGCTCGACTTCGGCATGAGCGCCGAGGAGGTGGCGATCTGGTTCGGCATCCTCGTGCTGATCGTGGTCGAGGTCGGGCTGATCACGCCGCCCGTGGGCATGAACCTCTTCGTCATCAACTCGATGGACCGGGCGACCCCGATCCTCGCCACCTACCGCGCGGTGATCTGGTTCGTCGGCTCCGACATCCTCCGGGTGGTCCTCCTCGTCGCCTTCCCGTCGATCACGCTGTTCCTGCTCCGGTAGGGCCCGTCGCGGAGCGGTTCCGGATGGCCCGGCGGCGCTCCCGCGCGGGGCCTGCCGGAGACGCTTCCCGCCGGCGGGGGGCGTGCTATCCTCCGGCGCATGGCACTCACACGCACCTTCCTCCTGATGGCCGCGATGACGGCGCTGTTCATGGGCGTCGGATGGCTCCTCGGCGGCACCAACGGGGCGCTGATCGCGCTCGTCGTCGCCGCGGTGACGAACGTCGTCGCCTGGTGGAACTCCGATCGCATGGTCCTCCGGATGCACCGGGCGCAGCCCCTGCCGCCCGGCGACCGGCTCGGCCTGCACGACCTCACCTCCCGGCTCGCCCGCGGGGCGGGGATGCCGGAGCCGGCCGTCTACCTGATCGACGAGGCGCAGCCAAACGCCTTCGCCACCGGCCGCAACCCCGAGAACGCGGCCGTCGCCGTCACCACGGGCCTCCTCCAGCGCCTCTCCACCGAGGAGGTGGCCGGGGTGATCGCCCACGAGCTGGCCCATATCCGCAACCGCGACACGCTGACGATGACGATCACCGCGACGCTCGCGGGCGCGATCTCGATGCTGGCCAATTTCGGGCTCATGTTCGGCGGGCGGCGGGACAGCCCGCTCGGCATCGTGGGCGTCCTGGCGATGATGATCCTGGCCCCGCTCGCGGCGATGATGGTCCAGACCGCGATCAGCCGCACCCGCGAGTACGAGGCCGACCGCGTCGGCGCCGAGATCTGCGGCCGGCCGCTCTGGCTCGCCTCGGCCCTCGCGAAGATCGCCGGGGCCGCGCGGCGCATCGACAACAACACCGCCGAGCGCAACCCGGCCAGCGCGCACATGTTCATCGTGAACCCGCTGCACGCGCACGGCTACGACAAGCTGTTCTCTACCCATCCCCCGACCGAATCGCGCATCGCCGCGCTCGAGGCGCTGGCGCGGGGCGAAGGCGGGGCGGTCGTG
>CAZWWR010000197.1:0-4746 GCA_964637265.1 uncultured Jannaschia sp.
CGCCGCCCCCCGATCCGGCGCGGCCGCCGCGCCCGCCCGAGCCGCGCACGGGGCGCGCGGCGGCGGCCCGGCCCGTCGGGCGCGTCCCGGCGGCCGTGGGGATCTCCACGCCCATCACCGCCTCGATGTCCCGCAGCAGGCCGGCCTCCTCGGCCGAGCACAGCGCGATGGCCTCGCCGTCCCGCCCGGCCCGGGCCGTGCGCCCGATGCGGTGGACGTAGGCGTCGGGCACCTCGGGAAGCTCGTAGTTGACGACGTAGGCCACGTCGGGGATGTCGATCCCGCGCGCCGCCACGTCGGTGGCCACCAGCACCGTCACCTGACCCTCGCGGAAGGCGCGGATGGCGCGGTCGCGCTGGTTCTGGCTCTTGTTGCCGTGCAGCGAGGCGGCCGCGTGACCGTCCGAGACGAGCCCCTTCATCAGCCGCTCGGCGCCGTGCTTGGTGCGGGCGAAGACGAGGGTGAGCGCGCCGGGCTCCCGGTCGAGGATCTCGCGCAGGCGGGTCGGCTTGTCGGCCTTCTCGACGAACTCGACGCTCTGCGCGACCTTGTCGGCGGCCTTGCCCGGCGGCGCGACCTGCACGCGCTCGGGGTTGCTCAGGTAGGCGCGGCTCAGCTCCTCCATCGCGGACGGCATCGTCGCCGAGAACAGCATCGTCTGGCGCGGGGTGCCCAGCGCGGGGGCGATGCGCCGGAGGGCGTGGATGAAGCCCATGTCGAGCATCTGGTCCGCCTCGTCGAGCACCAGGTGGCGCACGGTCGAGAGGTCCACCGCCCGTCGCTCCATCAGGTCGATCAGCCGTCCGGGCGTGGCGACGAGGATGTCCGTGCCGCCCGCCAGGACCTTGATCTGCCGCCCGATGCTCTGGCCGCCGACCACGACGGCCACGCGGATGCGCGTGCCGGCGGAGAGGCTGCCGAGGCTCTCGGCGATCTGGTTCACCAGTTCCCGCGTCGGCGCGAGGATCAGCGCCTTGACCGACCGGGGCGCCGGGCGGCCGGGCTTGGCCATCAGGCGGTCGATCAGCGGCAGTCCGAAGGCGAGCGTCTTGCCGGTGCCCGTCTGAGCGAGGCCCAGCACGTCGCGGCCCGCCAGCGCGAGCGGGATCGCCCGCTCCTGGATCGGCGTCGGCTCGGAGAGGCCCGCGCGGTCAACCGCACGGAGAAGGGCGGGCGCGAGGCCCAGCGCGTCGAAGCGCGTCATGAGAAATCCTTTCACGCCCCGGGGGGCGCATCGGGGCCGGGCCGGCCCGTCCGGCCGTCCGACCCGGCGCCCTGCGTGAGGGGAACCGATGGGTTGGGCGCCGGTCGGCTCCGCCCCGCGGTCGGGGGGGCCGTGCTCACGCGGCGGCGCGGGTGTCCGAGGGGCGGTCGAATGCGGCGCCTCGGGGAATTCTGTTGGCGGAGAGACAGGGATTCGAACCCTGGGTAGGCTTGCACCCACAACGGTTTTCGAAACCGCCCCGTTCGACCACTCCGGCACCTCTCCGCACGGGTGGTGGCGCGTCTTTAGGCAAAGCGCCCGCGGCACGCAAGCGGGCCACCGGGGCCCGCGGTATGTCGCGCGTGCTAGGGTTTCATTAACCTTCGTCCTCCGCTCTACTCAGATCGGGACAGACGGAGCAAAAAACAATGACAGGCAGAACCCGTTTCGTCGCGGCCCTCCTCTGCGGCGTCGCCCTCATCGGCGGCGCGAGCTGGGCGGAGCCGCTCGCGACACAGGACATCGAGATCGCCTCCGCATCGGACGCGGCGCCGGAGCCGCCCCCCGCGGCGTCCACGACGGAGGATGCGGCGGACGCGCTCGACCTCGCGGAGCTCGTGCGCGTCGGGCCGCTCCTGCAGGTGGTGGCGACCGAGGGGGCCCGGCACGGGCTCGGGCTCGAGACGTCGCTCTTCCCCGGCAGGGGCGGCGAGAGCTGGGCGCGCGAGGTCGCGCGGATCCAGTCGCCCGACCGGTTGCTGACGATCCTGGTGGAGACGCTGGATGCCCAGATGCGGGGCGAGGACATCACCCGCGCGAAGGCCTTCTTCGCCACGAGCCTCGGCAAGCGCATCACCGCGCGCGAGGTCGAGATGCGCCGCGCCATGCTCGACGCGGAGGTGGAGGCCGGCGCGATCTCGGCGGCCGCGACCCTGCGCGAGGAGGCGGCCGGGCGGGCCAAGCTGATCGACACGCTGATCGACACGCTCGACCTCGTCACGGCGAACGTCTCCGGCGGGATGAACGCCAACTTCGCGTTCTATCGCGGCCTCGGCGACGGCGGCGCGCTGACGGAGCGGCTGACGGAGCGCGACATGCTCGCCATGGTCCGGGACCAGGAGGCGCAGATCCGCGAGACCACGGGCCGCTGGCTGCGCGCCTACCTGACGGTGGCCTACGAGCCGCTCACCGACGCGGAGATCGAGCGCTACATCGACTTCTCGTCGACCCCGTCGGGGCAGCGCTACATGGCGGCGATGGGTCAGGCCTACGGCGCCGTCTTCGAACGCACGTCCTACGATCTCGGACGCGCGGCGGCCCGCTACATGGTGGCCGAGGACGCGTGAGGCCCTGCCGAAGAGGCCCCGTGCGGGGGGCCGTTCGGAGTAGCGACCGCGCCATATTACCCAAGGACCACGCAGTCTGAGGTGCGGGCCTAGCGCGGCAGGTGATGCCTGAGCGCCGCGTAGTCGGGGAGTTAGGGAGTGTCGCCCCTCCGGTCATCATGCAACGCTTCGACTAAGACCCCGTTGCCAAGCCGGACCTGCTCCTGAGGAAGTCGATCTCCCGGATGAGGTGGGTTTCGAGTTGCGTCCTTGCATCACCCTGATGGTCTTTTGTCCCCTTCCAAGGTGCACCCGCGGCCAGCACGATCCTGAAATGCAACGCAGCCTCCGAACGGGTTCCGGAGGGTCGAAGCTCGATGGGAATGTCTGACGCCCCTCTCCGGATGGCGCAGGCGCCGGGACGACAACTAGACCGGCATCCGGTTGAGCGACATGAATGCGTTGGTCTCGACTGGCAATGTAACAGCTGAGAATTATGCCGCAACGCCCTGACGATACTGGCTATCCAGGCTGGCTTAATTGAAACGCGGTTCCGGCGCCCGTGCGTTCGCTACTCCGGCGGCAGTCCTGCTCAAAGCACACCCTACCCGGCCCGGAAGTGCTTGGAGAGCTTCAGGCCCTGTCCCTGATAGTTGCTGGCGATGCATTTCCCGTAGAGCGACCCTGGCACTTCCGACATCCGCTCGAACACCAGCCTGCCGACCGTCTGGCCGTGCTCTAGCACGAACGGCGCCTCGTGCGCCCGAACCTCCAGAACGCCCCTCGCCGGTGTCCCCCAGCCGAAGCCCGGGTCGAAGAAGCCGGCGTAGTGGACGCGGAACTCGCCCGCCATGGCGAGGAAGGGCGCCATCTCGGCAGCATGTCCCGGCGGGATCGTCACGGCCTCGCGGCTCACGAGGATGTAGAACGCCCCCGGATCGAGAACGATGCGCCGGTCGGGGGCGTGGAGCGGCTCCCAAAAGTCGGTCGGGGGGTAGTGGCCGACGCGCGCGAGGTCGATCACGCCGGTATGGGGCTTGGCCCGCCACCCGACCACGCCGCCGCCCGACAGGTCGACCGAGAAGGCGAGGCCGCCATCCACGTGCGCCGTGCCGTCGACGAGCGGCGTCTCGCGATGGAGCGCGCGCAGCGCCCCGTCGTCGAGCGTCGCGTGCCCCTTGCGGAAGCGGATCTGGTTGAGACGGAGCCCAGTGCGGACGAGGACGGAGAAGCTCCGGGGGCAGATCTCGGCCCAGAGCGGACCGCGGTAGCCCGCCTCGACCCGGTCGAAGGCCGTGCCCCGGTCGGTGACCGTGCGGGTCAGCAGGTCGAGCCGGCCCGTGGAGGACTTCGCGTTCGCCGCCGCCTCGATGCCCTCGGGCAGGGCCAGGCCCTCCTGCAGCGGGACGAGGTAGACGCAGCCCTTCTCAAGCACCGCGCCATCGTGCAGCGGGAAGCGGTGCATCTCCAGCTCGGGCAGGCGTTCGGCGACGGTCGCGGCGCCTCCGGGCAGGAAGGAGGCGCGCACCCGGACCGCCTCCGCACCCAACCTCAGGTCGAGGCTCGCCGGCTGGACCTGGCCCTCGTCGAGGGGCGGCGCAACGAGGGCTCCACCGTCGGCAAGCGCGCCGATCTGGCGGGCCGAGAGGATGCCCTCGGGCCAGTCCCGCGCCCCGTCTGCTGATGCCGTCATGCGAAACGCCCCGCCCCGGTGGGTGCCGGGGCGGGGCGTTGCGATGGTCGGGCTAGCAGGACTTGAACCTGCGACCTTCCGTCCCCCAGACGGACGCGCTACCAGGCTGCGCCATAGCCCGACTTCGCGCCTGCATACGGATTTCCCCGATGGGCGCAAGCCCCGCCGCGGCGTCCGTCCGGCCCTCCGGATACCGACCACGGGTGCGGCCGTGCCCTCCCAGTCCGGTGGCTCCGGGCCGGCCGATAGCCGAGCGCTTCCCGGCGGGCAAAACTAGTATCTCAGAGACGCTCTCGGCAGGCCATCTGGAGAGCTCGAGCAGCCGCCCGATCGTCGGATGCCGACCCCCTATCGACAGCCCACCGGCACAATGCAGACATCGAAGGTGGGGCGGCGCGGGGCGGATCAGCCCCGCATGTCCTCCTCGACCTCTTCTGTCAGGGCGCGCAGGCGCCGGACGAGGCGGCGGAGCCGGCGGGTCTCGGCCGCGTCGGGCGCCGGGCCGTCCCGCCGCGCGCGGGCCC
>CAZWWR010000198.1:0-4735 GCA_964637265.1 uncultured Jannaschia sp.
CGGTGATCTTCGACTGCGTGGTCGAGAAGCACGAGAACTGCTTCCCAATGATCCCGTCGGGCCAGGCCCACAACAAGATGCTGCTGTCGAACGCCGCGATGCAGGACGGCGTGGGCGCGGCGGGCGCGGTGCTGGTGTGACGGGCCCCACCGGTGCGACCCGCTCGGAGGCCCCGACGGGCGGCCCGGGATCCGCGCGCGACGACGATGGTGCAGCCCACGGCCAAGGCCTCGGGAAAGACGTCGGGCGTCTCGACGACGACCTCCACGCGCCGGACCTCGGGGGCCTTGCGCGCGGCGCTCTCGGCGACGTCCTCCATCGGATCGAAGTGCCGGCCCGAGGCGCCGAGCGCGATCGGGTGCTCGACCACATGCGAGTGGGCCACGTGGGCCCGCGTGCGGCGCAGCTCCGGCGAGACCTCCATGCGACTGGACACCACGACGGTCTGGGTGCGCCCGATCTCGAACGGCTCCACGCCGATCGCGAACGAGAGCCCCAGCCCGCGGACGAACGCGACGTCCGGGACCACCCCCGGCCGTCGCGCGCCCTCGCCAGGATCGTCCATAGGTTGTCCGCATTCCGCACCGGCGGGGCGGACAAGTCGAGCAATTCCGGGAGGTCCGCCTGATGCCCCGCCTCGAGATCGCCAAGGGGTCGTCGCGCCACTCGGCCTACAACCTGCGCCCCGGCTACGAGGATTCACGCGAGCGTCACGTGCTGGCCGTGATCGTCGACAACGAGGCCGGCGTGCTGGCCCGCGTCATCGGCCTCTTCTCCGGCCGCGGCTACAACATCGAGAGCCTCACCGTCGCGGAGATCGATCATCAGGGGCACCGGTCCCGGATCACGGTCGTCACGACCGGCACGCCGCAGATCATCGAGCAGATCAAGGCGCAGCTCGGGCGCATCGTGCCGGTCCATGAGGTCCACGACCTCACCGTGGAGGGCCCCGCGGTGGAGCGGGAGCTGGCGCTCCTGCGGGTGTCGGGCACCGGCGACCGGCGGGTGGAGGCGCTTCGGCTCGCCGACATCTTCCGCGCCAACGTGGTCGACTCGACGCTCGACAGCTTCGTCTTCGAGGTCACCGGCACGCCGCAGAAGGTCGACGCCTTCTCCGACCTGATGCGGCCCCTGGGCCTCGCGGAGGTCGCGCGCACGGGCGTGGCCGCCCTCTCCCGCGGGGTCGTCCCGGAGCCGCCGGCGGGCCCCTGACGCCCGGGCGGCGTCGCGGCGGGGACACCCGCGTCGCGGCGAGGCGATCCCCGCGGCCCGCCCTCGCGCAGGCTCTGTCCGTCAGGACGTGGAGGAGCCGCCATGCCGAAGGATCTCTCGCCGTCGCCCGATCGGGGCCTGCCCAACGAGCACTACGTCGATCCCGCCGCCCACGCCGCGGGGTCCCGCGCCCTCCTGCGCTCGACCTGGGCGGGGCTCGCGGTGGCCTCGGACGTGCCCGAGCCGGGGGACGCGGTGCCGATCTCCTTCGACGGGGTGCCGCTCCTCCTGATCCGCGACCGCGAGGGCGGCGTGCGGGTGTTCCAGAACGTCTGCCGCCATCGGGGCGTGGTCCTCGTGGAGGAGCCGCGCCGGATCGAGGGCGCGATCCGCTGCCCCTACCACTCCTGGTGCTACGCCACCGACGGGCGGCTGCTCGCCACGCCCCATGTCGGCGGTCCGGGGCGCAACGCCGCGCCCGGCATCGACCGCGACGCGCTGGGGCTGATCGAGCTCCGCTCCCAGGTCTGGCGCGACGTCGTCTGGATCGACCTCCAGGGCGGGGCGCCGCCCTTCGAGGAGCACATGGCCCCCGTCATGGCCCGTTGGGCCGAGGTCGAGCGCCCGCTCCACCACGGCGACGCCTTCGCGCTGCGCCTGCGAGCCAACTGGAAGCTCGCGGTGGAGAACTACTGCGAGGCCTACCACCTGCCCTGGGTCCATCCCGGGCTCAACGCCTACTCCCGGCTGGAGGACCACTACGACATCCTGGGCTGCGGCTTCTCGGGCCAGGGCACCCTCGTCTATAGACAGCTCACGGGCGAGGGCGGCGCGCGGTTCCCCGACTTCGAGGGGCTGCCCTCGCGCTGGGACACCGGGGCGGAGTATCTGGCCGTCTATCCCAACGTGCTCCTCGGCGCGCATCGCGACCACGCCTACGCCATCGTGCTCCTCCCGGAGGGGCATGACGGGGTCACCGAGGCCGTCCACATCTACTACCCCACGCCCGAGGCCGACCCCGCCCTGCGGGCCGCCAACACCGCGCAGTGGCGCACGGTCTTCGAGGAGGATGTGGGCGTCGTGGAGGCCATGCAGCGCGGCCGGCACGCGCCCGGCTTCGACGGGGGGCGCTTCTCGCCCGCGATGGACGCCCCGACGCGCCACTTCCACGAATGGGCCGCGGCGCGGCTCGCCGGGTGAGCCTGGACGAGCGCATCCTCGCCGCCCACCGGTCGGGAGAGCGGGAGGCCCTCGCCGGACTCTACGCCGAGGCGGCGCGCGCGCCGGGCGACGAGGACGCCCGGGCCTTCTTCCTCACCCAGGCCTGGGTGCTCGCCTTGGAGGCCGGCGCCCCTTCGGCCGAGGAGCTGCGCCGGACGCTGGTCTCGATGGGGCGCGACGCCTGAGGGCCCGCGAGGCCGAGGGAGAGGCCCTCAGCGCCCCTCGAAGGCGGGCTGGCGCTTCTCGACGAAGGCCAGAACGCCCTCCTTGAAGTCGCGCGTCCGTCCGCAATCGCCCTGGAGCTGCCCCTCCAGCGCGAGCTGCGCCTCGAGGTCGTTCCCCCAGCTTCCGCGGATCGCGCGCTTCAGCGCTCCGTAGGCCGCCGTCGGTCCCTGAGCCAGGTGCGCGGCCCTCCGCCGCCAGTGCTCCTCGAACTCGGCGTCGGGGACGGCCTCCCAGATCATGCCCCACTCCGAGGCCTCGCGCGCAGAGATCCGCTCGGCGAAGAGCGCCGCGCCCATGGCCTTCGCGGCGCCCATCTGGCGCGGCAGCCAGTAGGTGCCGCCGGCGTCGGGGATGAGGCCGATGCGGGTGAAGGCCTGCACGAAGTAAGCGCTCTCCGCGGCGATCACGACGTCGGCGGCGAGAGCGAGGTTGGCGCCCGCGCCGGCGGCGGCTCCGCCCACGGCCGCGATGGTGGGCACGGGGCACTCGAAGATGGCCGTGAGCATCGGGACGTACTCGTCGCGCAGCGTGCGCTCGAGGTCGATCTCGGCGCTGCCGGCCCGGTCTCCGAGGTCCTGCCCCGAGCAGAACGCCCGGCCTTGCCCCGTCAGCACGACGACGCGGGCCGCCTCGCCCGACGCCTTGACGGCATGGGTGATCTCGGCTCGCATCTGGGTGTTGAGCGCGTTCATGACGTCGGGCCGGTCGAGCGCGACCACCGCCACGCCGCCCTTCGTCTCTAGCGTGATCGTCTCGTACCGCATCGCCCGCGCCTCCCTCTGAGCCGGGGCACGATAGCGGCGATGCAGCGGGGAGGGGAGCCCCGCGACGAGGCCTCACCGGAGCATCAGCGCCATGCCCAGCGCCAGGACGAGCACGCCGCAGGAGGCCCCGAGAATGAGCCACCGGCCGCCGCCACAGGCCCCCGCGATCACGCGCAGATGCGCCACCGCGCCCGCGAGGTAGAGGCCGAGGAACGGCCAAAGGGCCTGCTTCTCCAGCCCGATGGCCGGCGCTCGGCCGAGCTGGTTGAAGAGCCACCAGTAGCCGACGAGCCCCGCGCAGCCCAGCCAGCTGAACGCCATGCCGAGCGCCATCGGCGTCGCGCGGATGTGCCAGAGCCATCCGAAGGTGACCGCGATCACGATCGCGTCCAGCGCGATGGCGGCGTAGCCCGCGTCGTAGGCGGTGTCGTAGCCGAGGAACTGGTCGAGGGCCGCGAGCCCCGCCCAGAACACGGAGAACAGCAGCAGAGATGCTTTCATCGTTTCAGGACCTCCCTGAGCGTTGCGTCGAGCCGGCCGAAGGCGTCCTGGTGGCGCCGCGCCGCGCGGACGGCCGGGCTCCGTCCCAGAAGCGGGGCGAGCATGGCGCGCAACCGGCGCATCATCCGTCGCTGCCCGATCGCATCCGCTCGCGGATGAGGGTCGTCATCTCGGTGAGGATGCGCGTGTTGCGGTTGAGCGCGTCGCGGACGGCGCTCTCCTTCTGGATGTCGCGGTAGAGCAGATAGAAGGACAGGCCGACCCACGGCCCGTTCTCCGTCAGCAGCGCCGCCCAGCCGGCCTCACCCACGAGCCGTCCTCCACTCGTCGAGGGCGGCGTTGGCCTCGCGGGACGGCGCCGGCGCCTCGGCCCCGCGAGCGAGCCCCTCCAGCGCCTGGACGTTGTCCGCGACGGCGCCGGCCTGGGCCATGGTCTCCGCGACGGAGCGGCGGAACTCCTGCCCCTTCGCCTGGTGCCGCGCGCCGAAGTAGAAGCTGACGATCGCGCCGAGCAGCCACCACAGCGGCTCGGGCACGAGCGCGATGCCCTGCATCCGGGAGGCGAACCAGATCGGGTCCACCATCGCCGCCACGAAGAGCCCCAAAGTGCCCAGCGCCATCATCGGGCGCGGCAGCCGGTTGAGCCCGTCCATGAAGCGGTCGAAGAGGCCGCGGCGCGGCACGGCGAACTCCGCCGCGAACTGTCGCATCGCGCCCGAATGGGCGTGCGAGGCGCGCTGCGCAGCGGCCTCGGCGTTCTCGCGGAACACCTCCGCGGTCTCGACCACCACGTTGCGCGAGCCCCCGAAGAG
>CAZWWR010000199.1:0-4683 GCA_964637265.1 uncultured Jannaschia sp.
ACTACGACACCGACCTGATGCGCGCCCTGATCGAGGCCAGCGCCAACGCCACCTCCACCGATCCGGACGGCCCCGCGAAGGTGCATCACCGCGTGATCGCCGACCACCTGCGCTCGACCTCGTTCCTGATCGCCGACGGGGTGATGCCGTCGAACGAGGGGCGCGGCTACGTGCTGCGCCGGATAATCCGCCGCGCCGTGCGCCACGCCCACCAGGCCGGCGCGCGCGACGCGCTAATGCCCCGGCTCGTGCCCGCGCTGGTGCGGCAGATGGGCGAGGCCTTCCCCGAGCTGCAGCGCGCGCAGGCCCTCGTCACGGAGACGCTGCGCGGCGAGGAAGAGCGGTTCCGCTCGACGCTGGAGCGCGGTCTGAAGCTCCTCGCCGACGAGGTCGCGGGCCTGCCCGAGGGCTCCGCGCTGCCCGGGGAGGCGGCGTTCCGGCTCTACGACACGCACGGATTCCCGCTCGACCTCACGCAGGACGCGCTCCGCGAGCAGGGGCGCGAGGTGGACGTGCCCGGCTTCGACGCGGCGATGGAGGAGCAGAAGGCCCGCGCCCGCGCCGCCTGGGTCGGTACCGGCGCGCAGGCCGACGCCGCGGTCTGGTTCGACATCGCCGAGGCGCACGGCACGACCGAGTTCCTCGGCTACGACACCGAGGCCGCCGAGGGCCAGATCGTGGCCCTCGTGCGCGACGGGCAGACCGTGGAGGAGGCCGACGGCGCCGTCGCCGTGGTCGTCAACCAGACGCCGTTCTACGCCGAGGCTGGCGGCCAGGTCGGCGACACCGGCACGCTGCGCACCGCCACGGGCCGCGCCCGCGTGACCGACACGCGCAAGGCGGGCGGCGTGTTCATCCACATGGCGGAGGTCGAGGACGGGCACCTGGCCCCCGGACAGGCCGCCGAGCTGGCCGTGGACCACGACCGCCGGAGCCTGATCCGGGCGAACCACTCCGCCACGCACCTCCTTCACGAGGCGCTGCGCCGGCACCTGGGCGAGCACGTGGCCCAGCGCGGCTCGCTCAACGCGCCCGACCGGCTGCGCTTCGACTTCAGCCACGGACAGGCGGTGGGACCCGAGGAGCTGGCGTCCGTCGAGGCGGAGGTGAACGCCTTCGTCCGGCAGGACGGGGCCGTCGCCACCCGCATCATGACGCCCGACGAGGCGCGGGCCATGGGCGCGCAGGCGCTGTTCGGCGAGAAGTACGGCGACGAGGTGCGCGTGGTCTCGATGGGCTCGGCGGAGGGCTCGGGCAAGGGCGCCGACGGGCGGACCTACTCGCTCGAGCTCTGCGGCGGCACCCATGTCGCGCGGACGGGCGAGATCGGGGCCTTCGTCGCGCTGGGCGACAGCGCGATCAGCGCGGGCACCCGCCGCATCGAGGCGCTCACCGGGCAGGCCGCGCTCGACCACCTCCGCGCCCAGGACAGGCGCCTGTCCGAGATCGCCGCGCTCTTCAAGTCGCAGGCCGCCGAGGTGCCCGACCGGGTCCGCGCGCTGGCCGAGGACCGCCGCAGGCTCGAGCGGGAGGTGGCCGAGCTGCGCCGGGAGCTGGCGATGGGCGCGGGCGGAGAGGCCACCGAAGTGAACGGGATGCGCGCCCTGCTCCAGGTCGTCTCCGGCGTCTCGGGCAAGGACCTGCAGCCCCTCGTGGCCGAGCAGAAGCAGCGTCTGGGCTCCGGCGTCGTCGTGCTGATCGCCGACACCGGCGCCAAGCCCGCGGTGGCCGCCGGGGTGACCGCCGACCTCACGGAGCGCGTCTCCGCGGTCGATCTCGTGAAGGCCGCGGTGGAGGCGCTCGGCGGCCGGGGCGGGGGAGGGCGGCCCGAGATGGCCCAGGGCGGCGGCGCCGACATCGCCCGCGCCGATGCCGCGCTCGAGGCGGTGGAGTCCCGTCTGTCGCAAGCGTGATGCCGCGTTGCAGCATCCGGTCCGCCGGGCCGTGGCGGGCGCTGCTGTGGCCGAAAGGTCTCACCGCCGGCCGCGACTCGGGCCCCTTCAAACCGGTTCGGGCGCTTCCGAGGCGGATTCGAGGCGCCCGCCCAATCGATGGGCAGAGTTCGAATGGCGGATGTGTCGGATCCACACGGCGCCGTGAAAGATCCGCTCTTTTCACGGCGGCCGGCGTTTTTTCTGCACCTGCAGCATTGACCGATGCTGCATCGCGGCCCAAGTTCGGTCCATCGGCGACGGCGGTCTCTCCTCCTCCCTGACCGTCGTTGATCGAGAACTGCCTGGCGGCCTCGTCCTTCCTCCTCCCTGGGCGAGGCCGTCCTTCCTTCCCCGCATCGTGACGCCTCTGCCCGAACCGGGCGCCGGACCGTGCCGCCTAGCGCCGCTCCGCCGCGTCCCCGTGCCCCGGCTCGAAGCCGGTTCCGGCGGTCCCCGCCTCCGCAATCCCGCCGCCCACGAGCCTGGACATGCGCAGCCGGTCGAAGGCCGTCGCCGAGACGCGGCTGACCCGCCGGTAGAACCGCTCGGTGAGCGCCGCCACCATCTCCGCGTAGCCCTGCTCAAGCTCGCGTGGCATCTCGAAGCGGTCGTAGCGCACGACCACGTCGACCCGCCGCCCCAGCGGCTCCAGCCGCGCGGCCACGGCGTCGCGGATCGCGGCGATGTCGCCCCGGTCCCGCACCCGCATCCCCTGGAAGTCGAGGAAGAGCTGCCCCGCCTCCGCGTCGAGCTGGATCCGGGTGTCGAGCCGCAGCCCCGCGAACCACTCCACCAGCCCCATCGGCCCCGGCCGGAACAACCGCGGGTCCATCTCCGCGGGCCCCTCTCCCGGCGACCCGTTCACGGCGGGCCGGAACGCCATCAGCCGCAGCACGTCGCGCTCCACGTCGATCCCCGGCGCCACCTCGGCGAGCACCGGCCCGTCGGGGCCCAGCCGGAACACCGCCCGCTCGGTCACGTAGAGCACCTCCTGCCCCGTCTCCCGGGCCCGCGCCGCCGAGAAGGTCACCTGGTCGACCGTGTCGCGGAACTTGGCCGAGCGCCCCTCGGCGCGGATCTCCAGCCGTCCGTCCCCCGCCGCGACGTCGAGCCCCCCGGCCGTGAACGTCCCCGCGAAGACGAGCTTGCGCGCCGCCTGCGAGATGTTGATGAACCCGCCCGCGCCCGCCAGCCTGTCGCCGAAGCGCGAGACGTTGACGTTCCCGGCCCGGTCGGCCTCCGCCATGCCGAGGCACGCCATGTCGAGCCCGCCGCCGTCGTAGAAGTCGAAGGTCGCGTTCTGGGGGATGATCGCGTCCGCGTTCACCGCCGCCCCGAAGTCGAGCCCGCCCGCCGGCCGCCCGCCCATCACGCCGGGCTCGGCCGTGAGCGTCACCGAATCGAGCACGTGCTCCTCGGCGGCCACGGCGGCGACGCCCTCGGGCATCCCGATGCCCAGGTTCACCACCCCGCCCGCGGGCAGCTCCAGCGCGCAGCGCCGCGCGATGATGCGCCGCGCGTCGAGCCCGCCCGCGTCCTCCACGCCCTCGGGCGCCCGCATCTCGGAGGCGTAGAAGGGCGAGTAGGCGGTGGCGAAGGTCTGGGCGTGGTCGGCCGGGTCGGCCACCACCACCGCGTCCACCAGCGCGCCGGGCACCACGACCTGCTTGGGCGGGAGCGCGCCGCGCGCCGCCATCCGCTCCACCTGCGCGATCACGATGCCGCCCGAGTTGCGCGCCGCCATCGCCATCGCGAGGTTGTCGAGCACCAGCGCCTCGCGCTCGGCCGAGAGGTTGCCCGCCTCGTCCGCCGTGGTCGCCCGCAGCAGCGCCACGTGGATCGGAAAGGCCGGGTAGAACAGCCACTCGTCCCCGGCGAAGCGCACCCGGCGCACCACCTCCTCGCCGCTCTCCTGCGCCGCCGGGCCGACGCAGCCGCCCTCCATCTCCGGGTCCACGAAGGTGCCCATCCCGACCTTCGTCAGCAGTCCCGGCCGCCCGGCCGCGATCTCCCGGTAGAGCTGCGAGATCACGCCCTGCGGCAGGTTCCAGCCCCGGATCCGCCCCTCGAGCGCCAGCCGCCCGACCTTGGGCGCGAGCCCCCAGTGCCCGCCGATCACCCGCGCCAGCAGCCCCTCGTGGGCGAGCCGGTTGAGCCCCCGCTCGCGCCCGTCGCCCTGACCGGCCGCGTAGACGAGGGAGAGCCCCCGCGGATGCCCCTCCTCGAGGTACCGCGCCTCCAGCGCCTTGAGCAGCGCCTCGGGCACGCCGACGCCCACGAAGCCGGAGGTGGCGATGGTCGCCCCGTCCTCGATCAGGGCGACCGCGTCATGGGCATCGCTCAGCTTGCGGGGCATGGCTGCGTCTCCTCCTCGCCTCCGGGGCAGGGTGCCTCAGAGGAAAGGCGTCCGCCACCCTCGTGGGCCGGCGGCCCGGGCACGACACGGCGGGCCGACCCGGAGCACGCCGCCCGCCACGGGCCCTCGGCACGGGATCGAGAGG
The DNA here is from genome assembly GCA_964637265.1 of uncultured Jannaschia sp. Taxonomy (GTDB): domain Bacteria; phylum Pseudomonadota; class Alphaproteobacteria; order Rhodobacterales; family Rhodobacteraceae; genus Jannaschia. The sequence continues at coordinate 4,436 of CAZWWR010000199.1, forward strand.
CGGAGGAGCCACGCCTCGCAGGCCCGGTCCAGCCCTCGGTCCGGCATGGGGGCACACCGCTCTCCTGACGGCCGCACGACGGCCGTCCGAACGTGGAGGGCAGACGTGGCGGACTCGCAGCGCCTAACCGAACCGTCACCTGATCTGGCGGACGTCACTGGATTCGCCCAAAAGAACCATCCCAGGCAGCGCTTCCCCGGCACGGAATCGAGGGCCGCAGGCCCGCCGTGCCAGCGCCGGACCGGCCC
>CAZWWR010000200.1:0-4681 GCA_964637265.1 uncultured Jannaschia sp.
CGGGGCGCCGCTCGCCACGCTCGACCGGGCGCTGGCCCGGGCCGCGGAGGCGGAAGGGGTGCGGGTGCTCGGCGGGGCGTGACGCGCGGGAGGTCCGTCTCGGGGCCGGGATGCGGGGAGGCACGGGCGGCGCGGGCGGCGCGAGCATCGCTGCGATCCCTTGAACCCGGCGGCGGGGCAGGGATCGCGTCCCGCGGAAGGCCTGCCGAGGAAGTGTGCCGTGGGGGCGGCGTGCGGCGCGAGACGATATGGAGGGCGGCGGCCCCCACGGCGGGCGCGTCCGCCGGGGCCGGGTGGTTCCGCCCGGATGTCGTCCGGGCCCGCGCGGGAGGGAACGGCCTAGCGGCCCGACCGCGCCGTCATGGCAGTCCGCTCCGCTCCGGGCCGGACCCGGGAGCCCGGGGCAGGGCAGGGGGGCTGCCGTCTCGGCTCGACGGGCCCCAGACGATCCCCGCCCCCGGGCCCGCCCGTCAGCGGCGGGCGAGCTCCTCGAACACGCCGTCGCGGACCACGGAGATCACCACGTCGTCGGCGCCCTGGTGGTCGTCGGGGCCGTAGGTCACCTCGATATCGGCCACCGGATCGCGGAACGACAGGCTCTCCATGCCCTCGCGGAAGCTCTCGGGCGTGAGATCCGGCCCCGCCGCGCGGAGCGCCTCGACGAAGGTGCGCGCGGCCTGATTGCCGAGGATGGCGGCCATGCCGGGCTCCGCGTCGTGGCGCTCCTCGAAGCGCGCCGCCCAGTCGGAGACCTCCGGGTCGTCGGCGCGGGGCTTCCAGTCGGCCCAGCCGGAGGCGGCGACGTAGCCCTCGGTGACGCCGCCGGGCTGCGAGGCGATGGCCTCGTGGAAGGCGGCCGAGGAGCCCACGAAGGTCACGTCCTCCCAGCCGAGCGAGCGCGCGGTGGACACGGCGACGATCGTCTGCCGCACGCCCAGGCCCGTCGCCACGATGTCGCAGCCCGCGTCGCGCAGCCGCGAGACGGCGCCGGTGAACTCGCCCTCGTCGGGGCGGTGCGTCGTCTCGGCGGCCCAGGCGAGTCCCAGTTCGCCCGCCTTCTCCTCGGCAGCGCCGGCGATCTCCTCGCCGAAGTCCGACGGGATGTACATCGCGCAGACCTCGGCCACCTCGCGGTCCCCCGCGCCCTCGCCGGCCAGGTACTCGACGGCGGCGAGGATCTGGTCGCGATAGGAGGAGGTGGCGGTGTATTTCAGGCCGGTGTCGCCGGCGATCATCTCCTTCGAGGCGGTGAGCGGCGAGATGTTGGCGACCTGCCGCGAGGCCATGATCGGGAAGCCTGCGAGGTTCATCGGCGTGCCGAGGTTGAGGATCATGGCGAACACGCCGTCGGAGTTGACGAGCTTGTTGAAGTTCGTCAGCGCCCTGGGCATCTGGTAGCCGTGGTCCTCCACGATCAGGCGGATCTGGCGGCCGTGGACGCCGCCCTCGGCGTTGACCTCGTCGAACACCAACTGCGCGGCCTGAACGGCCTGCACGTTGAAGGGCGCGAAGATGCCCGAGAGGTCGGCGTTCGAGCCGACGAGCACCTCGTCCCCGCTCACCCCCTGCTGCGCCGCGGCCGACCCCGCCCAGGCAAGCGCCGCCGCCGCGGCGGCCGTCCCCGCTCTCGTGATCCTCATGTCATCCTCCCCTTCTATGCGTCGTACATCGCCTCGACGAGCGCGGCGTGCTTGCGCTCCACGAGCGCGCGCTTGAGCTTCATGGTCGGCGTCAGTTCCTCGTCCTCGGCGGCGAGCGTGACGTCGATGATGCGGAAGTCCTTCACCTGCTCGGCGCGGGCGAGCTGCCGGTTCGCCTCCTCCACGGCCTCCGCCACGAGGGCCCGCACCTCGGGCGCGGCGCACAGCGAGCGGAAGTCGGAGAAGGGCACGCGCATGGCCTGGGCGCGGGCCTCCACGGTGTCGCGGTCGATCATCACCAGCGCGGTCAGGTAGCGGCGCCCGTCGCCGATGGCCACCGCGTCGGCGACGAAGGGCGAGACCTTCAGCAGGTTCTCGATCTCGGCGGGCGAGACGTTCTTGCCGCCGGCGGTGATGATCACGTCCTTCAGCCGGCCGGTGATGCGCAGGAACCCGTCGGCGTCGAGCGCGCCCGCGTCTCCGGTGCGCAGCCAGCCGTCGGGGGTGAACGTCTCGGCCGTGGCCTCCGGGCGGCCGCGGTAGCCGGCGAACAGGTTGGGCCCGGCGGCCTGGATCTCGCCGCCCGCGCCGATGCGCAGGCGCACGCCCGGCGCGGGGCGGCCGACGGTGCCGATGCGGTCGGCGCCCTCGACGTTGAGGGAGAGCACGCCGCCCGTCTCGGTCATGCCGTAGCCCTCCCGCAGCGGCACGCCCAGGGCGCGGAACCAGCGGATGAGTTCGGGCGCGAGCGGGGCGGCGCCGGAGACCGCGTGGTTCAGGCGGTGCATGCCGAGCGCGCGGCGCACCCGTCCGAGCACGAGCGCGTCCCAGGCCGCGAGGCGGATGCGGGCGGGCAGGGGGAGCGGCCGACCGGCCTCCTCGGCGGCGACGCGCGCGCGCCCCGCCTCGAGCGCGCGGGCGAAGGCCCACCGCTGGAGCGCCGTCGCCTCGGCCAGCCGGATCGTGACCTGCGCGTAGAGCTTCTCCCAGAGGCGGGGCACGCCGATGAAGCGGTGGGGGGCGACCTCGCGCAGGTCGTCGAACACCGTCTCCGGGCTCTCCGCGAAATTGACGGTGCCGCGGGTGGCGAGCGGCAGGAAGCCGGAGAACAGCCGCTCGAACACGTGGCAGAGCGGCAGGAAGCAGATCGTCTCGTCCTCCGCACGGCCCGGGGTGAGGGCCTCGGCCATACGGGTGGCGGCCACCAGCGCCCGATGGGTGAGCGTGGCGCCCTTGGGCGGGCCGGTGGTGCCCGAGGTGTAGACGAGGAGCGCGGGGTCGTCGGGGCGCACGGAGGCGCGGGCGGCCTCGTAGGCGCCGGGGTTCGCGCGGTCATGCGCCTCGCCCAGCCCGTAGAGCTCCTCGAGGAAGCTCACCCGCTCGTGGCGGAGCCCGTGGAGCCCGTCGCGGTCGAGCACGACGACGCGGGCGAGGCCGGGCAGCTCGGCCTCCACCTCGAGGAACTTGTCGAGCTGCTCGTCGTCCTCGACGAAGAGCACGCGGGTTTCGGAATCGCGCACGATGTAGCTGAGCTGGGCGGGGGCGTCGGTGGTGTAGATGCCCGAGCAGACGGCGCCGATGGAGAGGATCGCCTGGTCGGCGTAGAGCCATTCCTTGCGGTCCTCGGAGAGGATCGAGACGGTGTCGCCCCGGCGGACGCCGAGCGCGATGAGGCCGCAGGCGATGGCGCGGACGCGGGCGGCGAAGGCGTCCCAGCCGTGCTCCTGCCAGATGCCGAGGTGCTTCTCGCGGTGGGCCGTGCGGGTGCCCATCTCCTCGCAGCGCTGCGCGAACAGGGCGGGCAGCGTCTCGGCCCCGTCGATGGCGAGGGGCTCCGCCGCGGCGGAGCCGGGCGGCGCGGAGACGGCGTGCGGGTCCGGGTGGGAGGGGCCGGACGGATCCGGGGACGAAGCTGTGGACGGCTCTGTGGGCCGTCCGGGAGGGGGAGATGCAGCCGGGGCGGGCGCGGGCGTCCCTGCCGTCGGTGCGGATGCGTGCGGGGCCGCGGACGGGCCGGTGGAGGAGGCTGTGGACGGATCGGTGGACGAGGACGGCGCCGGCGGACGGACCGTCTGGGAAGGGGGCGGGGACGCGGCTGCGGGTTGGGGCGCCTCTGGGGACACCTGCCGCGGCGACTGCGGGGACGCGCCGCCGCGCGGGGAGGGGGCGGGGCCGCTCATCGCCATGTCTTCCGGCGGGTCCAGCGGCGCTCGCCTCGCTGGGTCGGGGCCTCCGCCCCGAGGTAGGATTCGCGCACGTCGCGCATGTCGCGCAGCCGGTCGGCGGGGCCGTCGGCCACGATGCGCCCCATCTCCATGACGTAGCCGTGGCCCGCCACCTCCAGCGCGGCGGCGGCGTTCTGCTCCACGAGCAGGACGGCCACGCGCCGCTCGCGGTTGAGGCGGCGCACGATGGCGAGGATCTCGCGCGCGAGCAGCGGCGAGAGGCCGAGCGACGGCTCGTCGAGGAGCATCAGCCGGGGCCGCGCCATCAGCCCGCGGGCGATGGCGAGCATCTGCTGCTGCCCGCCCGAGAGCGTGCCGGCGGGCTGGGCCAGCCGCTCGGCCAGCGCGGGGAAGTAGGCGAGGGCCGCCTCCCGGTCGCGCGCCACCGCGGCTGCGCCGTCGCGGCGGGTGAAGGCGCCGAGGCGCAGGTTCTCCTCGACCGAGAGGAGCGGGAACACCTCGCGCCCCTCGGGCACGTGGACGAGGCCCGCCCCCACGATCCGCTCGGCCGGGGCGCCGCCGATCCCCTCGCCGGCGTAGGAGACGGTGCCCTTCAGCGGGTCGAGCAGGCCCGAGACGGTGCGCAGCAGCGTCGTCTTGCCTGCGCCGTTGGCGCCCAGCACCGCCACGATGCCGCCCTCGGGCACCCGCAGCGAGACGCCGCGCAGGGCGAGCACGGGTCCGTAGGCGGCCTCGAGGTTGTCGACGCGCAGCAGCGGCCCGGAGGTCCCGGCGCCAGGTGCGGGGGCTGCGGGGTCGGCCACCGGACCGGGCCCGGCAGCGTCGCGGCTGGTGGCGGGGGAGGGGCCGGCCGGG
>CAZWWR010000201.1:0-4630 GCA_964637265.1 uncultured Jannaschia sp.
CGGCCCGCGCCGCGCCGCTGTCTGCCGCGAACTCACCAAGCGCTTCGAGGAGGTGGTCGAGGGGCCCCTGCCCGACCTCGCGGCCCGCTACGCCGCCGAGCCGCCCCGAGGCGAGGTCGTGCTGGTGCTCGACCGCGCCGCCGCCGCCGAGCCCGACGCCGACGCCCTGCGCGCGGCCCTGGCCGAGGCGATGCGGGAGGGATCGCTCAAATCCGCCGTAAAGACCGTTTCCGAATCCACCGGCGCGCCGCGTAGGCTGGTCTACGAGCTGGCGTTGCGGATGAAGGACGAGGGCGGATGAAGGCTTCGGGCGCGTGAGCGACGGGCGCGGGTGAGATGCGGGGAACGAACGGATCGATGCGCCACCACGGCGGCGCCGCCGCCGAGGCGCAGGTCGCCCGGCACTACGCGGCCCGGGGCCACCGCATCCTCGGGCGCAGGTGGCGGGGCCGCGGCGGGGAGATCGACCTGATCGCCGGGTGCGGGGGCGAGACGGTGTTCGTGGAGGTCAAGCGCGCCGCCACCCATGCCGCCGCCGCGCGACGGCTCTCCGACAGGCAGGTCCGCCGCCTCCTCGCGGGCGCCTCCGAGTACATGGCCGACCGGCCCGACGGCCTGCTCTCGCCCGTCCGGTTCGACGTGGCCCTCGTCGACGGGCACGGGCGGATCGAGATCCTCGAGAACGCGCTCCAGGCCTGATGCCGGCCGATCCGGCCTGGTCGCACCGCGAGGAGCCTGGCGGCGACCCGTCGTCGCGGCCTTCTGCCCTTGTCCCTCCTCGCGGACGTCATGCGCACTCATCGACCCGACGGGGGGGCGCAGGCCCGCGTCCGGCCCTATGCCCCCTGCTTTGCCCCCCGGTCGAGCCCCCCCGGGTGAACCGGCGGCCGCGCGCACCGGAGCGCCAGCCGCGCGGATCGCCTCTTCCCGCGCCGCCGCCCTTCTCCCCGCGCCGGTCAGCCCGCGCACGCGGTTGACGCGCGCCCCGCCCGCGCCACTCTGATCGCTCCCGCCGCGCCTCCCGGAGCCGCCCCATGCGCATCGCCGTCTTCAACAGCAAGGATCACGACCGTGCCTTCATCGGCCCGAGGGCGGAGGCGGCGGGGCATGAGGCGCTGTTCCTCGAGCCCCGGCTCGCCCCCGAGACGGCGCCGCTCGCCGACGGCGCCGAGGCCGTCTGCGCCTTCGTCAACGACGACCTGTCCGAGCCCGTGCTCGAGACGCTCGCCCCGCTCGGCGTGCGGCTGCTGGCGCTGCGCTCGGCCGGGTTCAACAACGTCGACCTCGACGCCGCGGACCGGCTCGGCCTCGCCGTGGCCCGGGTGCCCGCCTACTCGCCGCATGCCGTGGCCGAGCACGCGGTGGCCATGATGCTCACGCTCAACCGCAAGACCCACCGCGCCTGGGCCCGCGTCAGGGAGGGCAACTTCGAGCTCGGCGGGCTCATGGGGTTCGACATGCGCGGCAAGACGGTGGGCGTGATCGGGACCGGCCAGATCGGCGCCGTGCTCTCGCGGATCCTGCTCGGCTTCGGCTGCCGGGTGCTGGCGCAGGATCCCTTCCCCGACCCGTCGCTCGTCGCGGCGGGCGTGGCCTACGTGCCCCTGCCCGACCTGTTCGAGCGCAGCGACGTCATCGCGCTCCAGTGCCCGCTGGTGCCGGCCACCCACCACCTGATCGACGACGACGCGGTGGAGGCGATGAAGCCCGGCGTGATGCTGATCAACACCTCCCGCGGCGCGGTGATCGACACGCGGGCGGTGATCCGGGGGCTGAAGTCCGGCCGGATCGGCGCGCTGGGGCTCGACGTCTACGAGGAGGAGGGCGGCCTCTTCTTCGAGGACCTGTCGGACCGCATCATCCCCGACGACGTGTTCGCCCGGCTCCTGACCTTCCCCAACGTGCTGATCACGGGCCATCAGGGGTTCTTCACGCGCGAGGCGCTCGACGGCATCGCCGAGACCACCATCGCCAACGTCACCGCCTTCGAGCGCACCGGCCGGCCGCTCCATCCGGTGGAGGGCGCGTGAACCTGACGGCGCCCGGAGCCCGCGCGCCGCGACGGCGGGGCTCGCAGCGGGGCGCAGGACACCTATCTCGGGTGCGATGACGGACGGGACGGACCAAGGGATCGCCGCGGACCGGGCGATCGGCCCGATCCTGCACTGGCGCGGACGGAGCGAGGGCCGGGTGCGCCTGGAGGTGGCCGCGTCGGGCCCGCGCCCCGCGCCGCTCGACGCCGAGGCGCCGCTCCGGGTCGAGGCGGAGGGGAGCTGGACGCCGCTTGGGCAGCTCGCCGGGCTGCCCTTCTGGGCGGCCGGGCTGTCGGTGCCCGAGGACCACGCGGGGCCGGTCCGCTACCGCTTCGAGGGGCGCGGGACCGAGGCCCACCTGCCGGGGGCCGGCGGTGCCCTGCGCCTCGCCTTCGCCTCGTGCAACGGCGCCGAGGACGCGGACGCCATCGACGCGATGCCCGGCGGCGCGGGCGCGATGTGGCGCCGGCTCGCCGCGCGCCATGCCGAGCGCCCGTTCCACCTGCTCGCCCTCGGGGGGGATCAGATCTACGCCGACGCCCTGTGGCACCTGCCGAGTTTCGAGGCGTGGGCGGCCCTGCCCCACCGCGCGCGCCACGCGGCCCCCTTCACGGAGGAGATGCGGGCCGAGCTGGAGGCGCACTACCTCGCCACCTACGTCCGCGCCTTCGGGGAGCCGGACGTGGCGGAGATGCTCGCCGCGATCCCCACGCTGATGATGTGGGACGACCACGACATCGTCGACGGCTGGGGCTCGCGCCCCGCGGAGTGGCAGGCCTCGCCCGTGGCGCGCGGGCTCTGGGAGACGGCGCGCCGGGCCTTCGCCCTCGTCCAGCTCGGCCGCGAGGCGGAGGCGCCGGCGCCCTACGGATGGGACGCGGGCCACGGCTGCGCGCATGTGATCACACCCGACCTGCGATCCGAGCGCACGCGCCGCCGGGTCATGGGGCCCGAGGGCCACGCCCGGCTCGAGGCGGCGCTCGCGCGGGCGGCGGGGGCGCCCCACGTCCTCCTCGTGTCGTCGGTGCCGCTGGTCAACGCCGACCTCTCGCCGGTGGAGCGCCTCGTCGGGCCGTTCCAGCGGCTGGTGGACCTCTACCAGGACGACCTGCGGGACCAGTGGATGAGCCATGCGCACCGCGCCGAGTGGACCCGGGTGACCGAGCGCCTGCTGCGCGCCGCGCGGGAGCGCCGCGTCACCGTGCTCTCGGGGGAGATCCACCTCGCCGCGCAGGGGACGGCGAGCGGCGACGGCGCCCGCATCGAGCAGCTCATCGCCTCGGGCATCGCCCATCCGCCGCCGCCCCGCGCGCTCGCCCGCGGCTACGAGACCTTCGCCTCGCTCACCGGGCGGCGGGCGGGGATCCGCGTGGCCATGCACCCGCTGCTGCCGGACGGGCGCCGCTACCTGGCGGAGCGCAACTGGCTGGAGCTCGAGGCCCGGCCCGACGGCGGCCGCGAGGCGGTGCTGCACGGGGAACGCACGGGGGCGCTTCCGATCATCGAACGATCAGCCGCGTCCGCGGCGTGATCCGCCGGGCGAGCCACAGCAGGCGATCGGGCGCCATCGCCACGCATCCCTCCGTCGGGCGGCCGGGCCCGCGCCAGCGGTGGAGGAAGATCGCCGATCCGCGCCCCCCTTCGGCGCGGGGCCAGTTCCAGTCGGTCAGCAGGACGAGGTCGTAGAGCCGGTCGGCCCGGCGGAGGCGCTCGGCGGAGGCGGCGAAGGGCGCACGGACGGCGAGGTTGTAGTCGGGATGGCCCGGATCGTCGCACCAGAGGTCGCGCGGGCCGATGGGCACGGCCCAGGAGGTCGGGCGGGCCATCCGGTCGGGGCGCCAGAGCAGGCCGACGATGCGGTGGATCCCGGCGGGCGTCGCCCCGTCGCCCTCGCGTTTCGCACGCGAAACACCGCCCCGGCCAAGGGTGCAGGGAATCACCTGTCCGAATGCGCGCAGCCCCGTGGGGGTGAGCACCATGTCATGCGATAGCGCGGGCGCGGCGGCCCCGCTCACGGAAGATGCCCCGATTTGAGGCGCTTCACAGCGAGGTAGTCCGCATTATGTACGTTTTGCCCCACATTGAGCGGCACCCTCTCGGCCACCTCGATCCCCTCCCGTTCCATCACCGCGACCTTGCGGGGGTTGTTCGTCATGAGCCGGATGCGACCCACGTTCATCTCCCGCAGGAGCGCCGCGCCCAGCGCGAGGTCGCGCTCGTCGTCCTCGAAGCCGAGGCGGTGGTTGGCCTCCACGGTGTCGAAGCCCTGATCCTGCAGGTCGTAGGCGCGCATCTTGTTGGCGAGGCCGATGCCCCGCCCCTCCTGCTGAAGGTAGAGCAGCACGCCGCCCGGCTCCCGCATGGCCTCGAGCGCGGCGTGGAGCTGCGGGCCGCAGTCGCATTTGAGCGAGCCCAGCACGTCGCCGGTGAAGCAGGCGGAGTGGAGCCGGACAAGCACCGGGGCGGCGCGGTCGACGAGCCCGACCTCCACGGCCTGATGCTCCTGCCCGGTGCGCCGGTCGCGGAACACGCGCAGGCGGCCCGCCCCGGCGAGCGCCATCGGCAGCCGCGCGGCCGCCACCGAGGCGGGACGCGGC
>CAZWWR010000202.1:0-4626 GCA_964637265.1 uncultured Jannaschia sp.
AGCGCCGCCCAGGCTCCTTAGCGTACGTTCTGGGAGAGGTTCTGCGATGACCCCTCTCCCGGTTCATCACCCGATCAAACGCATCGAAGTCCGTCCGCGTGGCGCGGCGCTCGAACTCCTCCGCGGTCGCCAACGCGGACACCTTCTCGGCCACCGCCATGGCGATGAACTGGTTGGCGCTCGTCCCCTCGTCGCGGGCCAGCCTGTCCACGGCAGAGCGCAGGGAGGCGGGCAGGCGCAACGGGAAGGTCGGCACGCGGCGCGCATTAGAGGCGAGGATTTTAGGCGGCTCGTCGCGGCGGGGTTCGGTCATGTCATCCTCAGCAGATCCTTTGATCCCAACAACTCGATCCCGAAGCGGTGGGGGCGTCGCGCGGCGACGATCACGGTGCTGTCGAGGATGTTCCTCATTGAACTAACCCCCGTCTCGACCGGACAGCCTGGCATGAGCATGGAGGACTTGCCTGCGCATGTGATTGGGAGCGGTCGGGCAATCGGTGATGGTAGGCGCTCGCTCGTACGACGGGGAGCTGAGCCGCTTGCTTTACCCCAACGCCCGCCGCACCGCCTCCGGCTCGCGCTCGATGACGCGGAGCAGCATCGCCGCCGGACCGCTGACGGCGCGAGCGCCCTGCTCCCACTTGCGGTAGCCCGACAGGCTCATACCCATCAGCGGCGCCATCTGGGCCTGGGTCAGGGCCGCGCGCTTGCGCACGTCGCGGGGGTCGAGCGGCTCGTGCACGATGGCGGCGCCGCGCCCCTCCGCGTGGGCCACGGCCTCGGACAAGGACCGCATCAGGTCGTCAGCGAAATCGCTCATCTCCGGTCCTTCCACGCCTGCTTGAGCGCCGTCGCAAGGGCCGTGACGGCGCGCTTCTGATCCGGGGTCATGTCGGTGCGCACATTCTTGGCGTAGACCAGCAGCGCGTAGAGCGGCATCGACCCATCCAGGTAGTAGTAGATCACCCGCGCCCCGCCGCGCTTGCCTCGGCCCGAAGCCGCGACGCGGACCTTGCGCACGCCGCCCGTGCCGGGGATCTCGTCCCCCGCCTCTGGATTGGCAGCGAGGAAGTCGATCACGGCGCGTCGCTCCTCCTCGTCGAAGAGCTTGTCGGCCTGGCGCGTGAAGGTGGGGGTCTCCGCTACCGTCTGGAGCACGAGAGGTAACCCATCGGGGCAGTTCGGGCAAGCGTTGTCAGCGCTCCTCCCTCCCCTCGAAGCGGTCCATCAGGATCTCCAGCATGTCCGCGTAGGTGCGGCGGTCGTCGCGGCAGAGCTTGCGGAAGCGGGCGATCGTGTCGAGCGGGGCCTTGATGCTGACCTGGCCGTCGCGGGCCGGCTCGCGCGAGGGCCAGCGATGCGGATCCTCGGTCACGGGCGCGGGTGCCGCGACGACAGGCTGGGCCGGCTCTTGGGGGCGCGGCTCGAACTGCTTCAGGCGATCGAGGTCAAGCGAGCGTGGCATGCTCGGCCTCCAGGATGTCGACGACCTCGGCGGCGAAGGCCCCGGCGTTGGCGATGGCGCGGTCGATGCCATTCACCTCCGCCGGGTCCAGCTGGCGCAGGCCTCCGCCCGCGTTGTGTAGGGACGAGAAGGCCGTGCGGCGGTTCAACTCGGTCTCCATCACGCGGGTGGCGCCGCGCAGCTGGGCGTTGATGTGGCGCTCCAGCTTGGACTTCACCGCGGCGTTGGTGCGCGCGAAGAGCACGGCTGCAGGGATCGGACGGCGGCGGGCGCGGCCCTCCATGCCGATCTGGGCGAGCGTCTCGATCGCCTCGTCCGCGTCCTGCTGCTCGTCGCCCGTGGGCACGATGACGAGGTCGGACTCGGAGATCGCAAAGGAGGTCAGCCGCGAGGCCGCGCCCTCCAGGTCGATGATCACGAAGGAGGCGAGGCCGCGCGCGCGGGCGACCTCGTCCTGGATGGCACGCTCGCCGCCCGAGGCCTGCACGCTCAAACGTGGCGGCAGAGGTGCCAGCCGCGACCAGCGCAGGAGGCGCGCGGCCGGGTCGGCGTCGATGACGGCGACGTCGGCGCCCTGGGCCAGTTCGGTGGCCAGAACGATGGCGGACGTGGTCTTGCCGGCGCCCCCCTTGGAGGAGGCGAAGGAGATGACGGGCATGTTGCTGCCTCTGGTTTGCTGCTCGTGCCATCACCCTGCCCCGGTTGGACCCGTCATGGATAGGCATGGCAGGTCCGGACAGGGTTTGCCTGTGGCAGGCCTGCCATCGGAAGGCATGGCTAGCGAGGGTTACTCATGCCATGCCCTAGGTACCTGAAGATACCCGACGTCGTTCTGCCGTCATGTTTCGCGATCTCGGCGTGCTGCCGCGAAGGCCCGGGCAATGGCCACAGCAGCCTCGCCCTCGGCCAACTCGCCTATCTCAGCTTGCCGAAGACCCATAGCGAGGCGGGTCCGGAGCATCTCAACGGTCTCCTCGACTTGGGTCTTTTCAGCGCTTCTGCTCACGCCGGCGGCCCTCGGCGCTGGAACACCTTGACACAGAAGCCGAGGAAGGCCGCATCGGGATCGCGGGGCGGTTCGGTGATCCAATCACGCCACTCATGCTCCAGCGCGTGCACGTCCCAGCCGGGCGCCGCCGCCCGCGCCTTCTCGTAGGTCGCGGGCCGCAACTGGGCGACCGCGTCGCCGGTGACGGCTGGAAGCATCGTCCCGCGGTTCTCGAACACGACCATGTCGCCCTCGGCCTCGTATCGGACGTGGTAGTCGGGCAGATGGTCGTGGGCGGCCAGCTCCTTCACCATCTGGCGGAAGCGCTTCTCGGAGGATTGAGAGCCGCTCTTTGTCAGCAGCTTGGCCAGCGAGACCCGCCACCGCCGCTGCTGCCCGCAATGCTTGCGCGCCAGTTCGTAGACCCGCCGCTCCAGCGGCTTGCGCAGGCGGAAGTAGTCGCGATGGAGCGTCAACACCTCTTGGTTCCGGATCGCGTTGAAGACCCAGTCCGACAGCGTCAGGTCGCACCACATCAGCCGCCCGTCGAGTCCATGCTTGCGGCGGATGGACGACGCGTCGATCAGGCCGAAGCCGTCGATCTGTTCCTCGTCGCCGGTGACGACGTTGGTGCGGATGCGCGTCCCCTCCAGCCGGTCGAGCGCGTCCATCAGCGCTTGATAGTCGCGTCCCGAGGTGCCGCGGTTGGTGAACATCAGAAGCTCGCGGCTGTTGATCCGCACCCGCTTAGACACGGGGCGTCCATCCTTCAGCGTCGCCATGATCTGGCTGATCGCGTAGATCAGGATGTCCTTGTCGTAGATCGTCGCCAGCCCCTTCACCGAAGGCGTGACCTCCAGCCAGTGCGGCCCGTTCCGATAGCGACGCACGGCCGTCTCGGGCTTCTTCGAGAGCGCGTAGAAAGGGTGCTCCATGTGCTGCATCACGTCCTTGAGCACCGCCTCGGCGACGTCGCAGATGAAGAGGTCGTGTTGCGGATAGCGGTCGGGGAGGAGGGGATCGAGCAGGCTGGCGGGCTTGGACATCGGCTGGATCCCCGGTGCGAGTCCCGACGCATCATTCGTGGTTTCAGGTACCGGGTCAAGATTCGTGGTTTTAGGTACCAAAACGAGGATTTCAGGTACCGAGATTCGTGGTTTTAGGTACCCGGGAACATCGTAAGATGCTGATTTAAAGGTTGTATCTCGGCCATGTTCTCACCGTAACACATACTTAACACTATCTAACACAGGCGAGGCTGTGGATAAGTCCCCGGCGGTTGGGGTCTGTGGACACGGTCAGAGGTCGCGTGAACCGCTAAGAAAGAGAAGAATGACGGTCGGCAGCGCATCATATCGACGTCATCTAGAAGACTAGAACGCCGCCTGCTGGGGACCCTTCAGGCCGAACATCCTACAGCCCCCACCCATCGTCCGTTTCCAGATCACGCCCGTGGCTTCGCTCTCGGCTGCGTTCCAGTGCCTTCGCGTGAGTTTCGAGTGTTTTCCTCATTGCGAGCGTGGCCTCACCCCATTCATCGAGAGCGCGGGCGAAGTGCAGGTGCGCATCCCGGTCAAGCGCGCCGTTGGCGGCGGCACCGTCGACCTGCGTGGCGAACTGTTTGAGAAGCACGTGCTGCTCGTCACCCTCCTCCATGCCTTCGATCTGGCGTAGGGCGGCATGGGCCTGACGCTCGCTCTTGAGCGCAGCGTCCCTCACGCGGCCGTCGCTCGACTGCTGCGCCTTGCGCTCGTTCGCGCGGGCGAGGAGGGCCCGGCCTCGATCGGTCTGCTGTTCAAGCTCCCGGACCGTCCGGCGCTCGAACTCGAGACGGCGCTGCATCTCGGCGATGCGCGCCTCGGCCTCCGTGCGCAGCCGCTCGGCATAGTCCTCAGCCGGCTCCTTGCGTCCTAGGGCGCCGGAGAGGCCGCTGGCGGCACCTCGGGCGGGCAAGTCGACCTTCGAGGCAAGGGAGGCGCTGAGGGCGGCGTCCGCATTCACCCGCGCGTAGTACTCCCGGATGGAGACGTGGCGGGCGAGCGAGCGCTCTTGGCCGCGCTCGAGCCCCCAGGCGGCGACGGTGGCGGCGAAGTCAGTCTGCATGGTCGAGAGGGCGGCTGTAGAGCGTCAACCTTCGTGTCCGGCGGCCGACAACCGGGATGGCCGGTTTCTG
>CAZWWR010000203.1:0-4620 GCA_964637265.1 uncultured Jannaschia sp.
AGGCGATCTGGGACATCACCGGCAAGGGCGTGAACGTCGACATGGTGTTCGAGCACCCCGGCGAGTCGACCTTCCCCGTCTCCACCTTCGTGGTGAAGAAGGGCGGCATGGTGGTGATCTGCGCGGGCACCACCGGCTTCAACCTCACCTTCGACGTGCGCTACATGTGGATGCACCAGAAGCGCCTTCAGGGTTCGCACTTCGCGCACCTCAAGCAGGCCTCGGCGGCCAACCAGCTGATGGTGGAGCGGCGCCTCGACCCCTGCATGTCCGAGTGCTTCGAGTGGAAGGACCTGCCGGAGGCCCACATGAAGATGCTCCGCAACGAGCACAAGCCGGGCAACATGTCCGTCCTCGTCCAGTCGCCGCGGATGGGCCTTCGGACGATCGAGGACGCGCGCGAGGTCGGCCCCTCGGCCTGATCCCCCTTCCGGCCGCCCGCCCGTCCCACCGCGAAGGGACGCGCGGGGCCAGTCGAATCACGCGGACATCTTCCCGCGACGCCCCCGGCCCCCGGCCGGGGGCGTTTCGCTTTCGTTCGACGCCTCAGCGCGGACAGGCTGTTGCGCGGACGCCCCCCGCCGGATCTGGGGGGTCCGGATCCGCAGGTTTCCCGGCATGGCGGCCACCGCCTAGGCTTTCTTAAATTGCTGTTAACCGTCCCGGAGGACCGAATGGCGCACGATTGGATCAATGAGGTTTTGGGCGACCTTCGCCGCTTCGCACGGGCCAACGACATGCCGCTCCTGGTCGAGGCCCTGGGAGAGGCGCTCGTCGTGGCGCGGCTGGAGGGGGTGCCCGTCAGAGGGATTGCCGCCCATGACGCAACGGCGCTTGGACGCATTGCTGGAGGATCTGGGGCGGGCGCGGAGCGGCCCGGCCCTCGAGCGGTCGATCTGGGCCCTGCGCGACCTCTATGACGTCGAACACGTCGTCTACCACTCCGTCCGGGGCGACGGCCGGCAGTGGGGCGCGCTGACCTACTCCGAGGAGTGGGTCGCCGAATACACCGCTCAGCACATGCAACGCGTCGACCCCGTGGTGCAGGGCTGCTTCAGGGGCCTCCGGCCGGTCGACTGGAAGGAGCTCGACTGGTCGCCTCGCCCCGCCCGCGCGCTGCTCGGGGAGGCGGTGGGCGCGGGGCTGGGCAACCAGGGCGTCTCCCTCCCGATCCGCGGCCCCGCCGGGCAGTTCGCCCTGTTCACGGTGAACGACCGCGCCTCCGATGCCGGCTGGGCGCGCTTCGTCGCCACCCACCGCGACGAGATCATCCTCGCGGCGCACTACGTCAACGAGTGCGCCCGCGGCCTCGAGGGCACCGGCGAGGCTCCGGCCCCCGCGCGACCGCTCTCCCCGCGCGAGGTCGACGCGCTCTCGATGCTCGCCGCGGGCAAGAGCCGCGCGCAGGCGGCCGATGCGCTCGCCATCTCCGAGCACACGCTGCGCGCCTACCTGGAGGGCGCCCGCCTCAAGCTCGGCGCCTCGAACACCGTCCACGCCGTCGCCGCGGCGCTCTCCCGGGGGCTCATCGCCCTGTGATTCGCACCCCCGTTGCGGAATTTCTTTTCCACCGTACGCTCACCACTCGCTAACCCGCTCAGCCGGACGCCCCCCGCCACCGAAAGCGCGAGGGCATCATGCAGGCGACGTATCTCTACTCCAGCGACCTCTCCGACCGGCCGGCGCTCGCGGACGCCATGTTCCGCGACCGCGCCGCGCAGTTCCGCGACCGGCTCGGATGGGCGGTCGAGGTCGATCGCAACGGCTGGGAGACAGACCAGTACGACCGGCACGATCCGCTCTACGTCCTCCTCCACGAGGACGACCGGCACCTGGGTTCGATGCGCTTCCTGCCCACGACCGGCCCCCACATGGCGGCCGAGCACTTCGCCCACCTCCTCGACAACCGCGCCGTTCCCCGCTCGGACCTGTGGGAATGCACGCGCTTCTGCCTCGCGCCCGACGCGCCGGCCGGGGCCGCCCGCAGGCTGATGCTCGCCGCGTCGGAGCTCGGCCTGGGCCTGGGGCTCGGCGCGTCGCTCGGGGTGTTCGACGCGCCCATGCTGCGGGTCTACCGCCGGCTCGGCTGGGCGCCCGAGCCGATGGGGCTCGCGGGCGGCATCGCCGCGGGGATCTGGCGCTTCGATCCGGACGTGCACGACCGGCTGCTCGCCCGCACGGGCGTGGACGCGCGCGCCTCCCGCGCCCGCTTCGAGGCCGCCTTCCCCTACGTGGTCGCGCATCCGCTGGCGCCGATGCACCACGCCGCCTAGAACGGGGCGATGACGCCCGCCCTCTCCTCCGACCAGCAGGCCGCCTGGGACCGTCTCGTCGGTGCGCTGGACGAGGCGGGCGTGGACCTCGCCGCGAAGCGCCTGCGCACGGAGGGGGAGGGGGGCGTGCTGGCCGTCACCGGCAAGGCGGGCTCGGGCAAGACGCTCCTCCTCGCGGAGCTGGTGCGGGCCCTCACGGAGGCCGGGCTCGAGGTCGTCTCCGGCGACTGGGAGCGTCGGCGGAAGGATCGCCGGACCCTCGCCGTGCTGGCGCCCACCAACAAGGCGGCGAGCGTGCTGCGCGGGCGCGGCGTCCCCGCGACCACGATCCACCGCATCCTCTACACGCCCGTCTACGACCCGCAGTTCGAGAAGCTCGCCGAGTGGCTGGGCGGCGATGGCGACCGGCCCGACCCGGCCGAGATCGGCGAGGGCCTGACGGACGAGCTGCTCGACCGCGCCCGCCGCGTCCACGAGGAGACGGGCTCCGTGCCCGGCGCGCTGGCCGCCGCCGGGCTGAGGGGCTCGGACTTCATCTCCGGGTGGAAGCGCCGGGAGCAGCCGCTCGACATCGGCCTGGTGGACGAGGCCTCGATGCTCGACGAGCGGGCGCTCGACGACCTGCGCGAGATCTTCCCGCACCTCCTCGTCCTGTTCGGGGATCCGGCCCAGCTGCCGCCGGTGAAGCAGGGCGGCGGCGACGAGGAGATGGTGTTCCAGCGCCTTCCCGCCCCCGACCGGCTCGAGCTCACCCGCGTCCACCGGCAGGCCGGCGACAGCCCGATCCTCGATCTGGCCCATGCGCTCGGCGGGGAGATCGGCTTCACGGAGTTCGAGGAGATGGTCGCCGAGGCCGCGGCCCGCGACTCCCGCGTGGGGCTCGCCCCCCGCGCCGACGCCGACCTGATGGCGCGCTCGCCCATGCTCGTCTGGCGCAACGCCACCCGCATCCGGCTGATCCGGGCCTTCCGGCAGGCGCATGGCGCCCCCGAGGACGGGCTGCTGCCGGGCGAGCCGCTGATCTGCGACGGTCTGGAGCTCCCGCTCAAGCACCGCAGGCGCCGCATCGACCTCGAGGCGCGCGGGCTCATCAAGGGCGCGCAGGTGATCTATCTGGGCCCCGGCAAGAGGGAGGGCTTCTCGCGCCTCCACGTGCTTGGCGCGCTCGAGCCCGAGGTCTCGGTCTCCTCGATCGTCAAGATCGAGAGCCCCGACGCCGCGGAGGAGCCGTTCCTCCCCTACGCCGCCCGCATGGGCGCCTCCTTCCTCCACGGCGCGGCGGTGACGATCCACAAGGCGCAGGGCAGCCAGTGGGACTCCGTCCAGGTCTTCGCGCCCGATCTCTACGCCGCCGCCCGCGCGGGCCGCGTCGAGGCGGGGCAGGCGCTCTGGAAACGGCTCGCCTACGTGGCGATCACCCGGGCCGCGGAGCGACTCGTCTGGGTGCGCCGCTACGCGCTCGCCAAGCCCGCCGCCCCGCTGGGCGTGGCCGACCTGCGGCCCGACAGCGTGCCGCTGACCCTGACCGCGGACGAGGGAGAGCCCGCATGAGGACCATCCTGATCACCGGCGCCTCGTCGGGCATCGGCGCCGCCACCGCGCGGCTGGCGCTCGCGGAGGGCTGGCGCGTCGGCCTGATGGCGCGTCGGGAGGAGGCCCTGCGCGAGGTGGCGGATGGCCACGAGGCGGCGCACGTCCTGCCCGGCGACGTGACCGACGCGGACGCCGTTAACGAAGCGTTCACACGTTTCGCGCGCGAAACGGGGCGGCTCGACGTGCTCTTCAACAACGCCGGCGTGTTCGTCCCCGCCGCGCCCATCGACCGGACGCCGCCGGAGGACTGGGCGAGGGCCCTCTCGGTCAACCTCACGGGCATGTTCCTGTGCGCGCGCGCCGCCTTCGGCATCATGCGCGCGCAGGGGGGCGGGCGGATCGTGAACAACGGCTCGGTCTCCGCCCACGTCCCCCGGCCCGACGCCGTGACCTACACGGTGACGAAGCACGGCGTCACCGGCCTGACCCGGCAGCTCGCGCTCGACGGCCGGCCGCTGGGCATCTCCGCGGGGCAGATCGACATCGGCAACGCGCGAACCCCGATGCTCGAGGCGCTCGACGCGCGGCTGCGCGCCGAGGGGGGCGAGCCGGTGGCGATGATGGAGGTCGGGGACGCCGCCGCCTCGGTGATGCACATGGCCGGGCTGCCGCCATCGGCCAACGTGCTGTTCATGACGGTGATGGCCCCCGGGATGCCCCTCGTCGGCCGCGGCTGAGCGGATCCGCGGGCGCATGGCCCCGGCGGCGGCCGCCGGCCTCGCCCGCCCCGGCCCCCGGGCCGGGGCCCCGCCCC
>CAZWWR010000204.1:0-4579 GCA_964637265.1 uncultured Jannaschia sp.
CCCCCCTCACATGCGGGACGCGACGTTCTCCCAGTCGACGAGTTTGTCGAGGAAGTTCTGCAGGTAGGCCGGCCGCTTGTTGCGGTAGTCGATGTAGTAGGAGTGCTCCCACACGTCGCATCCCAGGAGCGCGGTCTGCCCGAAGCAGAGCGGGTTCACCCCGTTCTCCGTCTTCGTGACCTTCAGGGAGCCGTCGCCGTCCTTGACGAGCCATGCCCAGCCGGAGCCGAACTGCCCGGCGCCGGCGGCGGCGAACTCCTCCTTGAACTTGTCGACCGAACCGAAGGCCTCGGTGAGGGCGCTCTCGACCTCGCCCGGCATGCCCTTGTCCTCGGGCGTCATCATCTCCCAGAACTGGTTGTGGTTCCAGAGCTGGGAGATGTTGTTGAAGATCCCGTTCTGCGCGACCGCGCCGGACTGGTAGGTGCCCGCCACGATCTCCTCGAGGGACTTGCCCTCCCACTCCGTGCCGGAGATCAGCTTGTTGCCGTTGTCGACATAGGCCTTGTGGTGGAGGTCGTGATGGTACTCCAGAGTCTCGCGGGACATGCCCTTGGACGCGAGCGCGTCGTGGGGGTACGGCAGGTCTGGCAGGTCGAACGCCATCTCGGGGCCTCCTCGGTTGGTCCAGCACGGCTATGTCGCGCGGCCGGCGGGCCCGTCAAGCCTCCGCGGCGGGCTCAATCCGGCAGGACGAAGGCGGAATCGATCCGCACGTCGGGGGCCTGCAGGCCGAAGCCGAGATCGCCGCCCAGGACGACGAACGCGACGACCGCGGTGCCGGCTACGAGGCCGCCGAGGATGATGGAGCGGCCGGAATGACGGCGCTTCCTGATGAACTCTTCACGTGCGCGGGTGTCCATGTCGGTGGCCCCCTGTTCCTTATGACGTTATCAAATTAGGTGGGGGCGAGTTTAAGCGTTCCAAGCGCATCTGCCCATCCCCATATTGCGGGGCATTGTGCGCAAACGCAGCGTAGGCTCGCACTTTCGGGGGGGAAGGTTCACGCGATGCTGTCCTCGGGCTTGCTCTTCTGGGTCGCCGCCGGCGGCCTCGTGGCGTTCTGCGTCGCGGCCATGGCGCTGTGGCTGAGGCGGACGCCGGGCGACGCGGCGACCGACGTCGAGGTCTACCGGGATCAGCTCCGGGAGCTCGAGCGCGATCGCGCCCGGGGCACCCTCGAGCCCGAGGAAGCGGAGGCGGCTCGGGTCGAGGTGGCCCGCCGCCTCCTCGCCGCCGACCGGGCGGCCGCGACGGCGCGCGTCTCGAAGGCCGGGTCGGGGCGCATCGCCCTGATGGCGATGGCCGCGATCGTCCCGGCCGTCGCGGTGGCGACCTACCTCGTCATCGGGGCGCCGGGATATCCCGACCTCCCCCTCGCCGCGCGCGTGGAGCGCATCGAGGAGGTGCGCGCGGCGCGGCCCGGACAGGAGGTCGCCGAAGCGGAGGTTCCCGACCGGCCGGTGGAGGCGGGGTCGGAGCTGCTCGCCATGGTCGAGCAGCTTCGCGAGGTGATGCAGACGCGCCCCGAAGACCCCCAGGGCTGGCGCCTCCTCGCGATGAACGAGGCCGGGCTCGGGAACCTCGAGGCCGCCTGGCGGGCGCAGGACCGCCTGGTGGGACTCCTCGGCGAGGAGGCCGGCGCGGGCGATTTCGCGGATCTGGCCGAAATGATGATCCAGGCGGCTGGCGGCTACGTCTCCCCGGAGGCGGAGCGCGCCCTGCGGGAGGCGCTCCGCCGCGATCCGTCGAACGGGGTGGCGCGCTACTACCTCGGCCTGATGTACGCGCAGGGCGGCCGGTCGGATCTCGCCTGGCCCGTCTGGCGCCGCCTGCTCGCCGACAGCCCGGAGGACGCGCCCTGGATCGAGCCCGTGCTGCTGCAGATCGAGGAGGTCTCGGCCCTCGCCGGCGATCCGACGCCGGTGGCCGACCTTCCCCGCCCGCGCGGTCCGACGATGGAGGACATCGAGGCCGCGGGCGACATGACGCCGGAGGAGAGGCTGGGTATGATCGAGGGCATGGTCGGCGGGCTGGCCGCGCGCCTGGCCGACGGCGGGGGGCCGCCGGAGGACTGGGCGAGGCTCATCACGGCCTATGGCGTGCTCGGGCGGTCGGACGCCGCGGCGGCGATCTATCAGGAGGCGCGAATGGTGTTCGCAGATGCGCCCGGCGCGCTCGACACGCTCGCCCGCGCGGCCGAGCGCGCGGGGCTCGCACCTTGAGCGCTTCGAGCCCCGTGTACGACCGGATCGAGGACCTCGCAGCGGGCCTGCCGAGGGCCGGGGCGCTGGCCGGGCTCGACCTGGGCGAGAAGACGATCGGCGTGGCGGTCTCCGACGCGCTCCGCACCGTCTCGACGCCCTTGACCACGATCCGGCGGCGCAAGTTCACGCAGGACGCCGAGGCGATCGAGGAGATCGTCGCCGGACGCGCGATCGTGGGAGTGGTGCTCGGTCTGCCGCTCAACATGGACGGCACGGAGGGCCCCCGGATCCAGTCCACCCGCGCCTTCGCCCGCAACCTCGCCCGGCGCGGCGGGCCGCCGCTGGCCTTCTGGGACGAGCGGCTCAGCACCGTCGCCGCCGAACGCGCGCTCCTCGAGGCGGACACGTCGCGTCGGCGGCGGGCCGAGGTGATCGACGCGGTCGCGGCCGGCTACATCCTGCAGGGCGCGCTGGACCGGCTCGCGCATCTGGGGGCGGCATGAGCGAGACGTGGCGGCGCGACGAGCCGGAGAGTCCCTGCACGAAGATCTGCTCCATCCATCCGGAGACGCGGCTCTGCCTCGGCTGCGCGCGGAGCATTGACGAGATCACCGCCTGGTCGCGCATGTCCGCCGACGAGCGCCGCGCGGTGATGGCCGAGCTTCCGGCCCGCCGCCCCGCCCCGACGCACCGGCGCGGCCGACGGTCTCAGAGGACTGGTGGGTGACGGGTCGGGGGGGATCGCGGCGGTAGGTAGGGAAGGATCGATGCTTCCTTCCCGCGGTATTCACTCACCGCGAGGCCGCTGCAGCGACGATCACCGCGCAACCTGCCGAGCGTGGGGCGCCGATCGAACGGATGCATCGGCTGAAATCTGTGGGGGCCAAGAAAGGCCTGCCGGCAGGACTTTGCGAAATCCGGGGGTTCGATACGAAGCGGTAAGCCGTCCGAGAATTCGACCGGGAGAGGGCGCCCGGCGGGTGGCACTTCGACCCTCATGCTCGCCACATTCGGGCGCCTTTGCCGCTGCGGTCTGCCTCCAAGGGAATGCCGGCCCGTCAAGCCGAAGGCCCGCTTGGGAGGAAACGGGTTCTTCCCAATGCGGCATGGCGAGGCTCACGCTCCGTGCTCTCGTGCCGGGGCAAGATCGCAAGTAACGATTCCGTCAACGATCGCGGGATCGATATCTCGACCGCTGGGCGAAGCTGCGGATCTCTGCCGCCGCTCATCTCCGCTATTCACCCCGAACGTCTGCAGCTCGATATCCTCGGCGTAGTCCGGTCAACTTATCGATGCGGAAACGTGTCGCGCGGTGCCGATGACCCTCGGGGTACGCAACATTCCGCAATTTGATGTATCCCCCCGCCGCTTCCCTCGGAACTGTCATGCCAGGGCAGAGAATAGCTGCGCAAACGCGGGGCCGCCTCGGCGCGTCAGCCCGCCAATCGGGCTCGATAGCCGGCATCCCTACTACGACCGCCCCCTCCCGTCGGGACCGGCAATGTACCTGACCTCGGCGTGCCAGCGACATTCGGCGATCGCGTGCACCTCATCGCGCCCGCCGTAGCACGGGGCGCGGCGCCCTAGAGGCCGAAGCTCTCGTAGGGGAGGAAGCGGACGGGATCGCCGGGGGCGAGTTCGAGGGCCTCGTCGGGCAACTCCACCAGCCCTTCGGCCCAGGCGATGCCGGAGACGCGGCCGGAGCCCTCGGAGGCGAAGCGTTCGACGCGGCCCTCGCCGTCGATCCGCGCCCGCAGGTACTCGCGGCGGCCGGCCTTCTTGCGCTTGGCGAAGCCGGCCGGGACGGCGAAGCCGCGCGGCTCCGTCCACCCCGCCCCCGCCATGAGGTGGAGCGCAGGGCGGGCGAAGAGGAGCGCGCATGTGAAGGCGGCGACGGGGTTGCCGGGCAGGCCGAAGAGCGGCACGCCGCCCTCCGCGGGCCATTGCCCCAGCATGAGCGGGCGGCCCGGCTTGAGCGCGATGCGCCAGTGGTGGACCCGGCCGCGCGCCCGCAGCAGGCGGGAGAGGTGATCCTCGTCGCCGTCGGAGGCGCCCCCGGACGTGAGCACCGCGTCGCAGGCCTCCGCCGCCTCGTCCAGCCGGGCGGCCAGCGCCTCGGCCCGGTCGGGGGCGTGGCCGAGGTCCCGCGCCTCCATCCCCCAGCGGTCGAGCAGCGCGAGGAGCATGGGACGGTTTGCGTCGTAGATGCCCTCCTCGGAGGGGGTGCCGGGGACGACCAGCTCGTCGCCGGTGCTCAGCACGCCCACCCGGAGGCGCCGCCGCACCGGCAGAGCGCCCATGCCCACGGCGGCGGCGAGCGCGAGGTCGGGAGCGCGCAGCACGCGGCCCTCGGGCAGCGCGAGCGCGCCACG
>CAZWWR010000205.1:0-453 GCA_964637265.1 uncultured Jannaschia sp.
GCGCGCCCAGCTCCGTCCAGGGCTCGGGGTCCTGGCCCGCGCTGATCGCGCCCATGCGCGTCGCGGCGGTGAACAGGGCGCCGGTCTTGGCGCGGTGGTAGAGGCCGAGATCCACGGTGGGCTCGCTCTCCCAGCCCTGGCCAGCGCAGATCCCCTCGGGCGAGCCGGTATGGCGGGCGAGGTCGAGCGAGAGCGCCCCGGCCCGCTCCGGATCGGCCGCGGCCGCGAGCGCCAGACGGTGGAAGGCCAGCACGATCAGGCTGTCCCCGGCGAGCAGCGCCAGCGCCTCCCCATGCGCCCGGTGGACCGCCGGCTTGCCCCGGCGGGTGGCGGCGTCGTCGAAGCAGGGCATGTCGTCATGGACGAGCGAGGCGCAGTGGACGAGCTCGATCGAGGCGGCGGCCGCGTCCGCGAGCGCCGCCCCTTGATCGACTTTCGCCCCATCGCGCTCAT
>CAZWWR010000205.1:463-4562 GCA_964637265.1 uncultured Jannaschia sp.
CCGCGAGCTCCGGCCGGTCGTCCCCGCAGGCGACCGCCACCGAAAGGGCGATGGTGGGCCGGATGCGGGCCCCGCCCGGCAGGCAGGCGTCGCGCAGGGCCGAGCCGAGCCGGGGCGGCGCGCCGCGTCCCGCGGCGGTCAGAGCCGCCTCGACCGCGGTCTCGATGCGTTGGGTGAGCGGCATCGCGGCCTCCAGAATGTCCATTCTGCCTGACAGCAGATGTAATTTACACTGGACATCCCGCGTGGCGCTGTCAACACTGTCCCGATGGGGAGTGGCAAGTGACGGAACGGGTTGCGATTATCGGGGCCGGGATCGGCGGCCTTTCGGCGGCGATGCGGCTTGCGCATGCCGGGCTCGACGTGACCGTCCTCGAGCGGCACGGCGCCCCGGGCGGCAAGATGCGCACCGTGCACAGCCTGGCCGGCCCGGTCGACGCGGGGCCGACGGTGCTTACCCTCAAGCCGCTCTTCGCCGAGCTGTTCGAGCAGTGCGGCCTCTCGCTCGACGCCGCCGTCATGCTCGACCCGGTCGACCTGCTGGCCCGCCACCGCTGGCAGGACGGATCCTGCCTCGACCTGTTCTCCGACGCCGAGCGCTCGCGCGACGCCATCGGCGCGGTGATGGGCAGTCGGGCGGCGCAGCAGTTCGCCCGCTTCCATCTGCGCTGCGAGAGGCTCTTCGGGGCGGTGGAGGGCCCGATGCTCCGCGACCGCGATCCGTCGCCGGCCCGCATGACGGGGCTGGTGCTGCGGCAGCCCTGGCTGATCCCCGCGCTGGCGCCGGGCCGGAGCCTCGCGCAGAGCCTGACCGCGCAGTTCCGCGACCCGCGCCTCAGGCAGCTCTTCGGCCGCTACGCGACCTACGTGGGAGGCTACCCGAACGCCTCGCCCGCGCTCCTCATGCTGATCTGGCACGCCGAGAGCCGGGGCGTGTGGCGCGTACGGGGCGGGATGCACGCGCTGGCCCGCGCGATGGAGACGGCCGCGCGCGGCCTCGGCGCGCGCTTCCGCTACGGCGCCGAGGCGTCCGCCATCGAGATCCGCGGGGGCCGCGCGGCGGCGGTCACCACCGCCGAGGGGGAGCGGATCGCGTGCGACGCGGTGCTCTTCAACGGCGATCCGGCCGCGCTGTCGCGCGGAATGCTCGGCGAGGGCCTGCGCGACGTGGTGCCCGCGCGCGCCACCGCCCCGCGCAGCCTCTCGGCCTATGTCTGGGGTTTCGCCGCCGAGGCGCGGGGCCACGAGCTCGCCCACCACAACGTCTATTTCGGCCGCGTCCCGAACGCCGAGTTCGAGGACATCGCGGAGGGGCGGATGCCCTCCGACCCGACCCTCTACCTCTGCGCGCAGGACCATGGCCGCGAGGCCGGGACGCAGCGGTTCCAGATCATCATGAACGGCCCGCCCCGGGCCGCGACGACGCCCCCAGACGAGGAGCGAGCGAGATGCCGAACGATCACCTTCGGGATGCTGGAACGGATGGGCCTGAGCCTGTCCCCACTGCCGGAGGCGGACGCGCTGACGACGCCCGAGGAGTTCCATGCGCTGTTCCCGGGGAGCGAGGGGGCGCTGTACGGCCTGAGCCCGCACGGGATGATGCAGGCGTTCCGCAGGCCGCGGGCCCGGACGGACCGTCCCGGCCTCTACCTCGCGGGGGGCGGGGCGCATCCTGGCGCGGGGATCCCGATGGCCAGCCTGTCCGGGCGGCACGCGGCCGAGGCGATCATGCAGGACCTCGCCTCGACGTCGCGCCCCCGCCCGGCGGCTACGGGTGGTGGTACCTCGACGGCGTCTCCGAGGACGGCAGCCGCGCCATATCGGTGATCACCTTCGTCGGCGCGGTCTTCTCGCCGTGGTACGGATGGTCGGGGCGGGGCGACCCGCGCGACCACAGCTGCATCAACGTGCTGATGCAGGGGCCGGGCTCCGGCCCGCCGGGCCTGCTGGGCGGCGGCTGGACCCACACCGACCGGGGCCGCGACGCGCTCCGGCAGTCGCCCGACCGGATCGACGTCGGCCCCTCCCACGCCACGTGGGACGGCACCTCCTTCCGGGTGGCGATCGACGAGCGGGCCTGGCCCCTCGGCCTGCGGGTGCGGGGCGAGGTGGTCGTCACGCCCCGCGCCGTGACCGACATCGAGGTGACGCTGACGCCCGACGGCGCGCATGTCTGGCGGCCCTTCGCGCCCGCCTCCGACATCCGCGTGGAGATCGACCGGCCGGGATGGTCCTGGTCGGGCGAGGGCTATCTCGACGGCAATTTCGGCTCCCGGCCGCTGGAGGAGGACTTCCCGTTCTGGCACTGGGGCCGCTTCCCAACGCCCGAGGGCACCGTTATTTTCTACGAGTGCGAGCGCCGGGGCGGAGGCGACACCCGCGTCGCGCTGCGCTTCACCGACGACGGGCTCGTGCGGGCCGTGCCCCGGCCGCCTCTGGCGCCGATGCCGCGCACGAAATGGGGCCTGCGCCAGGAGACGCGCTGCGACGAGGGCCACGCGCCGAGGCGTCTGCGCTCGATGATCTCGGCGCCGTTCTACAACCGCGCCGTGGTCGAGACGACGCTGTTCGGCCACCGCAGCGTCGGCACCTACGAGGCGCTCGACGGCGACAAGTTCGCGATGGGGTGGCTCAAGCCGATGGTCGCGCTCCGGGTGCCGCGCCGCCGGGCCTGGGCGGGCTGAGGCCGCGCTGCCGCCGCCTCGCGCCGCGGGCTGGCGTCCGCGGGGCGGCGCCTCCATATCTCCCCCGGACCGAACGGAGGGACGCATGGAGACGTGGCACGGCACCACCATCGTGGGCGTGGCCAAGGACGGCGCGGTGGTGATCGCGGGCGACGGGCAGGTGAGCCAGGGGCAGACCGTGATGAAGGGCACCGCGCGCAAGGTACGGCGCCTCTCGCCCGGCGGCCGGGACGTGGTCGCCGGCTTCGCCGGGTCGACCGCCGACGCGTTCACGTTGCTGGAACGGCTGGAGAAGAAGCTGGAGGCGACGCCCGGGCAGCTCACCCGCGCCTGCGTCGAGCTGGCCAAGGACTGGCGGACGGACAAGTACCTCCAGAAGCTCGAGGCCATGCTGATCGTCAGCGACGGGCGCGACCTCTTGATGGTGACGGGAGCGGGCGACGTGCTCGAGCCCGAGGGGGGCGTGGCCGCGGTGGGCTCGGGCGGCATGTACGCGCTGGCCGCCGCGCGGGCGCTGATGGGCACCGACATGGAGGCCGAGGCCGTCGCGCGGCGGGCGATGGAGATCGCCGCGGAGATCTGCGTCTACACGAACGGGAACCTCGTGATCGAGCGGATCGAGGCCGGCTGAGGCGCGCGGGGGGCGGCGGCGCGCGGGCGCCGTCTCAGTCCCCGGGGCAGCCGGACCCGCGAAGCGCCGCGGCCAAGCCGGTGCGGGGCGTGCAGGGCGGCTCCGGCGGCAGGAGGTTGCCCGCGGCGTCGATCGCCGGGGGTTCCGCCGCGCCGGCGTCGACCGCGTCCCACAGCCCGCCGCGCAGGCCCGTCTCCTCCAGCAGGCCGCGGCGCTTGGCCTCGGGCCAGTAGCCGCGGGCGTACCACATCATCGCCTCGTGTTCGGAGCCGTCCGACACCATCCACGCCCCGCGGAGGTAGCGCAGCGAGTATTTCAGCGCGACGTCGGCATCGAGCAGCCGGGAGGGCGAACCGTCGAACCCCATGGAGCGGGCGGTCGCGGGCAGGATCTGGAGCATCCCCCAGTAGGGGCCGCTGCGGGCGTGGGGCCGGTAGTCGCTCTCGCGCTGCACGACGCGGTGCACGAGCGTCGGCGGCAGGTCGTAGTGCTCCGCCCAGCGGTCGATCTTCTCGCGGATGGCCGGGGTCTCGCCGGGGAACAGCGGCAGCGCCGGGGGCGCCTCGGGTTCGGGCTCGGGCGCGGCGGAGCAGGCGGCGAGGAGGGCGATCAGGGGAAGGGCGAGAAGGCGCATCGGGCAAATCCGGGCACTGACGACGACGGCCGCGTGATGCCGCCGCGCGGCCCGCCCCGTCGAGCCCCGCCGCCGCCGCATCGGCAGCGTTCCGCCGATGCGGCGGCCTTGCGAGGGGCCTCCGACGAGCCCCTGCCCGCCCGGCCCCCG
>CAZWWR010000206.1:0-4556 GCA_964637265.1 uncultured Jannaschia sp.
TCGCTGGCCGGCGGTCGGCCCGGCGTGCTGCACGGCCACCGGACCTACCTGCTCCAGGACGAGGACGGGCAGATCCTCGAGGGGTTCTCGATCTCGGCGGGGCTCGACTACCCCGGCATCGGGCCCGAGCATTCCTGGCTCCACGACACCGGACGGGCCGAGTACGTCGCGATCACCGACGCGGAGGCGCTCGAGGCGTTCCAGCTCTGCTGCGAGACCGAGGGCATCATCCCCGCGCTCGAGCCCTCCCACGCGCTGGCCCATGTCGCCAAGATGGCGCCGGACCTGCCACGCGACCACATCATCTGCATGAACATGTGCGGCCGGGGCGACAAGGACATCTTCACCGTGGCGGCGGCGCTCGGCTGGGAGATGGGCGCCGCCGGCTGAGCCTCACTCCGTGAAGCGCACCGTCACCGTCGGGTCCCCCGGAAGGCCGGCATAGCGCACCGTCGCCTCGCCGCCGGCCTGCGCGGGGGGCAGGAGCGGCCCGAACGAGCCCACGCTCACCAGGTCCCCGGGCGTCAGCTCCACGCCCTTGGAGACCAGCCAGATCACGGCCTCGGCCGGATGGCCCAGCACCGCCGCGCCCGGCACCTCGGCCAGCACCGAGCCGTCGGCAGCGCTCACGGTCACGGTCATCTCGCCCAGCGCACGCGCCATCGCGGCCGGATCCTCAACCGGCAGCGCCTCGCCCAGGACGCCCATCCGCGCGCCGACCCCCATCGCCGTGATCGTCTCGCCCGTCAGGGGCTCGCCCTGCGCGACCATGAGATCCGGCAGCTCGATGAAGGGCCGCACGGACGCGACGTGGCGCATCACCTCCTCGGGGGTGTCGGCCTCGTTGATGCCCGCGGCGGCGACCTCCAGCATGAGGTCGGCCTCGAACAGCGGGACCGCCCCGAACGTCGCGGGCACCTCGGCGCCGTCCTTGAGCATCATGTCCCGGTAGAGCAGCCCGCGGACCGGCTCCGTCACCCCGAAGCGCTCCTGCGCCGGCGCCGAGGTCAGCCCCGCCTTGTAGCCCACGACCGGGCCGAGCTGGGCGCGCATCGCGTCGGCCAGCTTCGCCTGCGTGCAGAGCGCGTCCTCGATCGTGCCGTCCGCCCCCAGAGCGCGGGCCGGCTCGCGGGCGGCGAAGCTCTCGACGAAGGCGGCGATCTCCGCATCCGAGGCGCAGGCGGCCTGCGACGCGGGCGCGCAGGCGGCGATCAGCACGGCGGCGATGGCGGCGTGACGGTACATGGCTCGACCTCCCTCGTTCGCCCGGACAGGGCGCGTGGGAGCGATCCTAGCACGACCCGCGGCGCCGGAGCAGTCACTCGTCCAGGCTGTGGGCCTCGAGCATGTCGAGGGGCACGACGTCGAGCGCGCGCTCGTGCGTCGCGTCGAGGTCCACGCGCGGGGCCGCGCCCTCGTCGGCGGCTTGCCGGAACCGCGCCGCGCAGAGGCACCACCGGTCGCCGGGGCGGAGGCCGGGGAACCGGAACTCCGGGCGGGGCGTGCTCAGGTCGTTGCCGAGGTACTTCATCAGCGCGAGGAACTCCGCGGTCATCACCGCGCAGACGGTGTGGGAGCCTCCGTCCGTCGGGCCGGTGTCGCAGCATCCGTTTCGGTAGAACCCCGTCACCGGATCGGTCGAGCACGCCGTCAGGGGGCCGCCCCGGACGTTCCGCGACGGGAAGGCGCCCGGCGGGGCGGATCGATCGGGGTCTGGCGTGTCGGGCATGGAACGACCTCCGGCGGAGGACCTAGCGCGGCCTCGCCCCGGCTCTAGCCGGTCCGTCTCCGGGTGCAAGCACGGCGACCGATCTCGGCCCGCCGTCCGCGACGCGGCTCGCCCTCAGCCGCCCGCGGCCTCCGCGATCGCGCGGAACATCTCGACATTGGCCTCCCAGACGCCGGGCTCCCGGAAGCCGCGATCCGCCGCGTTCATCGCGATCACGACGCCGCGCGTCCGGTCGACGTACACGTGCTGGCCGTAGATGCCCCGGGCCAGCACCTCGCCCGACCGGCCGTCCGCCGGCAGCCACCACTGGTAGCCGTAGCGCGGCGCGCCGGGCGGGGTCGGCGCGCGCGGGGTCGTGCTCTCGTCGATCCAGGCCGATGGCACGATCTGCCGGGTGCCGACGCGCCCGTTCTCGGCCACGAGCAGCCCGAGCCGGGCGTAGTCGCGCGTCGTCATGTTGAGGCCGCCGAGGACGAAGGCCGTGCCCTCGCCGTCGGTGAGGTAGTAGGCGGCCTCGATCCCCGAGGAGATGCCCATCGGTCCGGTGATCTTCTCCGACATGAGTTCGGGGATGTCCCGCCCCGTCGCGCCGCGAAGCACCATGCCGATGACATGCGTGTCGATCGACACGTACTCCATCCGCTTGCCCGGAGGTCGGGTCCGCGCGGTGAGACCGGCGGCGAACTCGTCCATCGAGCCGCCGAGGGCCAGCACCCGGCCCATCCGGTTGATGTCCGAATCCGGGTCCAGATAGTCCTCGTCGAAGGCGACGCCGGAGCACATCGCGAGGACGTCGCGCAGCGTCACGCCGTCATAGGCCGAGCCGACGAGCGTCGGCGCATGCTCCGTCACCATGTCGTCGAGCGATACCGCCCCCTCCGCGACGAGGACGCCGGCCAGCAGCGACAGGAACGACTTCGCCACCGACCACGAGATCCGCCGGTCGTCCATGTCGGTGCCGAGGTGGTAGCTCTCGTGCAGGATCTGCCCGTCGCGCAGCACGACCAGCCCGGTCACCGACCGCTCCTCCATCCAGGCGGCGACCTCGGGGGAAAGCTCGAGCCCGTCCGCCACGGGAAGCTCCGGCGTCGTATCCGAGACCGGCAGCGGCACCGCGTGGAAGGCGCGGTCCATGTGGCTGAAGTTGGCGACGATGCGGTCCGGCTCGAACAGGGTGTTGACCGCCCAGAGCCGCGTGATCTCCTCGCGCATGTAGATCGCGCCAGCGCCCGCGAGCGCCGCCCCGGTCAGCAGGACGGCCATCGCACGGCGGAGCCAGACCCGCGGCGATCCGCGGCCACCCCCTTCCGTCACGCCACCGTTCCGTTCGACCGCGTCCACTACATCCGCTCCCCTGACCCGAGGCCCCGATCCCGCTCCGGCCGTCGCCGACCGGTTTTGTCACACTGCAATATCAGGGGGCCCCCGGTCGAGTGCAGATTCCCCCACCCCACGCGCCCCGGCCCGGCGAGAGAGGAGCGTTGCGTCGCCGGGAGGCCAAGGAGCGGGCGCGATGGCCTAGCGGAACCGTGCCGCGAGGCGCTGGAGGGGTGACAGCCGCTGTTCCGGCGCCTCGTCCTCCGCCGTCCTTCCTACGTTCCCGCCATCCGGCCCGACCTTGGCCGCACGCCCCGTGCCGGCCCCCTCGCGCCCGCCCCCCGACCGCGCGGGGGACACCCGGCGGGCGACGGCGTTCTGGAACCCGGGGCCGTCGCCTGCCGCAAGCGCGGCCGCCCCGTCCGAGATGCCGCGCAGCAGGTCGTCCACCAGCCCCTCCTCCGCCTTCGCGAAGTCCGACAGGACGTAGCCCGCCACCCTGTCCTTGTGGCCCGGATGGCCGATGCCGATCCGGACGCGCGCGTAGTCGGCGCCGACATGCTGATGGATGGAGCGCAGGCCGTTGTGCCCCGCGTGCCCGCCGCCCGACTTGAGCCGGAGCTTGCCCGGCGCGAGGTCGAGCTCGTCGTGGAACACCGTCACGTCCGCGGGCGGCAGCTTGTGGAAGCGCATCGCCTCGCCCACCGACTGGCCGGAGAGGTTCATGAAGGTCTGCGGCCTGAGCAGCAGCAGCCGCGCGCCGTCGAGCCGCAGCTCCGCCACCTCGCCCTGGAACTTGCGCCGCCACGGCGAGGCGCCGTGATCCCCGGCGATCCGGTCGAGCGCCATGAAGCCCACGTTGTGACGGTTGCCGGCATGCTTCGGCCCCGGATTGCCGAGGCCCACCCAGAGGGATAGATCGCCCATATGCGTCTCCGTGACGTCCGGGCCCGCAGCTACGCCGAGAGAGCCGTCCCGTCCAGCCGCCCGCCTCCGCGTCGCCCCCACCGCCCCGATCCGGAGCTTCCCGCCATGCCCGACACCACGCCCCAGACGATGCGCGCCCTCGTGCTCCCCGCGCCCGGCGCGCCGCTCGAACTGCGCGAGATGCCGGTCCCCCGCCCGGGGCCGGGCGAGGTCCTCGTCCGGATGGCGGCCGCCCCGATCAACCCCTCCGACCTCGCGATGCTCGGCGGCGAGTACGGCCTGAACTGGCCGTATCCCCTCGTGCCCGGGCTCGAGGGGTCCGGCACCGTGGCGGAGACGGGCGGCGGGCTGATGGCGCGGGCGCTGTCCGGGCGCCGCGTCGCGGTGGCCGCGAAGGATCAGGGATGCTGGGCGGAATGGGTCGTCACCGATGCGGCGCGCTGCGTGCCGCTGCCGCGGGACATGGGGCTCGGCACCGGCGCGATGGCGCTCGTGAACCCGCTCACCGCGGTCGCCCTCGTCGACATCGCCCGCCGCGGCGGGCATCGCGCGCTCGTCTCGACGGCCGCCGGCGGCGCGCTGG
>CAZWWR010000207.1:0-4541 GCA_964637265.1 uncultured Jannaschia sp.
CATGGACATGGCCGCCGGGCCTCTGTTGAAGGGGGCCTGGAACCGCCGCCGCCCGCCCCGGGGGGCGGGCCCGCGCACGGGGGGCGGCCGGGCGGAGCGCCCCGGACGCCGCCACAGACGCAAGGAGATGCCGTGACCCAGCTCGCCGACGCCCCGCAGGCCCCCGGGTCCCAGACCGACCCCGGCGCCTTCCCCCCGGACCTCCTCGCGCAGGTGCGCGCCCGCTTCGCGCATGTCGAGGCCTGCCCGTTCGAGGGCGAACGGGTGTTCTTCGAGAACGCCGGCGGGGCGCTGACGCTGAAGGCGGTGGCGGAGACCTCCGCCCGGATGGCTGCCATCCCCGACAACCAGGGCCGGGACAACCCGGCGTCGCGGGCGCTCATGGCGATGATCGAGCGCGCCCGCGAGGACATGGCGGTTTTCTTCAACGCCCCCGGAGGCCGGTTCGCCGTCGGCGAGAGCGGCACGGAGCTGCTGTTCCGCCTCGTCTCCGTCGCCTGCCTGGGCACGCCCGGGGGGCGCGTCCTCGGCTCGACGCTCGAGCATCCGGCCACCCGCAGCGCAGCCGCCCGCTGGGCCGGGGTGGCCGGCAAGGAGCACGTGCTCGTGGCCCATGACGACGCGACCGGCACCGTGGGCCCGGAGCACTACCGCGAGGCGCTCACGCCCGACACCCGGGTGGCCACGATCCTGCACACCTCGCCCGTCACCGGCATGGGCGTCGACGT
The DNA here is from genome assembly GCA_964637265.1 of uncultured Jannaschia sp. Taxonomy (GTDB): domain Bacteria; phylum Pseudomonadota; class Alphaproteobacteria; order Rhodobacterales; family Rhodobacteraceae; genus Jannaschia. The sequence continues at coordinate 729 of CAZWWR010000207.1, forward strand.
GGGCGCGATATCCGCCGCGATCCGCGAGGTCGCGCCCGACTGCCTGATCGTGGTCGACGGCATCCAGCACGCGGCCCACGGGCGGCTCGACCTCTCGGCCTACGGCGTCGACGGCTACGTCGTCTCGCCCTACAAGATGTTCTCGCGTCACGGCTACGGCGTGGCCTGGCTCTCCGACCGGCTCGCGGGCCTGCCGCACGACCACCTCCTCGACGCCCCCGGCGAGCCCTGGGAGCTCGGCACCCGCGACACCGGGGCCTACGCGACGTTCTCGGACGTGGTCGCCTATCTCGAATGGCTGGGTGGCGAGGTCGCCGACGCCACGGACCGGCGCGCGCGGATCGTGGCCGCGGGCGAGGCGATCCACGCCCACGAGCACGCGCTGTGCCGGGCCATGCTCCACGGCACCGGGAACCTTCCGGGGTTGGCCGAGATGCCGGGCGTGCGGATCCTCGGCGGGGTCGGGAACCCCGCCCGCGAGGGCCTCGTCTCCTTCACCCTCGACGGGACCCCGGCGATCGACGTCGTCGAGGCGCTGCGCCTGAGGGGCGTGCGGGTCCACACCCGCAAGGCCGACCACTACTCGGGCAACATCCTCGCCCCGCTCGGCCTCGACGGTTGCGTGCGCGTCTCCCTGTGTCACTACAACAGCGAGGCCGAGGTGGCGCGCCTGCTGGCCGCGATGCAGGAGATCGCCGGCGCGGGGTGAGGCGGCCCGCACCGGGCCCCGGCCACGCGCTCCGCGCCCGCCCGCCCCTTTCCCCTTCGCCCACACCGGGCGACGGCCCCGTCCGCCCGCGCGCTTGCTTGGAAGGGGGGGCGAGCCAGATTGCAGCCCAGACGCGTCGCGCGAGGGAGGTTCGATGATGTCCGAGACGGTTGCCGGTCTGATCCGGTCGCACGAGGAGGGCGCGCCCGCGATCGGCGCACCGGGGCGGGGCTGGCTCACCTACGGAGAGCTCCGGGCGCTGTCGGCGCGCACCGGCGAGGCGCTCCGCGAGGCCGGGATCGGCGCGCGGGACCGGGTGGCGATCGTGCTGCCCAACGGGGCCGAGATGGCCGCGGCCTTCGTCACTGTGGCCCAGCACGCGACCACGGCACCGCTCAACCCCGCCTATCGCGAGGACGAGTTCGCCTTCTACCTCGAGGATCTCGGCGCCCGCGCGGTCGTGCTGGCCGAGGGCGAGGACGGGCCGGCGGCCGCGGCGGCCGCGCGCCTGGGCCTCTCCGTCCTCCGGCTGAGTGCCGAGGAGGACGCGCCCGCGGGAAGCTTCTCGCTCACGCCCGAGGGCGCCGCCCCGGCCGTGGTCGCCCCCGAGGGCACGCCCGGCGAGGACGACGTCGCGCTCATCCTGCACACCTCCGGCACCACCTCGCGGCCCAAGATCGTGCCCCTGCTGCAGTCGAACGTCGCCGCCTCGGCCCGCAACATCATGGAGTCGCTCCGGCTCGTGCCCGAGGACCGCTGCCTCAACGTGATGCCGCTGTTCCACATCCACGGGCTGATCGCCGCCGTGTCTGCGACGCTCGCGGCCGGGGCCTCGATCTCCTGCACGCCGGGCTTCGACGCGCTGCGCTTCTACGGCTGGCTCGACGAGGTGGAGCCCACCTGGTACACCGCCGTCCCCACGATGCATCAGGCGATCCTGGCCCGCGCGCCGCGCAACGCCGAGGCCATCGGGCGCGCCAGGCTCCGGTTCCTGCGCTCCTCCTCCGCGTCGCTGCCCGCGCCGGTGATGACGAAGCTCGCCGAGACCTTCGGCGCGCCGGTCGTGGAGGCCTACGGCATGACCGAGGCGACCCACCAGATGTGCTCGAACCCGCTGGGCGAGGGGCGGCAGCGCCCCGGTTCGGTGGGCGTGCCCGCCGGCCCCCTCGTGCGCATCGCCCACGAGGCCGAGGACCGGCTGCTGGGCGGCTCCGACGAGGCCACGGGCGTCACCGGGGAGGTCGCCATCTCGGGGCCGAACGTGACCCCGGGCTACGAGTCGAACCCGGAGGCCAACGAGAAGAACTTCTTCGAGGCCGACGGGCGCCGCTGGTTCCGCACCGGCGACCAGGGCGCCTTCGAGGAGGGCGGCTACCTGCGCCTCACCGGGCGCCTGAAGGAGATCATCAACCGCGGCGGCGAGAAGGTCAGCCCGCTCGAGGTGGACGACGTGCTCTCCGACCACCCGGCCGTGGCGCAGGCCGTGTGCTTCGCGCTGCCCCATCCGAAGCTGGGCGAGGAGGTCGCGGCGGCCATCGTGCTGCGCGAGGGGGAGGACGCCACCGAGGCCGCGATCCGGGACTTCGCCTCCGGGCGCCTCGCCGCCTTCAAGGTGCCGCGCAAGGTGGTCATCCTCGAGGAGATCCCCAAGGGCGCCACCGGCAAGCTGCAGCGGATCGGCCTCGCCGAGAAACTCGGACTGGTGGAGCCGACATGAGGATCTGCGTCTTCGGCGCGGGCGCCATCGGCGGCTACATGGGCGCCAAGCTCGCGCAGGCCGGCGCGGAGGTCAGCCTCGTCGCCCGCGGCCCGCACCTCGCGGCGATGCGCGAGAAGGGCCTCACCCTGATCGAGGAGGGCGAGAGCACGACCGTCCCCGTCACCGCCTCCGACGACCCCGCGGATCTCGGCCCGCAGGACTACGTGATCGTCACCCTCAAGGCGCATTCCGTCCCCCCCGTCGTGGACAGGATGCAGCCTTTGCTGGGCGAGGGCTCCACCGTCGTCTCCGGGGTGAACGGGGTGCCGTGGTGGTACTTCCACGAGCTCGGCGGCCCGCTCGAGGGGACCCGCCTCGAGAGCGTCGATCCGGGCGGCGCGCAGTGGGACGGGTTCGGCCCGGACAACGTGCTGGGCTGCGTCGTCTATCCGGCCGCCGAGGTCTCCGAGCCGGGGACGGTGCGCCACATCGAGGGCAACCGCTTCTCGCTGGGCGAGCCCGACGGCTCGAAGTCGGAGCGGGCGCTGCGGCTGTCGAAGGCGCTCACCGAGGCGGGCCTGAAGGCGCCCGTGCGCCCCCGGCTGCGCGACGAGATCTGGGTGAAGCTCTGGGGCAACCTGTCGTTCAACCCGATCTCCGCGCTCACCCACGCGACGCTCGACGTGCTGTGCACCGACGGCGGCGAGACCGGCGGCGGCACGCGCGAGGTGGCCCGGAACATGATGCTCGAGGCCCAGGCCATCGCGGAGGCGCTGGGGGTCAAGTTCCCCATCGACGTCGACAGGCGCATCAAGGGCGGCGCCGAGGTGGGCGCGCATCGCACCTCGATGCTGCAGGATCTCGAGGCGGGCCGCCCGATGGAGATCGACGCGCTCCTCGGCTCGGTGCAGGAGCTCGGCCGCCTGACCGAGGTCCCGACGCCGACGATCGACACGGTACTCGCGCTCGTGACCCTGCGCGCGAAGGTCGCCGGCCTCTACCCCGGCTGACCGGCCCGCCCCCCGATCCGTCCCCGAGAGCCCCGGCCGGGGCTCCGAACGGGATCGTCCCCGCCCGTGTGACGGAAACGCCCGGTGCGGGGCGGCGGCCGGGGATGGCAGACGTGGCACCCGCACGCCTGTCCGCGGCGAGGCGTGCCGCCGACATCGGACGGAAGCCGACACCGAGCGGCGGCGGGCCTGCGGCCGCACGGCTCCGGCCAGACATCGGCGGCGGGCGGCCAGGGGAGGTGCTGCCCCCTCCCGGCCTATGACCCGCGGGTAGTCCTCGCCTCCGCGCGACACTTGGTTCGCACCGGCCGCGCCCGGGCGCTTCGTCTCCCATGACCCTCGCCACCGGCGGCTGGGCGGAGGCGACCGGGGCCGCGCGCCCGGACGTCGGGGCG
>CAZWWR010000208.1:0-4514 GCA_964637265.1 uncultured Jannaschia sp.
GCGAGTCGATCGTCATCGACCGGTCCATCGAGGAGATCCTGCGCCGCGCCGATCGTGACGAGTTCAACCCCTACATCCTGCCCGAGGATGCGCTGGCCTGCTACGACAGCTCGGTCGTCAGCCTGAGGAACCTCGCCGCGGCACTCGGCGTGGCCGCCGCCACGGTCGCCGTGCTGGACTGAGTGGTCGCGGAACCGGGCCGATGCGATGGACGGTCCCGCGCCGGAGCCGAACGGCGTCGCGCCTACAATGATGCGCATGGCGGCCCCGTGTCTCGGCTGGGCACGGTCGGGACGAACGCCGTCGATCGTCCCGCGCGCCCCGAAGGCAGGCGACTGCCTCTCCGCCCATACGCGGAACAGGGCAGCCGGTCCGTCTGGCGGCATGCGAGCGGAGTGCCCGCCACGTCACGACCGCCTCCGATCCCGAACGCGGGCCATGCCCCGGGTGCTTTGCCGCCGGTGGTCGGACCCGCCCCAGCGACATGCGGCCTTGGCACAACGCTCCTGACACGCGCCCCGGGCTTTGCTAGTGGCTGCCAACGCCCCCGGCACCTCCCCGATGCCGCACGGACCGACCGATCGCGAGGACACCATCGCAATGAGACGCTCCCTTCTCTCCGCAGCCGCGTATCTCGTCGGAAACGGGATCGGGCTCCTCGCCGCCATCGTCCTGCTGCCCGGCTTCTCCACGGGGATCGTCTCGTTCGTCGTCGCCGTGCTGATCTTCAGCGTCGTGCAGGCCCTCGTCGGTCCGCTCGTGCGGGGCGCCTCGCGCAAATGGGCGCCGCAGCTCATGGGGGGCATCGCGCTCGTCGTGATCTTCCTCGGCCTCGGGATCACGGGGGTGCTCGTGTCCGGGATGACGATCGGCGGCATCTCGAACTGGCTCGCCGCGACGCTCCTCGTCTGGCTCGGCAGCCTCGCCGCCGACATCCTCCTCCCGCACTACGTGTTCAAGGAGCTGAAGGCGCCCGCCGACCGTCCCCGCGCCGGCTGACCCGGCGACCCGGCTTACCGCGCGCGCCGGACGCGCAGCGCGAGGAGGTGGGTCGCCGCGACGAGGGCCAGCCAGAGGAGCAGGAAGACCGGCTGGTCGATGAGGGCGAGCGGTACGACGAGCAGGCCGAACGCGATGGGGATGGCGTCGGCGGTGTGCCAGCCGTCGGACAGCAGGTCGGGCAGGAGCCCGACCGCGCTCCCCAGGAGTCCCGCCACGCAGGAGCAGACGACGCCCGCCAGCAGCGCCAGCAGCCACCCCGCGATCCCGCGGCGGCCGAACCACCCGGCGAGAAGCGCCCCCACCGCGGCGCCCCCCGCCGCCATCGCGACGAGGTAGCGGAGGATGAGCCCCCACGGCAGATCCGCCCGCACGTCACCGGCCAGTCCCGCGACGTCCTCGGCCACGAGGATCGCGAAGAAGGAGGCGCCCGTGATCGCCATCATGGCCGTCACGATGGGGCGCACGGAGCCGCGCGTCGAGGTCATGGTTCAGCCGCTCCTCCGATAGCTCGGACGCGATGATGACAGCCTCGGCCGGGGGTCGCAAACGTGTGGGGCATCCCGGATCGCTCCCGGACCGGCCCTTCGGTCGTGGGGGTCCGCCGCCGGTCGCGGCGGCCGCCGAGCGAAGCTGCCGCCGGCGCGCCGCCCGGCACCCTGCTCATGCGCGCGACGGGCCGCGCGCCCCGTCTCGTCGAGGGCGGCCTTCACCATCAGCACGGGCCGTCTGACCCCGCCCGGCGCGGGTTGCGACATCCCGCCCGGAAGGCATCCGTCCGGACAGGATCGAGCCCCGCCGCCGGTCCGGAACTGGCGATGGAGCCTTGAACGACGGCCGGGGGGCCCCGGGGCGCCCCGGAGGCTCAGCGCCGCAGGTCGAAGCGGTCGGCGTCCATCACCTTCGTCCACGCGGCCACGAAGTCGCGGACGAACTTGTCGGCCGCGTCGTCGGCCGCGTAGACCTCGGCCACGGCGCGGAGCTGCGAGTTTGAGCCGAACACGAGATCGACCCGGCTCGCCGTCCAGCGGACGTCGCCGCTCTCCCGGTCGGTGCCCTCGAACACGTGCCGGTCGGAGCCCGATTCCCGCCAGGCGGTGCCCATGTCGAGCAGGTTCACGAACCAGTCGTTCGTGAGCGCGCCCACCCGGTCGGTGAACACGCCGTGCGACGTGCCCCCGGTGTTGCAGCCCAGCGAGCGCAGGCCCGCCAGCAGCACCGTCATCTCGGGCGCGGTCAGGCCGAGAAGCTGCGAGCGGTCCACCATGAGGCGCTCGGCCGGCACGGTGAACTCCGCGTCGAGATAGTTGCGGAACGCGTCCGCCCGCGGCTCCAGCGGCTCGAAGGAGGCGGCATCGGTCATCTCCTCGGTCGCGTCGGTGCGGCCCGGGGTGAAGGGCACCTCCACCGCGTGCCCGCCGTCGGCCGCGGCCTTCTCCACCGCCGCGGCGCCGCCCAGCACGATCAGGTCGGCCAGCGAGATCTTCTTCTCGCCCCGCGCGTCGAAGCCGGCCTTCACCTCCTCCAGCGCGGAGAGTACGCGGGCCAGCGTTTCGGGCTCGTTGACGCCCCAGCCCTTCTGGGGGGCGAGGCGGATGCGGGCGCCGTTGGCCCCGCCCCGCATGTCCGAGCCGCGATAGGTGGAGGCCGAGGCCCAGGCCACGAAGGCCAGATCGCGCGCGTCGACCTTGCCGAGCAGCTCGGTCTTCAGCACGGCCACATCCGCCTCCTCCACCAGCGGGTGGTCGACGGCCGGGACGGGATCCTGCCAGATCAGCTCCTCGCCGGGCACGTCGGCGCCCAGGTAGCGGACCTTCGGCCCCATGTCGCGGTGGGTCAGCTTGAACCAGGCGCGGGCGAAGGCGTCGTGGAAGGCCGCCGGGTCCTTGTGGAACCGCTCGGAGATCTTTCGGTACTCCGGGTCGACCTTCATCGCCATGTCGGCCGTGGTCATCATCGGCGGGTTCATCTTGCCCGGGATGTGGGCATCGGGGACGAGGTGATGCGCCTCCGGATCCGTCGGGTGCCACTGGTGGGCGCCCGCGGGGGATTTCGAGAGCTCCCACTCGTAGCCCAGCAGCATGTCGAAGTAGCCCTGGTCGAACTTCGTGGGCGTCGGCGTCCAGGCCCCCTCGATGCCGCTCGTGATCGTGTCGGCGCCGTGGCCCAGCCCGTGCGCGGACTTCCAGCCGAGCCCCTGCTCGACGATGTCGCCGCCCTCCGGGTCCATGCCCACATGGGCCGCGTCGCCCGCGCCGTGGCACTTGCCGAAGGAATGGCCGCCGGCCGTGAGCGCGACCGTCTCCTCGTCGTTCATCGCCATGCGGGCGAAGGTCTCGCGGATGTCGCGGGCGGAGGCCGCGGGGTCGGGCACGCCGTCGGGCCCCTCGGGATTGACGTAGATCAGGCCCATCTGCACGGCGGCGAGCGGCGCCTCGAGCATCCGGTCGCCCTCGTAGCGGTCGTTGCCCAGCCACTCGGCCTCGGTGCCCCAGTAGATGTCCTGCTCGGGCTCGAAGATGTCCGCGCGCCCGCCGCCGAAGCCGAAGGTCTTCATCCCCATCGACTCGAGCGCGACGTTGCCCGTCAGGATCAGCAGGTCCGCCCAGGAGAGGGAGGCGCCGTACTTCTTCTTGATCGGCCAGAGCAGGCGGCGGGCCTTGTCGAGGTTGGTGTTGTCCGGCCAGGAGTTGAGCGGCGCGAAGCGCTGCGCGCCCGAGGAGGCGCCGCCGCGGCCGTCCGAGGTGCGGTAGGTGCCCGCCGCGTGCCAGGCCATGCGGATGAAGAAGGGCCCGTAATGGCCCCAGTCGGCCGGCCACCAGGGCTGGCTGTCGGTCATCAGCGCGTGGAGGTCGGCCTTCACCGCCTCGAGGTCGAGGCCCCGGAACGCCTCGCGGTAGTCGAAGCCGGGCATCGGATCGCCCGAGAGGCCGTGCTGGTGGAGCATTCCCAGCTCGAGCGCTTCGGGCCACCAGTCCTTGTTGGTCCGCGCGTTGATCGTCCCGCCCATCACCGGGCACTTGGCCACAACGCCTGTCTGATTGCCGTCCATGTCGTGAGCTCCCCGTGACGCCGAATCCCGTTTCGCGGCGGCCTGCCCGGCCGGCCGCGTCTGCGGGCCGGTTTAGAATTCCTACAGTTCCAACTCAAGGGTGGGCGGGCTCACGCGGCCGCGAGGCGGGCGACGAGGTCGGGCAGGGCGGCATGGTCGTCGAAGGACGCGGCGTGCGGCAGGTCCGCCGCGTCCGTGCGCCGGTAGCCTTCGGTGTAGAGCAGGAACGGCACGCCGGCCCGCCGGGCGGCCTCCGCGTCCGCGTCCCCGTCGCCGACGTAGAGCGCGGGCCCCGTCCCGCAAGCGTCGAGCGCCGAGAGGAGCGGGGCCGGATCGGGCTTGCGGGGCAGGGGGCCGTCGCCCGCGCGGATCACCGGGAAATGGTCCAGCAGCCCGACATGCGCCAGCACCGCCCGCGCCGGCGCCACGGGCTTGTTGGTGACGAGCGCGAGCCTGTGGCCCG
>CAZWWR010000209.1:0-4512 GCA_964637265.1 uncultured Jannaschia sp.
CGCGCGGGCGGGGGCGCGGGCGCGCGGGGCGGCGGCCCCCGAGGGCGCCGCGGCGGGGGAGCCGGGACGGATCATCGGATCTGCGTGGTCGCGCCGAGCATCTGGTCGGCGGCGGAGATGACCTTCGCGTTCATCTCGTAGCCCCGCTGCGCCTCGATCAGGTCGGTGATCTCGCGCACGGCGTCGACCGAGCTCTCCTCGAGATAGCCCTGTCGGAACATCCCCAGCCCCTCCTCGCCGGGAAAGCCCACCGTCGGCGCGCCCGAGGCCGCCGTCTCGGCGTAGAGGTTGGAGCCGAGCGCCTCGAGGCCCTTCTCGTTGGCGAAGCCCACGAGGGTGAGCTGGCCGAGAAGCTCCGGCTCGACCTCGTCGAGGAAGTGCGCGTAGATCTCCCCCTCGGGGTTGATGCTGATCGAGCGGGCGTCGACCGGGATCGTGACGTCGGGCACGACGGGATGGCCGTCCGACGTCACGAGCTGGCCCTCGCCGGTCCGCTTCAGGGCGCCGTCCCGCGTGTAGGCGGAGCCGCCCGAGGGCATCTCCACCTCGATGTAGCCCTTGCCCTCGATGGCGAGGTCGAGGTCGCCGCCGGTCTCCTTCACCGCGCCCTGCGCCACGGTCATGGCGACCGCGGTGGGGCGCACGCCGAGCCCAAGCTGCACCCCGGCCGGGACGATCGCGCCGGTCCGCGCGGCGATGGTGCCGGCGCGGACGGGCTGCTGGTAGTGCAGGTCCGCGAACTCGGCGCGGCGGGCGTTGTAGGCCGTGGTGTTCATGTTCGCGAGGTTGTTGGAGATGACCTCGACCCGCGTCTGCTGGGCGGCCATGCCGGTGGCGGCGATGGAAAGGGCGCGCATGGGTCGTCTCCTCACTGGTCCAACAGGGCGATGAGCGAGCGCATCCGCTCGTGCTCCCGGTCCATGAAGCCCTGACCGAGCTGGTAGGCGTTCTGGACCTCCACGAGCCGCGCCATGGCCGAGACGGCCTCGACGTTCGACGCCTCGAGGAAGCCCTGGGCCACCTGCGCGTCCCCGGCGGGGACGACCGCGCCGCCGGGATCGAGCAGGGTGCCCTCCGCATAGGTGAGCCGCGCCGGGTCGGCGGGCCGGACGAGGGCGATCCGGCCGACCGGCTCCCCGTCGGCCGAGACGGTGCCGTCGGGCGAGACGGCGATGTCGGCGCTGCCGTCCGGCAGCTCGAGCGGCGCCCCGCCGTCGTCGAGCACGGCATGGCCCGTGAGCGTGAGGAGGGCGCCGTCCGGCCCCTGCGTCAGGGCTCCGGCGCGGGTCAGGCGCTCCCCGGCCGGGGTGGCCACGTGGAAGAAGCCGTCGCCCTCGATGGCGAGGTCGAGCACGCCCCCCGTCCGCTCGAGGGCCCCCTGCGCGAGGTCGATCAGCCGGCCCGCCGCGTGCCCCATCGAGATGGAGGGCGACGGGGGCTCGCCCCGCCCGCCGGGGGCCCCGGCGCGCACGTGCTCGGCGAAGACGACGCCCTGCGCGCGGTAGCCCGTGGTCGAAGCGTTGGCCACGTTGTGGGCGAGCACCTCGATCTCCCGGAGCAGGCCGGACTGGCGGGACAGCGCGGGGTGGATGGTCTGGGCCATGGCTCCTCAGCGCCCCTCGATCAGGGGCAGGATCGTTGCGTGGAACAGGGTGACGAGCGTGAAGGTCATGAAGCCCATGCTCAGCCAGAACGCGACGAGCATCGCCGCCATCTTGGGCACGAAGGTGAGCGTCATCTCCTGCACCGAGGTGAGCGCCTGGAGCAGGCCGATGGCGAGGCCGACCACGAGCGCCACGCCGAGCACCGGGGTCGACATCACGACGGCGGCCCAGAGCCCCTGGCGGAGCGTGTCGAAGAAGAGCGCCTGCTCGGCTGCGGTCATCGGTCGATCCTCGCGGGTGGGCGGTGCCTCAGACGGGCATCCGCAGCACTTCCTGATACGCCTCGACGGCCCGGTCGCGGATCGCGGTCGCCGTCTCGACCGCCAGCCGCGCCTCGGCCATCCGCGCGACGAGCGCGTGCGAGTCCCCGCCCGTGGTGACGGCTTCGACCCCGGCCCGCTCGGCGGCGCGCAGCGTGTCGAGGAACCCGTCCGCGGCCTCCAGCGCGGCGGGCGGGCGGGCGGTCGCGCCGGGCGTGCCGGTGGCGCCCGGGGCGGCGAGGGCGAATGTCGGGTCCGAGATCATGGCGGCGCTCCTATCGCTTGAGGATGTCCATGAGGTCCGACGACATGCGGCGGACCTGCTGGAACGTCTTGAGGCCGGCCTCGTAGGCCCGCTGGGCGGCCTGCGCGTCCGCCACCTCGATCGCGAGGTCGACGTTCGAGCCCTCGTAGTAGCCCGACGCGTCGGCCATCGGATGGTCGGGTTCGTGGATCCGCTCGAGCGGGCGCCGGTCCAGCCGGACCCGGCCGAGCGCCAGCGTCCCGTCCCGCCCGCCGGCCGAGACGGCCTCGCGGAACTCGACGGTCTTGCGGCGGTAGCCCGGGGTGTCCGCGTTCGCGATGTTCTCGGAGACGTGCTGCAGGCGGCGGGCCTGCCCCTTCATCCCCGACGAGAGGACCTGGATGGACTGTCCGAAGCTCATCAGCGGCCTCCGACCGAGGCACGCAGGAGATCGAGGGACGCGCGGTACACGGTCACCGCCCGGCCGTGGGCGCGGCTGGCGTCCACCGCGGCGAGGACCTGATCCTGGAGGGCGACGGTGTTGCCCGTCGCGTCGGCCGGCGCGCGCGTCTCGCGGGGGGAGGTGGCGGTGCCCGAGGCGGCGAGGTGCCGCGAGTCGCTGCGGCGCAGGGCGAGGCCGCCGGTCTGGTTCGGGTCGAACGGCGCGACCTCGCGGGCCCGATAGCCGGGGGTCTCGGCATGGGCGATGTTGCGCGCCGTCGCGGCGTGCCGTGCGGCGGCATGGCCCGCGGCGCGGGCGGCCAGCGACAGGAGGAGGGGCTTCTCCGGCATGACGACTCCCTTCTGGGTCGATGCAACGAAGCCTTAAGGGCGATTCCTTTAGGAACCGTTTCCGATATGTTCCAGAAGGACATGGCCATGCCAGCACCCCGCCCCGCGCCCGACGAGGACCTGTTCGCGCCCCTGCGCCTGGCCATCTCGGAGATCCGCCGCTGCCGGCCCATCGGGCGGATCGAGGGCCTCTCCCCGGAGGGGTTCACCGTCACGGGCCTGGGCCGCGAGGCGCGCCTCGGCGACGATGTCGTGCTGAAGGGGGCGGACGGGTCGCGCATGCGCGGCGAGGTGCATCGCATCGGCGCCGGGCGGGTCACCGTCGCGCCGATGGGCTCGGCCCGGGGGCTGGGCGCGGGGCAGGAGGTGGAGCTCACCGGCGCGCCGCAGCTGCGGCCCTGCGAGGGATGGCTCGGGCGCATCGTCGATCCGTTCGGACGGCCGATGGACGGGCGCCCGCTCCCCGCCGGCCTCCCCCGGTCGATCCACGCGCCGCCGCCCGACCCCGCCCTGCGCCGCCCGATGGGCGCGCGGATCGATACGGGCGTGGACGTGCTCGACGCGCTCCTCCCGCTGGCGCGGGGCCAGCGCATCGGCCTGTTCGCCGGTTCGGGCGTGGGCAAGACGACGCTCCTGGGCGAGCTGACCCGGGTCCGGACCGGAGGACTGGACGGACGGCACGGGGGCGACGCGGAGGTCCGGGTGCTCGCGCTGATCGGCGAGAGGGGGCGCGAGGTGATGTCCTTCGTGCGGGACGTGCTCGGCGCCGAGGGGATGGAGAACTGCGTCGTGGTCGCGGCCACGTCCGACATGCCGGCCGGGCTGCGCCGCCGGGCGGCCTGGTCCGCGATGACGGTGGCCGAGCATTTCCGCGACGCCGGGCGGGACGTGATGCTCCTCCTCGACAGCGTCACCCGCTTCGCCGAGGCGCACCGGGAGGTCGCGCTGGCCGGCGGCGAGGAGGCGCGGATGCGGGGGCACCCGCCGAGCCTCGTGCCGACGCTGGCCGCGCTCTGCGAGCGGGCCGGGCCCGGGACGGGCGCGCAGGGCGACCTGACCGCGGTGTTCTCGGTGCTCACGGCGGGCTCCGACATGGAGGAGCCCGTGGCCGACACGATGCGCGGCCTGCTCGACGGCCATGTCGTCCTCGACCGCAGGATCGCCGAGGGCGGGCGCTACCCGGCCGTGGACGTGCTGGCCTCGGTGTCCCGCTGCCTGCCGGAGGCGGCGAGCCCGGCCGAGAACGAGGTGATCGCGGGCTGCCGGAAGATCATGGAGCTGTGGCGGCGGTCCGAGCTGATGGTGACGTCGGGCCTCTACGAGCGTGGGGGCGATCCCGCGCTGGACCGGGCGGTGCAGCTGATGCCGCGGATCGAGGCGTTCCTCGCCGGGCGCTCGAGCCAGGGGGCGTCCGAGACGATCCGGCGGCTGGCGGGCATCCTCGGCATGCCGCCCCCGGCGGCCGCCGCCACGGCGGCTCGCTGAGCCGGGCCGCGGGGAGGGGTCAGAGGAGCTTGCCCTGCCGCCCCTCCCCGGCCGCGGGCGGCGCGGC
>CAZWWR010000210.1:0-4510 GCA_964637265.1 uncultured Jannaschia sp.
GCGCCGGCGTTGAAGCTGACGATCGGCTCGAAGACGCGGAAGTTGTCCATGATCTTGATGAGCGCGAGGAACGTCGTCAGCGGCAGCAGGTGGGGGAGCACCACGTAGCGGATCCGCTCCCATCGGCTCGCGCCGTCGACCATCGCCGATTCGAGGGTGTCGGAGGGGACCGTCTGGAGCCCGGCGTAGTAGACCACGAAGGCGAAGGGCGCCCCCGACCAGATGCCGTAGATCATCAGCATGACCCACATCGCCGGGGTCGAGGCCTTCACGGAGAAGGTCGGGTCGCCGGCGATCCACTGGAGCGCGTCGCCCAGCACCCCCCGCGCGTCGACCATCCAGAACAGGATCAGCGCCCCCACCAGGGGCGTCACGATCATCGGCAGCAGCGAGAAGAAGATCGTCGGGCCGCGCAGCAGCTTCGGGAGCGCGTTGACCCCGAGGGCGATGCAGAAGCCCAAGATGATCGCGCAGGGCGTCACCACCGCGGTGTAGGTGAGCGTGAAGACCAGCGCGGCGTAGAACGGCAGGTTCATGACCCGGCCGAAGAAGTCGCCGATCCCGTCGGAGGCCGACCAGGCGGCGCCGATCTCCCCGAAGGCGAGGTGGTTGCGGTTGGTGTAGATCTCGGCGCCGACGAAGCGCCCGAGCGGCTCGGCGTCGCGCAAGGCCTGCGTCGCCTCCTGGTCGACCACGGTGGACTGGGTGCAGCCGAAGGGCCCGCAATTCTCGACCTCAACCACGACCTGCTCGTGGGGCGCGTAGACCGACTGGATCAGCACCGAAACGATGGGCAGAGCGATGAAGAGCAGCATCGCCACCAGCGAGGGCGCGATGAAGCCGAAGAAGGTGCCGTGCCGCATGGGGCCGCCTCCGCATCTGGGGGATCGGGGGACTCGTACACCGGGGCCCACGGGCCGCGGGGAGGAGGGGGCGACATGCGCCCCGTCCGGTGGGCGCGCGGGATGGCCCCCGCGCGCCGTCAGGCCGCCGGGCGGCTCAGTTCAGGAAGCCCTGCTCCTGCGCCGCGGCGGTGTAGGCCGCCTCGACGTCCGCGAGCGTCTGCTCGGCGGACTCGCTGCCCTGGAGGAAGTCGGCGATGTTGTCGCCAAGGGCCGTGTGCAGCAGCCCGTGATAGGGCAGCATCGGATAGGGCCGGGCACCCGCCTGGATGGTGGCCATCACGCCCTCGGCCGTGCGGCCGGGCTCGAAGCCGGGGATCATCCAGACGGTCTGGCTCATGTTCTCCTCGTTGAGGATCTCGGGGCTCGTCGCGTAGGTGAGCGCCTGGAAGGTCGCCGCGGCGTCCTCGTCGGAGATGTTCTGCGCGACCGACCAGCCATCCCACCAGAGCGTGGTGGCCGGGATGTCGCCGCCGCCCACGGTGAGCGGGCCGGCGAACACGGTGCCGTCGCGGACCTCCTGGGTCGCCACGTCGCCGTCGAGCACGTTGCCCGCCCGGCTGCCCCACATGTTGGAAAGCGCGGCGGACCCCGATTCCCACTCCGTCTGAACGGCGTTGGAGTCGAAGGTCAGGTAGTCGGGGTTCATGTACTCCGCGACACTGGCCATCATCTCGAGCGCGGCCATGCCCTGCTCGTTGTTGATGGAGACCACGGCGCCGCCCGGCTCGTAGAACGAGCCGCCGAGGCCGATATACATGTTCACGAATTCCTGGGCGAGGTTCCAGCCGGCCATGTAAGTGCCCGCGATCGGGTACTCGAGGATCCCCGCCTCGCGGATCGCCTCGGCCGCCTCGAGCATCTCCTCGTAGGAGGTCGGGATCTCGTGGCCGACCTCGTCGAGGATGTCCTTGCGCGCCCAGAGGTGCTGGCCGTTGCCCATGAAGGCCACGGCCATGATCTGGCCGTTCACCGTGATCAGGCGCATCGGGTCGATGTCCTGGCCGTACTCGGCCACCAGGTCGTCGAGCGGCCGTACCACGCCAGCGTTCATCAGCGCGACCAGGGACGAGTTGGCCACGATGGCAGCCGTGTACTCGGCCGGGTTGCCCTGCATCCCGGGCACGTTGAGCGACTCGTGCTCGGAGGTCAGGTTCGTCGAGACGTCCAGCCCCTCGCAGCGCTGCGCCGCCGCGCCCACGGTCTGGATCGCCGGGAACTCGTTGCCGATGATGTTGACCCGGCCCGACGTGGCGCCGCAGTCGACGGACTGGGCCTCCGCCGGCGCCAAGGCGGTGCCGGCCATCAGCGCCGCCGCAGCGATGGTGAAGTTGCGCATGGAAGCTCTCCCTGTAGGCTTCGCGTCGCCCGCCTTGTCCGCGCTCCGGGCCGTGCTTCGCGGCCCCGACCCCTCCGCGCGGCGGCGGGCCTTTCCGTAGCGTGACAAACCTTGCATACGCTTGCAAGGAAAGATTCGGCGCCTCGCGCGAAATCGGAGTTTCGATCGTGTCCCTGCCTGCTCATTCACCATCCGACGAGGTCCGGCGCGCCGTGAACGGGGCGCTGCGCGACCTCGTCGAGGCGCCCGCGCGGGAGCTCGGCCCCCGGCTCGAGGCGCTCTGCGCTTCGGAGGTGGAATGGCGCGCCGCGGCGCCGCTCGACGAGATGACGGGGCGCGAGGCGGGAGCCGAGCGCATCTACGCGCCCCTCCTCCACGCCTGCCCCGACCTCGAGCGTCGCGACGTCCTCTTCGTCGGCGGCGCGTATGAGGGGCGGGGCTACCTCGCCGCGGTGGGCCACTACTGCGGGACGTTCCGGCGGGATTGGCTCGGCATCCCGGCCACCGGGCGGGCGATGATGCTGCGCTACGGGGAGGTGTACCGCGTCGACGGCGACGGGCGGATCGCGCAGGCGTACCTGCTGTGGGACATACTCGACGCGATGAGGCAGGCGGGTGTCTGGCCGCTCGCGCCGTCCCACGGCGCCGAGATCGCTTGGCCCGCGCCGATCACCGGGGACGGGCTGCGCCTCGCCGCAGCCGACCCGGCGGAGGGCGCCGCCTCCCTCGCGCAGACGCTCGCCATGCACCGCACGCTCGGAGAGTTCGACGACGTGGGGCGGCTGTCGCGCGATGCGTTGCTGGAGATGCCGCAGCGGGAGCACTGGCACCCCCGGATGATGTGGTACGGTCCGGCCGGCATCGGCACGACGCGCGGCCTCCGGGGCTTCGTGGAGCAGCATCAGCTTCCCTTCCGCCGGGCGTTCCGCAGGCCGCAGGGCCCGTGGGATGATGTGGTCGCCGAGCGCGCGGCGCACGGGGCGAAGCACTACATCCGCATCGGCGACGGGCCCTACTCGGTGACGGGCGGCTGGCCCTCGGTCTACGCCGTCCACCACGGCGGCGGCTTCTGCGGCCTGCCCCCGACGGGACGCGAGGTGACGATGCGGGTGATGGATTTCTACCTCCACCACGAGGGGCTGATCCGCGAGAACTGGGTGCCGCTCGACATGCTCGACCTGCTGCGCCAGATGGGCTTCGACGCGATGGCCCGCATGCGGGAGTTGCTGGAGCGCTAGGGGGCAAGCGACGGTTGGCGCTGTTGCGGCCGGAGGGGCACCCGATGAGGGAGGGTGGTCCACGCCGGCAGGGAGGGGAACGCGATGGATCGGTCAGGCGGGTGCTATTGCGGGGAGGTCCGCTACGCGGCGACCGGGAGGCCGATCTTCGCCGCGCTGTGCTACTGCCGCGCCTGCCAGCATATCTCTGGCGGGGGGCCGAACCACTTCCTTCTGATGCCCGAGGCGGGCTTCTCATTCACCGCCGGCGTGCCGCGGTCCTTCCGCCGGGCCGATCTCGAGGCGCCGGTGACCCGCCGCTTCTGCGGGACGTGCGGCACGCATCTGACCACCGAGCGGCCCGGGCTCGACGGGGTGATCCTCAAGGTCGGCACGCTCGATCGCCCCGATCTCTCCGAAGAGCCGCGCGCCGCGATCTTCGTTGCGGAGCGGCAGGCGTTCCACCGGATCCCCGATGACCTGCCGCAATTCGACGGCCTGCCGCCGCCGCGGCAATAAAACCGTCCCGACACCCCCTCGGTCGCCGCTCCGCGGCTACTCCGCCGCCTGCGCCGCCGGGTTGTTCGGATGCGTCGTCCAGTTGGCGTAGTCGTCGGACACCGTGGCGCCCGTCCGCGGGTCGACCGCGCCCTCCGGCAGGCGCTCCATGGTGATGCAGTGCTCCACCGGGCAGACATCGACGCAGAGGTTGCAGGCGACGCATTCCGCGTCGATCACCTCGAAGGTGCGCCCGGGACCGATGCCGATGGCCTGGTGCGAGGTGTCCTCGCAGGCCGCAAAGCATCGGCCGCACTTGATGCAGAGAGCTTGGTCGATCCGTGCCTTCGTCACGTAGTTGAGGTTGAGGAACTGCCAATCGGTGACGTTGGGCACGGCGCGGCCCCGGAAGTCCTCGATCCGCGCGAGCCCCCGCTCGCCCATGTAGCGCTCCAGCCCCGCCACCATCTCCTGCACGACCTTGAACCCGTAGGTCATCGCCGCCGTGCAGACCTGCACGCTGCCGCAGCCCAGCGCGATGAACTCGGCCGCGT
>CAZWWR010000211.1:0-4494 GCA_964637265.1 uncultured Jannaschia sp.
CGCGGCTGGGCCGAGGCGGCCGGCGAGATCGCGGCGCGGGCGGCGCACGGGCGGGCCGTCAACGTCGATCCGGGCGCGCTCCTCTGGGATGCGCTGGCCCGCGCCGAGCGGCAGGCGCGGGAGGCGTGACTTGCGGGAGGCGGCCGCAGGGGCTAGCCGCCCGCCCATGGAGCCCCGCATCACCGACAGCCACTGCCACCTCGATTTCCCTCAGCTCGCCGGGGAGCTGCCCGCGCTGATCGACCGGGCGGCCGAGGCGGGCGTGCACCGGATGGTGACGATCTGCACGAGGTTGCGGAACGCCGACGCGGTGCGGGCGATCGCCGAGGCCCACGCGCCGGTGTTCTGGGCCGCGGGCACCCACCCAATGAGCGCCCACGAGGAGCCGATGGCGACCGTCGAGGCGCTGGAGGAGCTGGCCGAGCACCCGAAGATGGTGGCGATCGGGGAGACCGGTCTCGACTACCACTACACCGCCGAGACCAAGGCCGCGCAGCAGGAATCCCTGCGCATCCACATCGAGGCGGCGCGGCGGACGGGGCTGCCGCTCGTCATCCACGCCCGCGACGCGGACGAGGACATGGCGCGGATCCTCTCGGAGGAGCATGCGGCCGGCGCCTACGCCTGCGTCATGCACTGCTTCTCCTCGGGGCCGGCCCTGGCCGAGGCCGCGCTGGGTCTGGGTTTCTACCTCTCGATGTCCGGGATCGCGGCCTTCCCGCGCTCGGGGGAGCTGCGGTCGATCTTCGCAGCCGCCCCGCAGGACCGGATCCTCGTCGAGACGGACGCGCCCTACCTCGCCCCGCCCCCGCACCGGGGCAAGCGCAACGAGCCGGCCTTCGTCGCGCACACGGCGCGGGCGGGGGCGGAGGCGCTCGGGCTGGACTACGCGACGTTCGCCGCCCTCACCGAGGCCAACTTCGAGCGCCTGTTCCGGAAGGCCGCCGGGGCGGAGGCGTGAGCGGGCCGCGCGTGGGCGGCCTGAGCCACGTCACGCTGGCCGTGCGCGACGTCGCGCGCTCGGTGGCGTTCTACCGCGACGGCCTGGGAATGCGGGTCAGGGCCGAATGGGCCGGAGGCGCGCATCTCGAGGCGGGGTTCCTCTGGCTGTGCCTCTCGCTGGACCCGCATGCCCGGTCGGAGCCGCATCCCGACTACACGCATCTGGCCTTCGCCGTGGAGGAGCAGGCCTTCGACGCCCTGTGCGCCCGGGCCCGCGCGTGGGGGCCGGAGTGGAAGGAGAACCGCTCGGAGGGGCGCTCCCTCTACCTCCTCGACCCGGACGGGCATCGGCTGGAGCTCCACGTCGGCACGCTGGCCTCGCGGCTCGCGCACATGGCGGCGTGTCCGCCCGAAGGGCTGGTGCTGTCCGGGGACGTCTGAAGAGGCCGGCACTAGATCGGGTGCGAGGTATCATCGCCGCATCCGAAGTCCGATCCGGAGAACGCCTGACAGGATCCGGGTCTGTTCGCGCATGGCGACGAACCAAGCGGGTGCCGGACCAAGGGAAGGCGCCGCGACGGAGAGGCGACGCACTTCATCTCTGCCACACCCGGGCGTGTCCCCCGCTCGGGGCTACCGTTGCGGGAGTGCCGACCCACAACGCCGGTCCGGCACTGGCGCGGCGGGGCCGATACCCTCTGCTCCCCTGCGAGGACAAGACCGAGACTGGCGGCTTCCTTGCACGCTCCGACGAGACACTCGACCGGAACGGGGTCGGCAGCCGTGCCCGGCACGGCATCGAGGAGCGGGAGTGCCCCGTCCGCCGGGCTTCAGACCCCCGGAGCACGTCAGGTCGTCGCGAGCGGTCCCTCGGCCCGGCGTCCTGATCGCCTCCGCGCCGCGAGCCCCGCGAGGACGGCCTCAGCGCGCCGCCATCATCGGATCGCGCGAGCAGTGGAGCCTTTGCGCCGCGCACCGGGCGAAGCGCAGCGTCAGCGCCCGGCGTCGGGCGGCGGGCAACGGCCGGGCCTCGGGCATCCGCACCACCTCGGCCCCGAATCCGTCGGCGATGATGAGTCCCGAGTCCTCGGGCAGCAGATCCGTCGGGAAATCCGTGCCGACGGCCCAGAAGTAGCGGTCCGCCCATTCGAGGTAGCCCTGCCATTTCAGGTCCGAGGTGAAGTCGGCCCGCGAGGACTTGCACTCGATCACCCAGAGCTCGCCCTTGGGCCCCAGCGCCATCACGTCGACGCGCTTGCCCCGCTGCGGCGAGAACTCCTCCACGCAGGTGAAGTCGTGATCGCGCAGCGCCCGGCATACCCCGCGGGCCAGCACCTGCCCCGGCTGGAGCGGCGCGTTGAGCGGCAGTTCGAGCGCGGTGGGAGCGGCGACGAGCATGGGTGGAATCATGAACGAAAGCGGAATCGGGGTCCAGTGCCCGGACCGGCCCGAGGAGCGGGTGGAGCGCCACGCGGGCACCATGCCGGAATATGCCGGCGCGTGCGGTCGGCCGGAGCCGCTGCACTTGCCCGGTCGCACGGGACCCTCCCTCCGAGGGGTCCTCGCGCACAGTATCGCCCTCCCCGTATCCCCGGCGCGGGACGGTCGGGACGAAACCCGGCCAGGCCGCCTCGCCCCCGCGGTGCGGCGCGATGTTGCAGGGGAGGGCAAGGCGACCGGCGGAGCGCCCCGCCCCATTGCCCGGGCGCCCGCGCGGCCCTATCTGGGGCGTCGACGGTGTACTGCGCTTCGCGTCATCACGGCAAAGTTCCGGTGGCCTTAAGCAATCCTGAGGGAGCTGGCTCTCGCGTGGCCCTGGTCACGTGATCTGGCGCCCACCTGTATATACAGGTCCTCGGGAACGTTTTGCCCGACGGTCGCCGCGGTTCCCGTCACCCCCCCGCCCGGTCGGGGGGATGCGCCGCCCAGAAGTCGCGGATCGCCTTCGCGGTCTCGCGCGGGTGGGTCTGGGGCAGCATGTGCCCCGCGCCCGCGACCTCCGCCTCCTCCATGTCAGGCCTCAGCCGCCGGAGCCCCGCCCGGATCGCCGCCGTGACGGGCGGCGGATCGGCGCGGCACAGGTACAGCAGGGGCATCTCGCTGCGCGCGAGCTCGGAGCGCTGGCCCTTCGCGTCCTCGCGGAGCGCGCCGCCCGAGAGGGGGATCAGGTGGATCCGCCCGGTGATCGTCCGGCGGGCGGCCTCGGGCATGGCCTCCCACGGGCCCGCGCCCCACAGGCCGTGGAAGAGCCGGGCGGCGCGGTCGGTCTCACCGCGGGCGATGGCCTCCGAGAAGGGCGCCGACTCGCGCGCGTGCGTGGCCTGTCCCTCCGCGTCCATCGCCCAGAACAGCACCGGCTCCACGAGGACGACCGTGCGCACCCGCCCGGACGCGGCGAGCGCGGCGCGCAGGGCCACAGCCGCCCCATAGCTGTGCCCCACGAGATGCACGCCCTCGGGCAGAGGTCCGAGCGCCTCCACGCAGGCGTCGAAATAGTCGCCCGTCCGCTCCGGCGGCCACGGCTCCCCCCGTCCGTGCCCCGGCAGGTCCGGCATCCGGGCCGCCACCCCCAGCGCCTCTGCGAGCGGCGCCATGGCCCGCGCCGAGGCCAGCGTGGGGTGGACGAGGACGGCCTCGGCGGGCGCCTCGCTCACGGCGTGGCGGAGGTGCCGGCCCCCGCGAGGTGCCGGTCGAGCTCGTCGAGCCGGTCCTGCCCCCAGAACGGCTTGTCGCCCACGAGGTAGAAGGGCGCGCCGAACACGCCCCGGCGCACCGCCTCCTCGAGATTGGCGGCGTATTCCTCCGCGCCGGCCATCATCCCGCTCGTGGCGAGCGCGCGGTCGAACCCGGCCGACTCGAGGCAGTCGGCGATCACCGCGTCCTCGGCCACGTCGCGCTCCTCGGCCCAGCAGGCCCGCAGGATGCCGTGGCACAGCGCCCCGAGGTCGCCGCCGGCCCCGTCGCGCGCGGCCTTCTGCGCGGCGATCACCGCGTAGGAGGAGGGCGCCGGGTTGGTGGGCCAGTGCGCGGGCTGGAGGTTGATCGGAAGGCCCGTCCGCTCGGACTGGCGGCGCAGTTCGACCAGCCTGTAGGCGCGGCGGCTCTCGTGGCGGTCCTTCGGGGGCACGCCGCCCGTCCGCCCGAACAGCGCGATCAGGTCGAGCGGCTTGTAGGTCACCGTGGCGCCGTGCCGGGCCGCGATCTCCTCCATCCGGGTGCCCGCGAGATAGCTGAAGGGCGAGACCGTGCCGAAGTAGTAGTCGATATGGGACATCCGCGCGCCTCTCCCCCGTCGCAGTCCTCTCGGACTTGGCCCATGGGCTAGCGGGATGCTACCGGGCGCGCAACGCGCGACTCGCCCACCCCCCGGAGAGTGCTCATGCAGCAGGCCGACCCCAAGATCATCGCCGGCAACGCGAACCCGCACCTCGCCCGGGCGATCGCACGGCGGATGTCGATGCACCGCGGCATGGCGATCAAGCCGGTGGAGGCCCGGGTCGAGCGCTTCGCCGACCAGGAGATCTTCGTCGAGGTGTACGAGAACGTCCGCGG
>CAZWWR010000212.1:0-4466 GCA_964637265.1 uncultured Jannaschia sp.
CCTCAGCCCCAGAGATCCCCGCTGGGGAGCGAGACGGTGCCGTCGGGGGCGACCACGCCCCCCTCCCGGTCGGCGGCGAGCCAGAGGGGGCCGTCCAGATCGACCGGATCGGCGCCCGCCGCCGCCGCCAGCATGGCCGCCGGCGCCATCGCCAGCGAGGAGCCGAGCATGCACCCGACCATGACGCGCAGCCCCGCCGCGCGGGCGGCCGCGGCCTGATCGAGCGCGGCGGTGAGCCCGCCGGTCTTGTCGAGCTTGAGGTTGACCGCGTCGTAGGCCCGCGCCAGCGCCGTCATGTCGGCCTCTCGCCGGCAGGATTCGTCGGCGCAGAGCACGAGCCCCTCGAGCGCGCCGTCCCCGCGCAGGCGCTCGAGGACCGGCTCGGAGCCGGCGGGGAGGGGTTGCTCCACGAGGTCGATCCGGGCGTCGCGGGCCGCATCGAGCAGCTCGGGAAGCTCGTCCTCCATGCAGCCCTCGTTGCTGTCGGACATCAGCCAGGCGTCCGGACGGGCCCGACGCACCGCGCGCAGGCGCGCCCCGTCCCGTCCGTCGCCCGCGCCGAGCTTGATCTTGAGTGCCGACGAGGGCCGCTCGCGCGCCGCCCCGGCCATCGCGTCCGGCGTGTCGATCCCGATCGTGAGCACCGAGCGGAGGCTGGTGGGCGCGGGCGTGCCGGCGAGGTCCCACGGCCGGCGGCCCACGAGCTTGGCCTCCAGGTCCCACAGCGCGCAGTCCAGGGCGTTGCGCGCGGCACCCGGCTCCATCGCGTCGCGTAGGGCGTCGCGCGCCACATCGGGGCCGTCGGAGAGCGCGTCCCGGAGCCAAGGGCCCATCTCCTCGATGGCGCCGCGGACGTCCTCGGTCCGCTCGTCGTAGCGGGGGTAGGGCGTGCACTCCCCCCAGCCGCGCGCGCCCTCGTGCGCGACGCGGGCGACCACGACAACCGCCTCCGTCCGGGTGCCGCGGCTGATCGCGAAGGCCCGGGCCAGCGGGAGCCGCTCCACCGAGGCGCTCAGCACCGCCGGAGCTCCTCCACGATGGCCTCGACGCCGAAGCGCACCGGATCC
Organism: uncultured Jannaschia sp.; assembly: GCA_964637265.1. Classification (GTDB taxonomy): domain Bacteria; phylum Pseudomonadota; class Alphaproteobacteria; order Rhodobacterales; family Rhodobacteraceae; genus Jannaschia. Next base: position 1,068 of record CAZWWR010000212.1, read on the forward strand.
GTGGCCGGCAGGCCGTGCTCCGCCCCGATGGCCTCCACCGCCTCGCGCGCCTCCGCCTCCGGCAGGGCGGCGGTGTTCACGGCGATCCCCGCGGGCGCGATGTCGGGGCTGGTGAGGCGGCCGAGCTGCACCGTCAGGTCGATGACCTGCGAGATCGTCGGCAGGGGGTGATCGACGCCGCGCATCCGCGTGCGCGTGGGCTCGTGGCAGACGACGAAGCGGTCGGGCTGGGCGCCGTGGAGGAGGCCCAGCGTGACGCCGGCGAAAGAGGGGTGGAACAGCGAACCCTGGCCCTCGACCACGTCCCAATGGTCGGGGTCGGCGGCCGGGCAGAGCCATTCGGCGGCCCCGGCGATGAAGTCGGCCGGCACCGCGTCCACGGCGATGCCCCGCTCGGCGATGAGCCGCCCCGTCTGGCCCGTGGCGCGGAAGTCGGCGTCCATCCCGGCCTCGCGCATCCCGCGCTCCAGCGCCAGCGCGGCGTATTTCTTGCCGACCGAGCAGTCGGTGCCGATGGTCAGCACGCGCTTGCCGGGGCGGCGCCCGCCCTTCCCGGTCGCGAAGCGGCGGTCCGGCACGCGCAGGTCGGTGAGGGTCCGGCCGTGCGTCTCGGCGAGCCGCGCGAGGTCGCCCTGCTTGCGGAGCCGGACATGCATCCCGGCGGCGACGTCGAGCCCCGCCTCGATCGCGCGGTGCAGGTCGCCCATCCACTCCTCCGGCAGCACCCCCCCGGCGTTGACGACGCCGACCACGAGCGTGCCCGCCCCCTTCTCCACCGCCTCCTCGGGCGTCAGCTCGGGCAGGTCGAGCCGGGCGCCCGCGCCCTCGCGCAGCCACTGGCCCGCGCACCACTCGGGCCGCCAGTCGAGCACCCCCTGCGCCATCTTGATGGCCAGGCTGTCGGGGGCGTCGCCGAGATAGAGGAGGTAGGGCTTGCGCATGGTGGGCCTCGCGGGATCTGCGGATCGAGCAAAGCACGCGCGCGGGTGCCGCGCCAGACGGAGCGTGCGCGATGCGGCCCGCCCCGGGCGCGGCGAAGCGGATCGCCCGCGCGCGCCGCCAGCCGTGATCCCTGCTCCTCGAGGCGAGCCGGCAGTCGGGTCCTGCGAACGCGCGTTGGTCAGGCCTGGCTAACCCAACGCGCGCCAGCCGATGTCCCGCCGCGTGACGCCCTCCGGCCAGTCCACCGCGTCGACCAACGCGTAGGCGGCGTCCCGCGCGCTTCGCAGGTCGTCCGCCCGCGCCGTCAGGCTCAGGACGCGCCCGCCCGCCGCCCGCCAGGTGCCCCCCTCGCGGGCGGTGCCGGCGTGGAAGCACATCCGGCGGCTGTCGGCCGGGAGCGCATCGAGCCCCCCGATCGGGCCGCCCCTGGCCGGGGGGCCGGGATAGCCTTGGGCCGCCATCACGACGCAGATCGCATGATCGTCCGCCCAGTGGACCCGGGCCTCCGCGAGCCGCCCCTCCGCGCAGGCCTGCATCAGGTCGAGCGCCTGCGCTCCCAGCCGCATCATCAGGCACTGGCATTCGGGATCGCCGAAGCGGACGTTGTACTCGATGAGGCTGGGACGCCCGGCCTCGATCATCAGCCCGGCGAACAGGACCCCCCGGAACGGCGTGCCGCGGCGGGCCATCTCGCGCATGGAGGGGCGCACGATCTCCTCCAGCGCCCTCTCCTCGACCCCGGGCGTCATCACCGGGGCGGGGGAGTAGGCGCCCATGCCGCCGGTGTTGGGGCCGGTGTCCCCCTCGCCGATGCGCTTGTGATCCTGCGCCGAGCCGAGCGGAAGGACGTCCTCGCCGTCCACGAGGCAGAAGAAGCTCGCCTCCTCGCCGCGCAGCACCTCCTCGAGCACGACGTCCGAATGGCCCCCGGCGAAGGCGTCGCGGATGGCGGCGCGGGCCTCCTCCTCCGTCGAGGCGACGGTGACGCCCTTGCCCGCGGCCAGCCCGTCCGCCTTCACGACGATCGGCGCGCCCGCCTCCTCCAGCCGGTCGAGCGCCTCCCGCTCGGAGCCGCAGCGCCGCCAGGCGGCGGTGGGGGCGCCCACGGCGTCGCAGAGTTCCTTCGTGAACGCCTTCGACGCCTCCAGCCGGGCCGCGTCGGCGCCGGGGCCGAGCACGGCCACGCCCGCGCCCCGGAGCGCGTCGGCCACGCCCGCGGCGAGCGGCGCCTCGGGGCCGACGATCACCAGGTCGATCGATTCCTCGTCCGCAAAGGCCGCCACCGCCCCGCCGTCGAGCATGTCGAGCGCGGCGCATTCCGCGATCCGGGCGATGCCGGCGTTTCCGGGCGCCACGATCAGCCGGTCGCATTTCGGGTTCTGCAGCGCGGCCCAGGCCAGCGCGTGCTCCCGGCCGCCGCCGCCCAGGATCAGGATGTTCATGGCCCGGCCCCCTCGCTCGTCGGGCGCCGTAATGGCGCCGCCTCCCGGTCGCGGCAAGCGGGCGTTGAGCCGCGGCGCGCGGCGGTCTAGCTCGGGGGCATGGACGATCTGCTTGACGACGAGGGCGGCGGCCCCGGCACGGGTTCCAACGCCCCGGAGATGTCGGTCTCGGAGCTGTCGGGCTCCATCCGCCGCACGCTCGAGGGCGCCTTCGGGCGGGTGCGGGTGCGCGCCGAGGTCGGGCGGGTGTTCCGCGCCCGGTCGGGGCATCTCTACTTCGACCTGAAGGACGACCGCGCCGTGCTGGCCTGCGTCTGCTGGAAGGGGCAGATCGCGCGCCTGTCGGTCCCGCCCGAGGAGGGGCTGGAGGTGGTCGCGACGGGGCGTCTCACCACCTTCGGGGGGCAGTCCAAGTACCAGCTCACCGTGGAGGACGTGGCCCTCGCGGGGCAGGGCGCCCTGATGGCGATGCTGGAGAAGCGCCGCGTCGCGCTCGCGGCGGAGGGGCTCTTCGACGAGGCCCGCAAGCGCCCGCTGCCCTACCTGCCGGAGGTGATCGGCGTCGTGACCTCGCCGCAGGGCGCGGTGATCCGGGACATCCTGCACCGCCTGCGGGAGCGGTTCCCCCGCCGCGTGATCGTGTGGCCGGTGGCGGTGCAGGGCCGTGCCTGCGCCCCCGAGGTGGCCGCCGCGATCGAGGGGTTCGACGCGCTGCCCCCCGGGGGGGCGGTGCCGCGGCCCGACCTGCTGATCGTCGCGCGGGGCGGCGGGTCGATCGAGGATCTCTGGGGGTTCAACGAGGAGGCCCCGGTGCGGGCGGCGGCGGCCTGCCGGATCCCGCTGATTTCGGCGGTGGGCCACGAGACGGACACGACACTGCTCGATTTCGCCGCCGACCGGCGGGCGCCGACGCCCACCGCCGCCGCCGAGATGGCGGTGCCGGTGCGGCTGGAGCTGCTCGCCGCCGTCGAGGCGCTGGCACTCCGGCAGGGGCGGGCGGCGCGGTCGACGGTCG
>CAZWWR010000213.1:0-4441 GCA_964637265.1 uncultured Jannaschia sp.
CAGGTGATGGACCACGGCACCCTGACCGACCACAACGGGCGCAAGGTGGACTTCCGGAACGTGATTTTGATCATGACCTCGAACGCGGGCGCCGCGGAACAGGCGAAGTCCGCCATCGGCTTCGGCCGCGACCGTCGCGAGGGCGAGGACACGGCCGCCATCGAGCGGATGTTCACGCCGGAGTTCCGCAACCGCCTGGACGCCGTCATCTCCTTCGCGCCGCTGCCGAAGGAGACGATCCTCCAGGTGGTCGAGAAGTTCGTGCTCCAGCTCGAGGCGCAGCTGCTCGACCGCGGCGTGACCATCGAGCTGACCGAGGAGGCGGCCCAGTGGATCGCCGACAAGGGCTATGACGACAAGATGGGCGCGCGTCCCCTGGCCCGCGTGATCCAGGAGCACCTGAAGAAGCCCCTCGCGGAAGAGCTGCTGTTCGGCAAGCTCGCGAAGGGCGGCGTCGTGAAGGTTAGCGTGAAGGACGGCAAGCTCGATCTCGCGAGCGAGGACCCGAGCGGCCGCCAGATCGAGGACAAGCGCCCGCCGCTCCTGACCGCGGAGTAACCGGCGCCAAGTCCTGATAAGGGGGCGGCCTGGCGACGGGCCGCCCCTTCTGCGTTTCGGGGGATGTCTGCGTCCCTGCACACGGCCATCGCGGCGGTCTCGACGATGCGCCCGGGTTCAGGGAACCCTGCCGTCCAGGGGGGCGGTCCGGGCCTACGCGGCGCGCGGGCGGGGTGCATCGCGCCCCGGGCTCAGCCGTCCGCGCCGGTGAGGGCCGCGGCGAACTCCTCTGGGTCGAACGCGTCGAGGTCGTCGATCTGCTCGCCGACGCCGATCGCATGGATGGGAAGGCCGAAGCGGTCGGCCAGCGCGACGAGGACCCCGCCCCGCGCCGTGCCGTCGAGCTTCGTCATGACGAGGCCGGTGACGTCGGCCATTCGCTTGAACTCCTCGACCTGCCTCAGCGCGTTCTGCCCGGTGGTCGCATCGAGCACGAGCACCGTGTTGTGCGGCGCGTGCTCGTCCCGCTTGCGGATCACGCGGACGATCTTGGCGAGCTCCTCCATGAGGTCGGCGCGGTTCTGGAGCCGCCCTGCGGTGTCGATGAGGAGGAGATCGGCGCCGTCCCGCGATGCCCTCTCGTGGGCCGAGTAGGCCAGGCTCGCCGGGTCGGTCCCCTGAGGCGCGGTCATCACGGGCACGCCGGCGCGCTCGCCCCAGACCTGGAGCTGCTCGACGGCGGCCGCGCGGAAGGTGTCGCCCGCCGCGATCACCACCTGCTTGCCGGCCCCGCGGAACTGCGAGGCGAGCTTGCCGATGGTCGTGGTCTTGCCGGAGCCGTTGACCCCCACCACCAGCACGACCTGCGGCTTCGTCGGATAGAGCGGCAGTGGTCGCGCCACCGGCTCCATGATGCGTGCCACCTCGGGTGCGAGGAGGCCCTTGATCTCGGACACGGAGAGCCGCCGGCCCATGTGGTCCTCGGCGATGTTGCCCATCACCCGCGCGGCCGTCTCGACGCCCATGTCCGCCGCGACCAGCAGATCCTCCAGCTCTTCCAGCATCTCCTCGTCGAGGACGCGCCGCGGCGCCCCGTCCGCGTTCCGGCGGCCGAGGATCCGGTCGAGCAGCCCTCCACCCTGCCCTGCCGCGGGCCCGGTCGCTGGTCCCGGCTCGGGCCGGGGCGCGGGTCCCGGTTCCGGGCGGGGTTCGGGCCGGGGGGGCTCGACCGGCGCCTCGGGGCTCGGGCCCGGCGGAGGCGGTCGGGTGGACGCGTCCCGCCCGGCGGAGGCGGGCTCGGCCGGGGCGGTGGCGGGCGGCCGTGTGGGCTCGACGGCCGGGTCCGGCATGGGAGCTGCGTCCGTCTCGGCGTCGGCGCCCTCCTCCACGATCGCGTCGAGACCCTCCTCGAGGCGCGAGGAGGACTTGAACATCCGATCCTTGAGCTTGCGAAAGAACGACATCGGCTATCTCCTCGCCCCGCACCTAATCCCCCCTCAGGCCGAACGCCATGGCGGGGCGCTTGACAGCGGCGTTCGGGCCGGGAGGCATGGGCCCATGCTCCGCGCGCTGTTGCTGTTCCTCTTTCTCCTGCTCGTCCCCGCCATGGGCAAGACAGGCCCCCTGCCCCGACCGGAACGGGTGCCGGACCCCGTGCAGCACTGCTCGGAGGGGCGCTGGGGGCCGCGCCATTGCATCCGCGCCGACCGCTTCGCCGAGGATCTGTGCCACCAGATCGAGGCGGAGGCGCGGTTGCATCGCCTGCCGCCCGGGTTCCTCGCGCGCCTGCTCTGGCAGGAGAGCCGGTTCGATCCGAATGCCGTCAGCCCGATGCGGGCCCGGGGCATCGCGCAGTTCATCGATTCGACGGCGCGCCTGCGCGGCCTGAAAGACGTGCTCAACCCGGCGGAGGCGGTCGAGAAGGCGGCAGAGTACCTGGGCAATCTGCGGGACCGCTACGGCAACATCGGCCTCGCGGCCATCGCCTACAACGGGGGCGAGGGACGCGCCGACGGGTGGACGGCGCGCAACGGCGGGCTGGCCTGGGAGACGGTGGACTACGTCCGCATCGTCACCGGCCTGCGCGCAGAGGAGTGGCGCGACGATCCGCCGGACCCCGAAGCCATCGCCCGGGAGCTGCGCCTCGACGGCGATGTGCCGTTCGGCGAGGCCTGCGAGCGGTTGGCCGAACGGCGCAGGATGTCGCCGCTCACCACGCCGTCGGCGACCTCGCCCTGGGGCGTTCAGGTGGGGTACGGCCGGAGCGAGGCGGAGGCGCGCAGGTCCTATGCCCGCCTCCAGGACCGCTGCCGCGAGGCCGCACCCGAGGACGGGCTCGAGATGGTGCGCGTCAACCCGCGCGGGCGGGGCCGGCCCTCTCTCGTCATGGCGCGGATCGGCGCGGACGACCGGGGGAGCGCGGCCCGGCTGTGCGACCGGATCCGGTCGGCCGGATGCGTCTGCGCCGTCTACCGGAACTGAGAGGGCGCCTGCGCCTGCGCCCCCCTCGCCGGGGCTCAGAGCATCAGCTGGTAGCTGTGCGGGATGTACTGGAAGCCGTCGCCCCTCTCCTCCACGAAGCCGATTGACGGGAACGGCATGTGGTAGCCGACGAAGGGCATGCGCTCGGCGGCGAGCATCCCCAGGACCCGCCGGCGGGTCTCGGCGGCCGCGGCCTTGTCGGCATCGAAGCGCACCTCCCAGTCCGGGTGGGCGAGCGACCAGACGTAGTGGTTGGTCATGTCCGCCACCAGCAGCAGGGAGCGGTCGCCGGAATCCAGTCGGAAGCCCGTATGGCCCGGCGTGTGTCCATACATGGCAACGGCCGTGATCCCCGGGGCGATCTCGGCCCCGTCGCCGATCAGCGTGAGCCGGTCGGCCAGCGGCGCCACGTTCTCCTCGTAGGGGGGATACGGGTTCTCGGCCCAGTACTGCGCCTCCACCTCGGGCGCGATGTACTCGGCATTGGCGAAGGTCGGGCCGTTCTCGCCCATCAGGCCGCCGATGTGGTCGGGATGCATGTGGGTGAGGACGACATGCGTGACGTCCTCAGGCGCGACGCCCGACGCCGTGAGGGACCCGACGATCGCCTCGGCGGACAGGCCCGTGTCGAACAGGATCGTGTTCTCCCCCTCGCGGACGAGCGTCGGCGTGAAGAAGAAGACGCTCGAATCCGACGGGATGTACGCCTCGCGGCTCGCCTCCGCGAAGGTCTCCGCGTCGACGTTCATTCCGAAGGTGCCCTGCGGATCGTCGGTGCTCACGCGGGAGCCGGAGAGCAGCGTCGTCACTTCCTTCTCGCCCAGAGTCACGCGGCGGTACGGGGGGATCGCCGGCGCGGATGCGGGCGCTTCCGGCCCGTGGGCGAAGGCCGTGCGGGCCGCCGCCGCGGCCAGAGGCGCGGCGGCGGCGGCCGTGAGTGCGGTGCGTCGGGTGATGCGCATGGGGTCCTCCCGTTCGGTCTGGGCGGGCAACTAGGGCCGGGAGCCGGGGCGGCCAACTGGACAAGGGACGGGCCGCGTGACAGACGGCGCGCCGCCAGAGGAGGCCGCCATGCCAGAGACCGCCGCACGGGACGCCGTCGTCACCCGTTTCGCCCCCTCGCCCACGGGGCGGCTCCATGTCGGCAACCTGCGCACGGCGCTGATGAACTGGATGATCGCGCGCAAGGCGGGCGGGACGTTCATCCTCCGCCTCGACGATACCGATCCGGAACGCTCGCGGGAGGAGTACGTGGACGGGATCCGCGAGGACCTCGACTGGCTCGGGCTCGGCTGGGACCGCGAGGAACGTCAGTCCGCGCGTCTCGACCGCTATGCCGAGGCCGCGGCGCGGATGCGCGAGGAAGGGCGGCTCTACGAGGCCTGGGAGACTCCGGCGGAGCTCGACCTCAAGCGCAAGAAGCAGCTCAACATGGGCCGCCCGCCCGTCTACGACCGCGCCG
>CAZWWR010000214.1:0-4424 GCA_964637265.1 uncultured Jannaschia sp.
GCCCGCGCGCTGGCCGAGGCGGCCGGCCGCGCCCGCCGCGCGGTGATCGTGGGCGGCGGCTTCATCGGGCTCGAGGGCGCGCTGAGCCTCGCCAAGCGGGGCCTCGAGGTGACGGTCGTCATGCCCTCCGAGGTGCCGCTCGAGAAGGTCGTGGGCCAGCGGGCCGGCCGCGCCATCCGCGCCGAGCACGAGGCGGCCGGCGTGCGCTTCGAGCAGGGCCGGGCGGCGGGCTTCGAGGGCGATCCCTTCGCCGCGCTCCTGCTCGAGGGGGGCGGCCGCGTCGAGGGCGAGCTCTGCGTCGTCGCGGTGGGCATCTCTCCGGCCACGGGCGGCATCGAGGGCCTGTCCGTGGACCGCGACGGCGGCCTGTCCACCGGCTCCGACCTCTCGGTGCCGGGCCTGTCGGGGGCCTTCGCGGCCGGCGACTGCGCCCGCCCGCCCACGCCCTGGGGCCGGGTCCGGGTGGAGCACTGGCGCGTCGCCCGCCAGCACGGCGCGCGGGCCGCGGCCGGGATGCTGCGACGGCCGCCCGAGGGCGCCGACGTGCCCTTCTTCTGGACGGCGCTGGGGCGGCAGTACCGCTATCTCGGCCATGCCGAGGAGTGGGACGAGATCGCCTTCGACGGCGCGCCGGAGGACGGCCCGTTCCTCGCCCGCTACCTCAAGCACGGCCGTGTCATGGCCATGCTGGGCGCCGGGCGGGACGCGGAGATCGCGGAGGCGCATCTCGCGATGCGGGCGGAGGGAGGACCGCTGGCCGCCTGATCGCGGCAGCCGCCGGCGTGGCGCGGAGAGGCGGGACGCCGCGCGCCCGGTCAGGCCTCGGCGGGCCAGGCCTGGATGGGGATGGCCGGCATCGGCGGGGCGGCGCCCAGGTCCAGCCTCTCGAGCCACGCGCAGGCCGGACCCGGCCGGCCGAGCAGGAAGCCCTGCGCCTTCGCCACGCCGATGCGGCGCAGCGTCTCCAGCGTGCCTTCCGACTCAACGCCCTCGGCCACGACCTCGAAGCCCATCGCCCGCCCCATCGCCGTGAGGCCCAACAGGATCCCCTCGCTGCGCCCGTCGGGCTGCACGAGCGCCTGCGTGAAGCTCCGGTCGAGCTTCACCACGTCCACCGGCAGATCGCGCAGCCGGTCGAGCCCCGAGACGCCCGTGCCGAAGTCGTCGAGCGCGATCCGCGCGCCGAGCGCCCGCAGCCACGTCACCAGCGCGACCGCGGCCTCGGGCCGCGAGATCACCGCGCTCTCGACGATCTCGAAGGTCAGCCGCTCGGGCGGCAGCGCCTCGAGCAGCGTCTCGATCCAGCGGCGCCCGGCCCGGTCGGAGCCGTCGAGCACGGCGCCCGTGATGTTGAAGGCGCAGCTCAGCGGCTCGCCTCGAGCGGGGCTCACGAAGTCGCGTGCAACCTGCACCGCGAAACGGGGGTCGAGGCCCATCTGGGCGCCCGTGCGCTCGAGCGGGCCCAGGAAGCTGTCTGGCAGGAGGATGACCCCGTCGGGCCGGTGCCAGCGCAGAAGTGCCTCGACGCCGCAGATGCGGTCCTCCGAGCGGTCGGCGCCGAGCGCGACGATGGGCTGGACGTGATAGGCGAAATCGCCCGAGCGCAGCGCCTCGAGCACCTCCTCGCGGCTCGGCCGGTCGGGGCGGGTGCGCGGCCCGTCGTCGGGGCCGGCCTCGGCGAACAGCCCGTCGCTGCTCTCCTTCGCGGCCTTGAGGGCGCCCTGCGCCCGGATCATCGCATCTCGCCGGCGCTCGTTCGGGCCGACCATGGCCATTCCGGCCTGGACGTCGCGCCGGATCCGGTGCCCGCCGAGCACCAGCTCGACCCGCCCGGCCATCGCGATCAGGCGCCGAGTCTCGCGCCGCGCGACGGCGGTGGAGAGGGCCGGAAGCCAGAGCAGGAAGCGGTCGCCGTCGAGCCGCATCAGCCTGCTCTCGCCCTCGAGCGCCCCGGCGATCCGCGCCTCGATCGCCGCGAGGAGGGCGTCGGCCGCGTCCATTCCGTGATCCGAGTTCACGCCGCCCATGTCCTCGACGTCGAGGATCGCGAGCCCGCCGGGGCGGAAGCGCCTCTCGGGGATCAGCTCGTGCGCGCGCGTCCGGTGTTGGACGGGGCCGCCCGTGCGGGCTTCGCCGGGCGCCTGACCGGGGCCCAGAATTCCGTGGAATCGTCCGACTGGTGTGTAGTCGCTCATCCCGAACGTCCCCCAGCGCGTGTGCGCGGGTTCAGGATAGGACGTGCGTTTCCGAACGGAAAGGTCGGGGCGAGAGGCCGGTACATGCGACGGAATTAGTCGTCCGTCGCGGGTTGACGCAACGGATTCGCCCGCGGGCCGGTGATTTAACCGGTCATCAACGTTTCGCATGCCAGCTTCACAGGCAGCCCTCCCCATGATTCGCGCAATCCTGCATGGACTTATCGGCAGTTTTCCGCCGATGGGGGCATCAAAACCGCCGATGCGCCGTTGCAACACTCATAGCGGTCTTCTCGAGGACAGGGCGGCGCGCAGCGTCCCGTCGTCGAGATAGTCGAGCTCCCCCCCGACCGGCACACCCTGGGCCAGACCGCTCAGCCGGGCGCCGCTGCCCTCCAGCGCGGCGGCGACATAGTGGCCCGTCGCCTGGCCGTCCACCGTCGCGCCCAGGGCCAGGATCACCTCCTCGACCCCCTCCGCCGCGACCCTGTCCCGCAGCTGCGGCAGGCGGAGCTGCTCGGGGCCGACGTCGTCCAGCGGCGAGAGCAGTCCGCCGAGCACGTGGTAGCGGCCGCCGAAGATGCGCGCGCGCTCGATCGCCCAGAGGTCGGACACGTCCTCCACCACGCAGATCTGGCCGTTACCGCGGGCCTCCGCCGTGCAGATCGCGCAGACCTCGTCGCCGCCGAGATTGCCGCAGTTCAGGCATTCGCGCACCGACTCCCCCACCGCCGCGAGCAGCCGCGCCAGCGGGCGGAGCTGGGTGTCGCGGCGCTTCACGAGGTGCAGGACGGCGCGGCGGGCCGAGCGGGGGCCGAGGCCGGGCAGGCGGGCGAGCGCCTCGATCAGGGCCTCGATGTCGCGATGCGTCTCCATCCGCGGGATATAGCCTTCCGACGCCCGGGTTTCACCCTTCGTTCCGCCGCCCATGCGGGGGTGGGCGGCCGCGCACGGCCGGTCGTGGCGGGGGGGGGCGGGGCGGCGCGCGGCCTCAGAAGGGCAGCTTCATCCCCGGCGGCAGGCCGAGCCCCTCGGCCACCTTGCGCATCTCCTCCTGGGCGCGGGTGCCGGCCCGGGTCTGCGCGTCCTTGCAGGCGGCGAGGATCAGGTCCTCGACCAGTTCCTTGTCCTCGGACTTGAAGATCGACGGGTCGATGGACAGGCCGACGAGTTCGCCCTTCGCCGTGGCCGTCGCCCGGACCATGCCGGCGCCGGCCTCGCCCTCGACGGTGATCGCGGAGAGGCTCTCCTGGACTTCGGCCATGCGGGCCTGCATCTCCTGGGCCTTCTTCATCATCCCGGCCATGTCGCCGAGCCCGCCGAGTCCCTTGAACATCCCGTCCCTCCGTTCGCTTCCGCCGCAGATAGGCGCGCGGGCGGCGGAGCGGAACCCCTCGCCGCCCGCCCCGCCGGGCGCGGTCAGTCGCGCGCGGCGTTGGCGCCGATGAACCAGGCGTCCTTGTCGACGCCCCGGCTGACCTCGGTGAACAGGTCCGCGGTGTCCTCGTCGCCCGCCTCGTCGGCGGCCTCGATGGCCTCCCGGATCCTGCCGCCGTACTCCTTGAAGCGCTCTACCAGGGCGGCGATGTGCTCCTGGACGTCGGTCATCTCCACGGGATAGGCCGGAAGCGACGTATGCTCCGTGACGACCTGGCTGGTGCCCTTGGCGAAGCCGCCCATGATCACCGCGCGCTCGGCCATCGTGTCGTTGAACTCCTCCAGCCGCGCCGCGACCTCGTCGAGAAGCTCGTGGACGCCGATGTAGCCGCGGCCCTTCAGGTTCCAGTGCGCCTGCTTGACGGCGAGCTTGAGGTCGAGCCCGTCGGCGAGACGGGCGTTGAGCAGATCGACCATCTGCTGCTGGGTCTGGCTCTCGAGGCCTGAAACGAAGCTCTCGGGCATGGGACGTCCTTTCGTCTTGGTCGTGCCCGGCCAAACGCCCGGCGGGCCGAGGGGTTTCATCCCGCGTGCCGGCCGGGCCGGTCACTCCGCCTCGAACGGATCCCACTCGTCGGGCACGTCGGCCAGCGGCGGCTCGGCGTCCTCCCGGCGGCGCACCTCGACGATCTCCGCGCCGGGGAAGGCGGCGAGCGCCGCCCGGGTGAGCGGATGCTCGAGCGCCTCGGCCCGCGCCCGGTCGCCCTCGGCGGCCTCCGCCTCGCGCAGCGTCGGCGCCCCGCCCCCGGAGACGACCGAGACGCCCCAGCGCGCGCCCGTCCAGCCCTGCAG
>CAZWWR010000215.1:0-4400 GCA_964637265.1 uncultured Jannaschia sp.
GCTCGACGTGACCGACGGGCCCGCGGTGGAGCGGCTGGTGGCCGGTGCCGCCGCCGGGACGGGCCCGTTCGACGTGCTGGTGAACGCCGCGGGCCTCGCCCGCCACGCGCCCGCCCTCGACACGCCCCTGGAGGATTTCGACGCGGTGATGGGGGTCAACCTGCGCGCGGCCTTCGCGCTCTCGCGGGAGGTGGCCCGCGCGCTGATCACCGCCGGGCGGCCCGGCTCCATCGTCAACGTCTCGAGCCAGATGGGCCATGTCGGCGGGCCGGACCGCGCGGTCTACTGCGCCTCGAAGCACGGCGTGGAGGGCATGACCAAGGCGATGGCGCTCGAGTGGGGGCCGCACGGGATCCGGGTGAACACGCTCTGCCCCACCTTCGTCCGGACCCCGCTCACCGAAGCCACCTTCGCGGATCCGGAGCGGCGGGCGTGGGTCGAGTCCAAGATCGCGCTCGGCCGCGTGGGGGAGCTGTCCGACATGACGGGGCCGTGCGTGTTCCTTGCCTCCGACGCCTCCGCGCTCGTCACCGGTACCGCGCTGCTGGTGGACGGCGGCTGGACGGCGGCCTGATGGGCGCGCGGATCACCTCCCTGGACGTGGCCCGCCTCGCCGGCGTCAGCCAGTCCGCCGTCAGCCGGTCCTTCACGCCCGGGCGCTCCGTCTCTCCGAGGACCCGCGCCAAGGTGGAGGAGGCCGCCCGGAAGCTGGGCTACCGGCCCAACCGCCTCGCCCGCGGCCTGATCACCGGGCGGTCGCGGACGATCGGGCTCGTGGTCGCCTATCTCGACAACCACTTCTACCCGGTCGCGCTCGAGCGCCTGTCCCGCGGGCTGCAGGCGCGGGGCTACCACGTGATGGTGTTCCTCGCCTCGAACTCAACCGAGGGCGTCTCGGAGGTCGTGCAGGACATGCTCGACCACCAGGTCGACGGCATCGTCGCCGCCTCCGTGGCGCTGTGCGCGCCGCTCGTCGGGCGCTGCGCGGAGGCCGGCATCCCGGTGGTGCTCTTCAACCGCGGGCAGGACGACGCGCGGCTCAGCGTGATCGCCAGCGACAACCGGGGCGGCGGTCGGCGGGCGGCGGAGCTCCTGGTGGCGGGCGGGCACGAGCGGATCGCGCATCTCGCGGGGTGGCAGGGCGCCTCCACCGGGCGGGACCGGAAGGCGGGCTTCCTCGCCGGTTTGTCCCATTTCGGGGTAACTCCCGCATGGGTCCTCGACGGAATGTACAAACGGGAGAGGGCCGCCGAGATCGTCCGCGAGCGCTTCCGCGGCCCCGACCGGCCCGACGCGCTCTTCGTCGGCAACGACCACATGGCCTTCGCGGCGATCGACGTGCTGCGCCACGAGCTGGGGCTCGACGTGCCGGGCGACGTGGCGGTGGTGGGCTACGACGACGTGCCGCTGGCCGCCTGGCCGGCCTACGACCTCACCACGCTCCGGCAGCCCGTGAACCGGATGGTCGACGCCACCGTGGAGACGCTGCTCGCGCGGATCGAGGCCCGGCAGGCGGGCGGGGAGCTGCCGCCCCGCAGGACGGCCTTCGAGAGCCCGCTCGTCGTCCGCGGCTCGACCCGGCCCGTGGCGGACCCGCTGGCGCCCGGCGGGACGGACGAGGACGGGTCCGGGGCGGCGGCGGATGGCGGGCGAACGGAGGAGGACGCGGCGTGACGGAATGGCGCTCGAACCGCTGGGCCGACTTTCCCGACTTCATCGTCGGGGTCACCGCGGAGATCTGGGAGGGGCGCGACGTTGCCTCGCTGGAGGGGACCTACGCCGCCGACATCCCGGTGCGCACGCCGATGGGCGTCTCGCAGGGGAACCGGGGCGTGATCGCGGCGACGATGGGCGTGCTGCACGAGTTCCCCGACCGGGAGCTCCTCACCGAGGACGTGATCTGGTCGGACGACGGCTCCGGGCACCGGCTGTCGTCGCACCGCATCCTCACCCACGCCACGCATCTGGGGGAGGGCGCGTTCGGGCCGCCCACCGGGCGGCGCTGGCGGGCCTACGCGCTGGCCGACTGCGCGGCGCGGGGCGAAGTGATCGACGACGAGTGGCTCGTGCGCGACGTGGGCGGCATCTGCCGGCAGCTGGGGCAGGAGCCCCGGGACGTGGCGGCGCGCCTGCTGGCCGCGCCCATCGCGCCCCGCTCCTACCGGCCCGAGGAGGACGTCGCCGGCCCCTATGGCGGGCGCGGCAACGAGGACGAGTGGGGCCTGCGCTACGAGGAGGCGCTTGGCCGGATCATGGCCGGCGACCTGGGCGTGATCCAGCGGGAGTGGGACCGCGCCGTGGTGGGCCACTACGCCGGCGGGCGCACGGCGCTCGGCCATGCGGAGGCGACGCGCGCCTGGCTCGGGCTGCGGGCCGCCTTCCCGGATGCGACCTTCACCGTGCATCACCGCATCGGGATGCCCGGCGGGCTGATGCCCCCGCGGGCCGCGATCCGCTGGTCGCTCGACGGCGTGCATCACGGCACAGGCAGCTTCGGGCCGCCCACCGGCGCGCGCGTCCACGTCATGGGGATCAGCCACGCCGAGTTCGGGCCCTACGGCCCCACCGGCACCTCGGACGGGCCGGCGCTGCGCCGGGAATGGGCGATGTGGGACGAGGTCGCCATCTGGGCGCAGATCCTCGAGCACACCGGCGCCCATGCCGGGGGCGAGGAGCCGCCCGTGCCCGAGCGGGGCGCGGCCTGATGGAGAGCTTCGGGTCGCTCATGTTCACCGAGGCCGTGCGCGCCCGGCAGCGCCGGCAGGGCACGGAGGCGGGGAACGCGCGCATGGCCGCGCGGGCCGCCCCGGCGCTGGCGGAGCGCGAGCGCGCCTTCATCGAGGCGCGGGACACCTTCTACCTCGCCACCGTCTCGGCCTCGGGCTACCCCTACGTGCAGCATCGCGGTGGCGCGCCGGGCCTGCTCCGGGTGCTCGACGAGGCGACGGTGGCCTTCGCCGACCACGACGGCAATGGCCAGATGGTGAGCCAGGGCAACCTCGACGGCGAGCCGCGGGTCGCGCTCCTGCTGATGGACTACCCGCGGCGGGCGCGGCTCAAGCTGCTGGGGCGGGCCGAGATGCTGGACGCGGCGGATGCGCCGGATCTCGCCCGCGCGGTCATGCCCGAGCGGGGGCTGATGGCGCCGCGGGCGGTGCGGGTGCGGGTCGACGCCTTCGACTGGAACTGCCCGCGCCGCATCGTGCCCCGGTTCACGGAGGCCGAGATCGAGGCGATGCTGGCGCCGCGCCTCGGCCCGATGGTGGACGAGCTGGAGCGGCTGCGGGCGCGGGTGGCGGAGCTCGAGGCGCGGGAGGAGACGTGATGGACGTCTACGCCTCCGCCGAGCGGCTGATGGGCATGGACGACGACGCCTGGCGGCGCCACGCGAACCCCTGGTCGGGCTGGACGCGGATCGTGCTCGGGGCGCCCCTCCTCACGCTGGCGCTCTGGTCGCGGGCGTGGCTGGGGCTCGGGCCCTCGCTGGCCCTGACGGCGCTCGTGGCCGGGTGGATCTGGCTCAACCCGCGGGCCTTCCCGCCGCCCGCGGATTACGGCGCCTGGATGAGCCGGGCCGTGCCGGGCGAGCGCATCTGGCTGATGCGCGCCCGGCTGGACGTGCCCGCCCATCACCGGCGGGCGGCCAACGCGCTGACCGTGGCGGCCGCGCTCTTCGCGGTGCCCTGGCTCTGGGGGCTCGCGGTGCTCGACCCGTGGCTGACGCTCGGCGGGCTCGCGGGCTCCGTGGGCGCCAAGATGTGGTTCTGCGACCGGATGGTGTGGCTCCATGCCGACCTGACGGGCACGCGACCGGGCGAGGCGCTGCCCGGGCCGCTCCTTCCGGCGCCGCACCTCCCAACCCCGATACACCCTGACCCGACACACTTTGACCCGACACACCCTGACCCAACCCCATAGGTGACGATCATGGCCCTCGATCAGCGACCGGCCGACACCCGCCCCACCCTCGTCCGCTACGGCGAGCTGATGCCCTGCCGCACGGCCTTCATCGACGCCCACACGCCCGGCAGCGACCAGAAGGAGAACTTCACGATCATCGGCGGCGGGGTGAGCGAGAGCGCCGACCAGCACGTCCACATCACCGAGAAAGTGGGCTTCAACATCGGCGCGGCCGGCCAGCCGCCCAAGTGCCGCAACTCCCTGCACTCGCACCGGACGGCGGAGGTGTTCTTCGTTGCCAGGGGACGCTGGCGCTTCTTCTGGGGCCGCCGGGGCGACGCGGGCGAGGTGGTGCTGGAGGAGGGGGACATCTTCAACATCCCCACGGGCATCTTCCGCGGCTTCGAGAACATCGGCGACGACTACGGGATGATCATGGCCATCCTCGGCGGCGACGACGCGGGCGGCGGCGTGATCTGGGCGCCGCAGGTGATCGAGGA
>CAZWWR010000216.1:0-4381 GCA_964637265.1 uncultured Jannaschia sp.
CCCCTTCCCGTCCCGGCCCGTCGCATCCCGCGCCGCCCGCGCGTCCGGCCTTCGCCGCCACGCCCCCCGCGGGGCGCGCGCGGGGTGAGCCGCCGGGAGGCGTGCGGAGGCGCCGTCACGGGGAGGGGCACGGGAGGGGGAGGAAACGCCCCCGCCGTGTGACGCCCATCACTTCGCCGCCCCGCCTCGCCGGACAGGATCGGGCCACTCGGTAGTTTTCAGGAGTTGTCCCATGTCCTCGATCGTCAAGGCAGTTAAGTCCGTGGTGAAGGCCGTCTCGCCGGTGAAGCACGGCGGCGGCGGGCACGACACGCTGAAGGGCTACCTCCCCTACAACAAGCTCCTCGGCCACGACGGCAACGACAAGCTCTACGGCTACGGCGCCCGCAGCGACCTCTACGGCGGCAACGGCAACGACCGGCTGGAGGCCTGGGGCATCTCGAACAAGCTCTACGGCGGCAACGGCAACGACAGCGCCTACGGCCGGGGGGCCACGAACTACCTCTACGGCCAGAACGGCAACGACATGCTGCAGGGCTTCGGCGGCTACAACCGCCTCGACGGCGGGGCCCATGACGACCGCCTCTACGGCTACGGCGCCCGGAACGACCTCCTCGGCGGGTCGGGCAGCGACAGGCTCCACGGCTACGGCGCCAGCAACGACCTGCGCGGCGGCACCGGCCACGACCGGCTCGAGTCCTGGGGCGCGACATACAACCGGCTCGACGGCGAGAGCGGCAACGACACGCTCTACGGCTACGGCGCCGTCAACTGGATGTACGGCGGCGCGGATGACGACGTGATGCACGGCGTCGGCGCCTGGAACCGCATGGACGGCGGCAGCGGCAACGACAGGCTCTACGGCAAGGGCGCCTACAACGAGATGTTCGGCGGCACGGGCGACGACTACATCGAGGCCGTGGGCGCCGCCAACCGGGCCCATGGCGGATCGGGGGCCGACCACATCAGGGCGGTCGGCGGCGTCAACGTGCTGCGCGGCGACTCGGGCGACGACCTGATCGAGGGCTACGGCGGCGTGAACGACGCCGACGGCGGCACGGGCGACGACCGCATGGTCGGGATCGGCGGCGTCAACACGTTCCGCGGCGGCGACGGCGACGACGACATGGTGGCGCTCGGGGGCGTCAACGTCATGGACGGCGGCGCGGGCGACGACACCATGGTGGCCGCCGCGACCCACGTGACCACCCAGCACGGCGGCGCGGGCGACGACCGGATGATCGCCAAGAGCCTCGGGAACTTCCAGCACGGCGGGGAGGGCGCGGACTTCCTCGGCGCCATCGGGAAGGGCAACTACCAGTACGGCGACACGGGCGACGACGTCCTGATCGCGGGCGGCGGGCTCAACGTGCAGCGGGGCGGCTCCGGCAACGACCTGCTCGGCGCGCTGGGCGGGGCCAACCTCCAGTTCGGAGAGGCGGGGGCCGACACGATGGTGGGCCTGGGCTTCGCGAACGTGCAGTTCGGCGGAAGCGGCGACGACCGCATGTTCGCGGGCGGCAAGTTCAACGTCCAGGTCGCCGGCAGCGGCGACGACGTGGCGGTGGCGCTTGGCCTCGGCAACGCGCAGCATCTCGGCGGCGGCGACGACCTCGCCTTCGGCGGCGGCAAGGGCAACGTCCAGGTCGGGGCCGCCGGCGACGACTGGCTGATCGGCGGCGGCGTGGGCAACGTGCAGTTCGGCGACAACATCTCCGACGCCATCCCCGGCAAGGCGCGCATCGGCCAGGTGGACATCGCCGCGATGGCGCGGACGCTCGAGAAGCACGTCAGCGAGATCGGCACGGGCGACGACGTGATGCTCGGCCTCGGCAAGGGCAACCTCCAGGTCGGAGGCGGCGGCCGCGACATCGGCTTCGGGATCGGCAAGGCCAACGTCCAGGCGATGGGCACCGAAGGGGACGTGGCCATCGCCCTGGGCAAGGGCGCGGTCCAGTTCGGCCAGGGCGGCGACGACGTGATGGCGCTCCGCGGCCAGGTCGGCGTGCAGTTCGGCGGCGGCGGCGACGACGTGATGATCGGCTTCGTGAAGGGCAAGTCGGCCGGGATCGACTTCCAGTACGGCGACGACGGCAGCGATCTCTTCTTCGGGATCGGCTCCCAGAAGGGGAAGTCGCTCCTCGAGAAGGCGAAGAAGTACGCCGACTACGCCCAGAAGGCGAAGGCCCTCGCCACCGGCGAAAGCGGCCCCGACGGCTCCACGATGGAGAAGATCCGCGAGAAGGGCCTCGACTACGCCAAGAAGGCCGCGCTGAAGGCGATCCCGTCGGTCACGGTGCAGGTCGGCGGCGAGGACGAGGACGTCTTCCTCGCGGGCGGCGAGGCCAGCGTCCAGATCGGCGGAGCCGGCGGCGACGTGTTCATCGGCAGCGCCAACCTCGGGGCGGCCTTCGGGGGCGCCGGCTCCGACCTGCTGCTGACCGAGAGCGCTGCCGTCTCCATCGCCCATGGCGGCGCGGACGACGACTGGGTGATCGATCTGGGCACCTTCGCCAGCCTCCTGGTCACCTCGCTCGTGCCCGACCGGGTCCTCGCGGACATCTCCGATGCCTTCGGGGCCATGCTCGAGCCCGTCGAGGACATCGTCGACTTCGTCGGCGACGTGCGCGACATGCTCTCGCACCTGGATCCGCTGGCCAAGGTCGCCTCCGTCATCGGCGACAGGATCGAGGACTTCCTCGAGGTATTCGACTTCGACACCGTGCAGTCGATCGGCGGCGCGGGCGACGACGTCCTCTCCGCCGGCATCCAGGGCGGCGACCTCGTCGGCGGGGGCGGGGACGACACCTACCTCGTGACCTTCGGCCTGGGCGGCGGCGTCGACATCGACGACGGGGGCTTCGACGCGGCCCGCGACGTGGGCGGGGCGCTCGCGCTCGACGGATCGGTGCTCGACGCGCCCGCGGGCGGCCGGGGCGGCACCGACGTGATCGAGATCCGCGGCGGCTGGGGCATCGAGGCCGGGCTCGAGCGGCTCGCCTTCCGCCAGACCGCGAGCGACCTCGTGCTCGGCTTCCAGACCGAGGGCGGCCAGCGGATGGAGGGCGCGGGCACCATCCGCATCGAGAACATGGACGACGCGGCCTCGCGCATCGAGGTGCTCCGCATCGTCACCGACGAGGGCTGGGTCGAGTACGACCTCGCCGCGGCCTTCGAGGCGGAGGCGTTCAAGGACGACGGCTGGTTCCGGCAGACGGCCGAGGGCGTGGGCCAGATCCTCGACGGCGAGCTGCCCACCGCCTGGACGGAGGACGACTCGGCCGATCTCGACGCCTTCGTCCTGCGCACCGGCAGCGGCTCAACCGTGCAGGACGCGTTCGACGACCGCCTCTCCGGCTGGGTCGACGACATCCGCGACGCGTCCGGCGCGCTGGGCGACGCCCGCGACCGCTTCGCCGACGCCCGCGACGCGGCGGCCGACCTGCCCGGCACGATCGCGCCGCAGATGCCCGACATCGACCTCCTCTGACGCCTGCGCCACGGGCGCGGGGGAGGGCAGGGGCCGGCGCGATGCCGGCCCCCGCCGCGAGTCACGGGCCTTCCCGACGCGACGTGGGTGGGCCGCTCGGGCGACAACGCCAAAGTCCGGGACTGCCCGGCGGAACCGGCCCTCGCGAGGCTGCCCCGCTCTGACAGCGCCGGACCAGACCCATAGAGCAGCGTTTCTGCAAAGCCTGCCCCGGGCGGAAGGGCCGCCCGGATGTGGCCGGCATGACGCGCGCCGCCCCTCCGCTGCGGCGCCGTCCCCCGGTCCGCCACTGGCACGGCCGGTGCCTTCGACCGAACGGGTCCGGGTTCCGTCGGGCGCTCCGGGCCACGCGCCGGAAGGCGAACCACTGCCCCTCCGCCCGTCCGGTCCGTCCGCCCCCCGCGGATCCCGCCCGAGGGCCGCTCCCGCTCTGCCCCGCCGATCGGGATCCCGGCGAGGGTGAAGGTCCCTCCCGCCCGCCCCTGCGGCCCCGACGCAAGGCGGGACGGCGGAGGCTCCTCAGCTCGTGACGAGGCGGTGGGCCTTGCGGAAGACCGTGGGCAGGGCGGCCGGGTCGAGCTTCGCCCAACCGCCCCGCGTGGGCCGCGCGTCCTCGTCCGCCGTGGCGAGCCGGACGGAGAGGGCGAGGTGGAAATGCGTGAACGTGTGCCGCACCTCGCCCACCTCGCGCCACTCCGCCGCCTCCAGCGGCGCCTCCGCCTCGTCCTCCACCCCAGTTCCGCCCTCGACCCAGGGGTCGGTCGGAAAGCCCAGCATCCCGCCCAGGAGCCCGCGCGCCGGGCGCCGCTCCAGCAGCCACTCCTCGCCCGCCGCCCCGTCCCGCCGCGCGAGCCAGACGCGCGCGCGGCGCTCCGGCTTGGCCCGGCGGGG
>CAZWWR010000217.1:0-4376 GCA_964637265.1 uncultured Jannaschia sp.
GGACCTTGGACGTGTTGGCTGACCGTCCCGCTGGGGGAGGCCTTGTAGTACGGTGGGCGCTTGGAACGGTACTGCACTTGTGTACCCGCCGCAGTAGACTAAGTCTAGTCTACTCTTCGAGCGTGAGGCGGGCCGACATGCAGTTCAACATCCACGAGGCCAAGACGCAGTTCTCGAAGCTCGTCGCCGCGGTCGAGCGGGGCGAGACGGTCACCATCTGCCGCAACGGCACGCCCGTGATCGACTGCGTGCCGGCCAAACCGACAGGGCCATTCCCGTTCGGCGCCTGGACCGCTCTGGTTTCGGCACCGAACGTGCCCGGATCGCTGGACCACATGGCTGCCCCGACCGATGCGGAGGATCTCGACGCGATGGGCCTCTGAGTGCTGCTCGACACACATGTCCTCGTCTGGGCCCTCCTGGTACCGGATCACCTCTCGCGCGCTGCGCACGACGCGCTTGCCGGATCGCCCGAGCGGGTCGTGAGCGCGGCCAGCCTCTACGAGATCGCCTACAAGGCGCAGCTGGGAAGATGGCCGGAGGTCGCGCCGCTCCTCACGATCGACCTCGATGCCCGCCTGCTCGCGGATGGTTTCGAGGTCGCCGCTGCGATGGGAGCGATCATGGAGCGGGCGGGCCGGTTCGACTGGGTCCACCGCGATCCGTTCGACCGCCTCATCGTGGCTACCGCGCAGCACCGAGGCCTCAAGCTGGTCTCCAAGGACGGAACGCTCGACGACGCGCCGGAGGGCATCGAGCGGATCTGGTGACGCGTCCGCCGGACGTCACCCGACCACGCTCTTGGGACTGTTCCCGTGGGCCAGTCGACGCGGCACCCCGGGAGGGCGCTCGAGGACCGGTCGTCGAACCTCCCATAGGGGAGTCCTTCGCCCCTGCGAAGGCCGCGAGTATGCCGCAATGTACGTCGGAACCGACGGCTCGACGACGGCCCCGCGCAGGTCGCAGATTGGCGGACCGCCTACGCGGCAGGCGCCCGCTCCGGCAGTCCGGTCGCGGCGAGGCCTTCGAGCCAGTGGTCGATCACCTCGCCCCCGCTGCGGTTGTGCCAAGCGCAGTGGGCGCGTTCGCGGGCAAGAGAGGGGGGGCTGTCCGACGTGAGAGCTGGGGCGAGGGCGCGCTCCGCCTCCTCGCGCCGTCCCAGACGCGCGAGCGCCGCGGCCAGCGGGAGCCGGGCCCGGGGAGAGGCCCCGACCCTCGCGACCACGGGCGCGATCCACGCGACCGTCTCCGCATAGGCGCCCCGGTGGTAGGCGACGAGGCCGGCATGGCGCGCGTGCCAGCCGGGTAACTCGGGCGAGAGCGCTGCCCCTGCCCGACGGCTCGTATCCGCTGCCTCCGCGCGCCCGGCGAGCGCCTGCGCCATGCTTCGCATAACGTGAAAGTCCGCGTTGCCTGCCGCAAGTGGCTCGGCCCGGTCGAAAGCGTCGAGCGCCGCAGTCGCTTCACCCCGGAGCGACAGCACGTGGGCGAGGATTCGGGCCCCCTTGCCGTCCAGGGGCCCGATCCAGCAGGCCTCCCGGGCCACGGTCAGGGCCCGGTCCATCGCCGCTTCGTAGTCGAGGTCGAAATCGAGGAGCCCGTCGAGTGCGTGGGCATGCGCGAGCCCCGCCCAAGCGGGCGCGCAGTCCGGCGCCAAGGCGATCGCGCGCTCGTAGTCCTGCCGCGCGAGGGCATTCTGGGAGGCGTCGAAGGCCGATCTACCCTCCGCCAAGAGAAGATGGTCGTGGGCCGTCAGCGCCTCCGGCCGTACGGCGAGAACCCGTGCCCAGTCCGCCGCGCGCAGCCGGGTGGCGATCGCGCCCGCCGCCCCGCGCGCCGCCGCCTCCAGGGCGGCCGCATCGCCCCTGGAGGCGACTTCCGCCCGCCCCCGCCAGAGCGAGCGCCCCGCCTTCGTGACGAGGAGGTCGGGGTGGACATACGTCCTGGCGCCCAGCGGCATCAGCGACCCCCGAACGAGGTGGCGCGCGCCGATCCGGCGGGCCGCGGCCCGTAGCTCGAAGCGATCCTCGCCGCGGGTCTCGCCATGGTGCAGCAGCCGGAGCCGCGCGTGCTGAGCGAGCTCGGTGCGCAACTCCTCGGTGACGAAGCGCGCGAGGTCCGCTGCCTGCCGCGGCCCCTCAACCGGCAGGACCGCCGCGGTGGGCAGCGTCTCGTCCCAGGCGGGCGGTGCGGGCGCAGGCACGTCCCCCACCAGCTCGACCCCGCCGAGGAAGCGCGGTAGCCGTGGCCCGCCACGACCTCCACATGCCTTGGCCGGGCGGCATCGTCGCCGAGCGCGCGTCGCATGTCCCGCACGCAGCCCCTGAGCACGCTCTCGGAAAGCGCCCGGCCCGCCCAGACCTCCGCCAGGATCGCCTCCCGCTCCAGCAGCCGCCCCTCGTTGACGACGAGGAGCGCGAGCAGATCGAAGGCCTTGCGCCGGATCGGCACCGGCACGCCGTCCCGAGACAGCTTCCGAGCCGCCAGGTCGATGCGCAGGCGCGGCGGGGCGCCTCCGGGCGTCGCGACGGCCGCCTGGGTCGGAGCCGGAGTCTTGGCCATGCGCCGACCCTATCGGAATCTCACCGAAATCTCACGGCCCGTCGCGTCCCGGCCGAAATAGCTTTCGTCGAGGTCGGCGACCGACGGATCTCGCCGATCCGCGGATGCGGACCGAACCGGCCCGCGAGGCCGAACGTCGATGGAGATCGAGATGCACAGATTCGTCCATGGCGCGGCCGTGGCCGCGATGCTCGTCGGTGGAGGCCAAGCCCGGGCGCAGGAGGGCCCGCGCTTCTTCACCGAGATCATCCCGCCGCAGTCCTACGAAGGGCTGATGGCCGCCCATGGCGCGCTGACGAGCGAGGGGGCCGCGCTCGAGTACAATGTGGTGGAACTCGTCGCCCTCGCCGTCGCCGCGCAGATCCCCTGCGACTACTGCGTCTAAGCTCACGCCAAGAACGCCCGGCGCGCGGGCGCCACGGAGGCCGAGCTGCGCGAGGCGATTGCGATGGCCGGCATGGTCCGCGCGCACAGCACGATCCTGAACGGCAACGCCTACGACTTCGACGCCTTCGTGCAGGAGCACGACGCGATCGCGCCACCCACCAACTGAAGCCCCCCGGGCGTGGCCCAGCCGCGCCCGGGGACTCCCACCCGAGCCGATGCGAGCATTCCGATGATAGGACCGTTCCTCCACCCCCGGATCGCCGCGTTCCTCGCCCTGACGGCGGTCCTCCTCTCGGCCCCGGCGGCGGCCGATCCCTGGGCCTGGGCGCCCATCCGCGACGGCGCGACGCTCGACGCGCATCTGGCGCGCGCCGATCATGCGCGGCCGAACCCCCTGCCCGTCTTCGAGACGATCGCCGCCCTGGCCGATCCGCGCGGCGCCGATGCGGCCCTCGCCGTCCTGGACGCGCGCGAGGGTCCGCCCGGCATTGCAGGCAAGGACGATGATTGAGTTCGTCTTCGCAGCCTGCCTCGTCTCCGTGCCCTCGGACTGCCGCGAGGAGCGCCTGCTCTTGGTCGACGTGCCGATCTCGGCATGCATGATGAGCGCGCGGGCCCAATTGGCGCTCCGGACGCGGGACCATCCCGATCAGACGGTCCGCCGCCGGCGCTGCGGCGTCCACGATCTCATGCGGGCGGTCCCGTGACCGGCGGCGCGGATCGCCCGGCGGACGGCGTCGACGCGGGCGCGCCGATCCAGCTGCGGTGGTGCGCACACGGATGGAGGAGCGCCCGTGCCGCACGAGCCTGACCCGACATTCGGCGCCGGGGGAGCGGACTACGCCGCGTTCGAGGCGATGGAGCGCGAGGGGTGGGCCGATGCCGACGTCGCACGGTCCTATGCGGACGGGTTCGCCGGGGCCAGCGAGCAGCACGTTCCGCACCTCGTGCGTGCGGTGAAGGCAGACACGGGCATGCGCGCCCTCGACCTCTGCTGCGGGCACGGCATCGTCACCGAAGGTCTTCTGAACGTGGGCGCTGCGGTGACCGCGCTCGACTTCTCGCCGGCCATGCTCGCCCTGGCGCGCGAGCGCGTCCCGGCCGCCACCCTTGTCGAGGGCGATGCGGCCGACCTGCCGTTCGAGGACGCCTCGTTCGATGCCGTGACCATCGGGCTCGGCATCCCGCACATGCCCAGTCCGGCAGCGACGCTGCGCGAGGCCCGGCGCGTGCTCGTCCCCGGCGGACGGACTGAACCGCCCTGGGTTTCCCGGAGGCCCCAAGTTTTGGAGGAAGGGGTCATGGGAAACGACAAGACGAGGGCGCCGCACCCGATCGAGCTGCGCGAGCGGGCGGTGCGGATGGTGCGCGAGCACGAGGGAGAGCATGCGTTGCGATCTGCGGCGGTTCGCTCGGTGGCCGGCAAG
>CAZWWR010000218.1:0-4353 GCA_964637265.1 uncultured Jannaschia sp.
ACGGTGGCGGCCTCCACCCAGGCGGCCTCCTCGCCGCAGCCGGCGGGGCAGAGCAGGGTGTGGCCCAGCGCCCCGGCGGTCACGGCCGCGGGCAGCGCGCCGCCCACCGGGACGAGCCCGCCGTCGAGCGACATCTCGCCCAGCGACACGGCGTCGGCGACCCGGTCGGCGGGCACGACCTCCATCGCGGCGAGCAGCGACAGCGCGATGGGCAGGTCGAAATGCGCGCCCTCCTTCGGCAGGTCGGCGGGCGAGAGGTTCACGGTGACCTTGCGGGCGGGCAGGGCGATCGAGAGCTCGGCCAGCGCTGTGCGGACCCGGTCGCGCGCCTCGGACACGGCCTTGTCGGGCAGGCCGACCACGGCGAAGCCGGGCATGCCGGGCGTGACCGCGCATTGCACGTCGACGGGCCGGGCCTCGAGCCCCTCGAAGGCGACCGTGGTGGTGCGCGCGAGCATCCGGACGCCCCTCCCCGGCTGGCCTGAGGGGAGCTAGCGGCGCGGGCGTTTAGGAATCGTAAAGGGCCATGAAGGCGGGCCAGGCGCCCGGGTCGGCCACCGTCTTGTCGCGGCAGAACGCGTCGCAGGTGCCCCAGACTCGGCCCCCGGCCTCGAGGAAGTGGGTCGCGGGCGCGCCGGAATAGGGGCAGGCGGCGTTCTCGGCGGGCCCGCGGGCCACGGCGCGCGCCGGGATCGGCTCCGGCACGGGGAATCGGACGAGCGGCGGGTGGACGGGATAGACGTCGAGCGTCCGGTCCCGCGCCTCGCCCATCGCCCGCCAGCGGCGCAGCGGCGGGTGGGCCAGATGCGCCTCAACATAGGCCTGCGCGGGGGCGGAGACGGGCAGGGCGTAGCCAGCGATCCGCATCGCCACGGGGGCGTAGAACGCGTCCGCCGCGGTGTAGCGGCCGAAGAGCCACGGGCCCTCCGCGCCCGATTCCGGACCGGCCTCGGCCCGCGCGGCGGCCCAGAGCGTCTCGAGGCGGGCGAGGTCGGCGCGGACGGCGTCGTCGGGGACGTAGCCGCGCGAGGCGGTGCGGAGGTTCATCGGGCAGGCGGAGCGCAGCGCGCCGAAGCCCGCGTGCATCTCGGCCACGAGCGAGCGGGCCAGCGCCCGGGCGCGGGGCGCGTCGGGCAGCAGCCCGGCCTCCGGGTGGCGCTCGGCGAGCCCTTCCGCGATGGCGATGCTGTCGGTCCAGAGGCCGCCCTCGGGGGTGCGCGCGCAGGGAACCGTCCGGGCCGGGGCCCAGCCGGCGAGGTCGCGGGCGAAGGCCGGGGAGTAGAGCTCCGTGAGGCTGGTGCGGCAGGGGATGCCGAACGCCTCGAACAGCAGCCAGCCGCGGAGCGACCACGAGGAGTAGGCGCGGTCGCCCACGAGGAGGTGGTAGGTCATGCGCCCCCATAGCGCGCCGGGGCCGGAGCGCGCCAATTCGCGATCGTGGGGCCGGCCATCACGTGGGGCGAACGGGCGGTCTCGGCCCCTTCGGGGGGGCGCCCGGGCGGGCGGGGAAGGGTGGTCGGAGGGCGGACCGGGCGGCGGTTCGACGGGCCATCCGGGCGCGTGCCGTCCGGCTCCGTTCCCCTGCATGGGGCCGTCAGGCGACGCGGTCGACCTCGACCGCCGTCGCCCGCAGGGCCGCGCCGCCCGCGAGGTCGATCCGGGTGAGGGAGAGCGGCCGGACCTCCTGGCCCACGGCGCGGGCGGGCGGGAGGCCGGCGGCGGCGGCCCATTGCGTGAGGATCGGGCCCAGATGCGCGACGAGGATCAGATCGGGCGCCTCCGCGGCTGCGGCCAGACGGGCCACCGCGGCCGAGACCCGCGCGGCGACGTCGTTCCAAGATTCGCCGTCCGGGGCGCGGCGGGCGCCCGGATCGTCGAAGAAGGCCCTCAGCTCG
Organism: uncultured Jannaschia sp.; assembly: GCA_964637265.1. Classification (GTDB taxonomy): domain Bacteria; phylum Pseudomonadota; class Alphaproteobacteria; order Rhodobacterales; family Rhodobacteraceae; genus Jannaschia. The sequence continues at coordinate 1,896 of CAZWWR010000218.1, forward strand.
GGGCCGTCGACCTCCGTGAAGGGCCGTCCGTCCCAGCGGCCGAAGTCGAACTCCCGCAGGTCCGGCTCGTCGGGCAGGCGCGGGCGGCCGCGGGCGAGGGCGTCGACCGTCGCGCCCGCCCGCCGGAGGGTGGAGGCGACCACGGGCGCACGGGGCAGGAGGGCGTCGAGCCGGTCGAGCGCCGCCCCGTCGGAGAGGTCGGCCGGCAGGTCGGTGCGGCCGAGCATCACCCGGGCGTGCGTCGGCCCGTGGCGGACCCACCAGAGGCGCAGCGTCACGAGGGCAGCCCGCCCTTGAGCGCGAGCGGCAGTCCGGCAGTGACGAGAACGACGTGCCCCAGCGCCCGGGCGAGCCGCTGGTTGAGTTCGCCCTGGTCGCGCTGGAACCGACGGGCCAGCGCGTTCGCGGGAACCACGCCGCCGCCCACATCGTTGGTCACGACGCAGACCCGGGCAGGACATCTCGCCATCGCCTCGATCATCCTCTCCGCTTCGGGCCGCCAGTCGACACCGTCCTCCCCGAGATTCGCGAGCCACATCGTGGCGCAGTCGACGAGCACGGCCTCGTCGCCGGAAATTTCAGCAAACGCGCCGGCTATGTCCCTGGGCACATCGACCGTGCGCCAGCGCACACCGCGGCGCCGGCGGTGGATCTCGACCTTGCCTCGAATTTCGCCATCGGCGTTGCGCGTCGTCGCAAAATAGACACTTCGGGCGTTCCAGCCCTCCACGAGCGCCTCCGCCCAGGCGGATTTTCCGGATGAGGCATGTCCTATGACGAGGACGTTATCGGAAGCGTCGGACATTCCTCAGAAACTTTTTTTGATCCGGGGGCGTTGCTTCGGCGTAAGATAGTGTAAAGATGGCCTGACAAGGTTGTCCGATACCACGGCCCGGGGGGGTGAAGACGATGGCTTTCGATCTCAACGGTGACGCTTCACTGTCAAGGCGGGCGATGAAGGCGGAGCTCCTCGACGCGGAGACGGAGCTCCGGCTGGCCTATGCCTGGCGGGACGAGCGTTGCGAGGAGAGCCTCCACCGGCTCATCACCGCGTACATGCGGCTGGCGATCTCGATGGCGGCGAAGTTCAAGCGCTACGGCGCTCCGATGAACGACCTGATCCAGGAGGCGGGGCTCGGCCTGATGAAGGCGGCCGACAAGTTCGACCCCGATCGCGGCGTGCGCTTCTCCACCTATGCGGTCTGGTGGATCAAGGCGTCGATCCAGGACTACGTGATGCGGAACTGGTCGATGGTCCGCACCGGCTCGACCTCCTCGCAGAAGTCGCTCTTCTTCAACATGCGCCGCGTGCAGGCCCGCCTCGAGCGCGAGGCCCTGGCCGCGGGCGTGATCCTCGACAAGCAGACGATGCGCGAGCGGATCGCGACCGAGGTGGGCGTGCCGCTCCACGACGTCGAGATGATGGAGGGCCGGCTCTCGGGCTCCGACTTCTCGCTGAACGCGACGCAGTCCACCGACGAGGACGGGCGCGAGTGGATCGACGCGCTCGAGGACGACAGCGAGCAGGCGGACGTGACCGTCGAGCACCGGCACGACACCGAGCAGCTCCGTCAGTGGCTGCTGGTGGCGCTGGCCGCGCTCAACGAGCGCGAGCGCTTCATCGTCCGCGAGCGCAAGCTCCGCGAGGAGCCGCGCACGCTCGAATCGCTCGGCGCCGAGCTAAAGCTCTCGAAGGAGCGCGTCCGGCAGCTCGAGGCCGCGGCGTTCGCCAAGATGCGCAAGACGCTCGAGGGGCAGTCCCGCGAGGTGCACGGCTTCCTCGGCTGAGCCGCGGCGCGTGACGCGCTTCGCGTTCCGGGCTCCCCCGGCCCTCCTTCCGGTTCTCCTCGCGGCCCCGCTCCTCGGCGGGGCCGCGGCCGTCTCGGAGGCGGCGGAGCCCCTCCCGCCGGCCGCAATCTACGTGCTGGGCGAGGTCCACGACAACCCGGGCCACCACGCGGCGCAGGCCGATCTGGTCGCCCGGATCGCCCCCACGGCGCTGGCCCTCGAGATGCTGAGCCCGGAGCAGGCCGCCCGCGTCGGCCCCGATACGCCGCGGGACGCGGAGACGCTGGGCCCGCTGCTCGACTGGGCCGATTCGGGCTGGCCCGCGATCGACCTCTACGCGCCGGTCATGGCGGCGGCGGGTGCAGCGCCGCTCGTCGGGGCGGGCTGGCCCTTCGGCGCGATGCCCGAGGCGGACGCGGCGCTCGTGGCCCGCTTCGCCCTCGCGGAGCCGCTGCCCCCCGAGGAGCAGGAGGCGCGAGAGGCGCTGCAGCTCGCGGCCCATTGCGACATGCTTCCCGAGGAGGCCCTCGCGGGCTTCGTCGCGCGGCAGCGGCGCTCGGACGCGCTGATGGCGGCGGCGGTGCTCGACGCGCTGGAGGAGCACGGGCCGCCCGTGGTGCTGATCGCGGGGAACGGACATGCGCGCGCCGACCGGGGCGTGCCGGCGGCC
>CAZWWR010000219.1:0-4301 GCA_964637265.1 uncultured Jannaschia sp.
CGCCGCGGCCAGCGCGAACAGGCCCACCAGGTCGGCGCCGTTGCGGGCCAGCACGGCCAGGAGCGCCCAGGCGACGGCCGCCGGGTAGGCGTAACTTCCCGCCCGCCACGCCACGGCGAGGGCGATCGCGAGCCCGAGCGAGAGCGACACCACGGCCCAGCCCACGGCCCCGAAGGGCGGCACGCCCCAGCCCGCGGCGACGAGGCCCACCGACACCGCCGACGCCGCCGTGAGCCAGCCCGCATAGAGGCCCACCGGCTCCCGCAGGAGCCAGCGCTCCGCCCTGGGCGTCCGCATAAGGGCCACGAGGGCGCCCGCGAGCATCGCCCAGATCAGCACCGTCGCCGCAAGCGGGGAGCGGAGCGCCACCGGCAGCCAGACGGCGCCCACGCCCACCGAGACCATCAGCGGCAGCCGCGCGGCGTCCCAGGCCGGGTCCTCCCGGTGGCGCAGGAGGCCCCAGGCGGCCGACACGATCAGCCAGAGGTAGATCGGCCCCCAGATGGCGAAGGCGTAGCCCGCCGGCTGCACCGGCGGATCCTCCTGCGGGACGGGGAACTGCCCGGGCTCGAAGCCGCCGAACCCAGGCACGAGGAGCGGGGACAGGGCGAAGGCGAGGGTGAGCAGGCAGAGGAGCGCGGCGCGGAGGGTCATCCCATGGAGCTAGAAGGGCCGCCGCTGCGGGGCAAGCCCGCTCCGGCGCCCGAGGCCGCTCATGGCGACCGAGAGGCCGCCGGATGCGCGGGGAAGGCGGGGATGGCCCCGCCCCTCCGTCGGGGCGGCCCCCGGGAGGAGGCGCGCGGTGGACCTCAGCCGACGGAGACAGGCTCCGCCTGGGCCAGCACGTGACGCACCTCCCGGCGGCGGGCGTGGGCATGGGCCACGATCTCGGGAACGGCCAGCATGTCGGCGGTGGCCAGGAGGCGCGCGAGGCCGCGGTGCCGCGACAGGCTCGCGCCCGAGAGCGCAGAGAGCGGGACGGCGAAGGCGAGGCTCAGCGCGATGGGCAGGAGCCAGAGCGACACGAACTGCGTCGCGATCCCCGCCAGCAGCGCCCAGCCGATCACCGTCTCGAGCGCGTGCATCCGCGCGAGCATGCCCCAGCCGTAGCTCGTGCCCGAGCGCACCTGCGGCGCCCAGCCGTCGCGCAGCCCGAGGAGGCTCCGGCCCACGGCGATGGTCTGCTGCACCATGAGGATGGGCGCGTAGGCGACCGACAGCACGATCTCGGTCAGCATGGACAGGCCGAACTGCCGGGCCCCGCCGAGATCGGCCAGCCGCACGCCCGAGCGCAGCAGCGACAGCGCGCCGAGCAGCTTGGGCAGGAGCAGCATCCCGTACATGAAGAGCAGCACGGCCACGCCCTTGGCCGTCGTCAGCTCGGGCCAGTTCGGGCGCGGGTCGTAGCCCGAGAAGTAGACGATGAGGCTCCGGTCGTCGTAGTGGCCGAGCCCGGCCCAGACGAGCAGCAGCGCCATCCAGACGGGCGACATCAGGTAGCCCACCGCGCCGTGCAGCAGGTGGAACCGGCTCACCGCGTGGAACCCGCGCGAGGTGAGGATGGTGAGGTGCTGCAGGTTGCCCTGGCACCAGCGCCGGTCGCGGCGCACGTAGTCGATCAGCGTCGGCGGCACCTCCTCGTAGGAGCCCTCCACGTCGGCCAGGATGCGCACGCCCCAGCCGGCCCGGCGCAGCAGGCAGGCCTCCACGAAGTCGTGGCTCAGGATGAGCGCGTCGCCCCCCCGGAAGCCGCGCAGCTTGGGCAGGCCGGCGCAGGCGGCGAAGGCGGCCGTCCGGATGATCGCGTTGTGCCCCCAGTAGTTGCCCTCGCGGTCGGCCCAGCTCGCCAGCCCCTCGGCCAGCGCGGTGCCGTAGACGGAGGAGGAGAACTGCTGCGCGCGGGCGAACACCGTCTCGGCGCCGAAGATCCGCGGCGCCGTCTGGATCAGCCCGGCGGAGGGGTCGCGCGCCAGTTCGTCGGCGAGCCGCGCGATGGCCTCGCCCGACATGAGGCTGTCGGCGTCGAGCACGAGCATCGCCTCGTAGCCACCGCCCCAGCGCTCGATCCAGTCGGCGATGTTGCCCGTCTTGCGGTCGGTGTTCTCGGCCCGGCGCCGGTAGTGGAGCGCCGTGCCCGCGGGCAGGCGCGCGCGCAGCGCCGCGAAGGCGCGCAGCTCCTCGGCGGCGACCGCCGGATCGGTGGTGTCGGAGAGCACGAAGAAGGCGTAGCGGTGCCCCCGCCCCGGCCCTTGCGCCCCGTCGAGGGCCCCGTCCACGACCCCGTCGCCGGCCCCCGCGCCGAGAGCCTCGAGCATCGCGGCGGCGTTGCCGAACACGTCCCACGGCACCTCGTTGTGGATCGGCATGAGCAGCGCCACGTCGAGCGGCTCGGGCGGCTCGGCGGCGGCGTCCGCGCCGGCCCGCGCGCGGCGCAGGCGGCGGACGGTGCCCACGGTGGACGTCGCCACGCTGAGCGCGATCCAGAAGAAGGTCAGCGCGATCAGCCCGATCAGCGCCGCCTCGAACCCGTTCAGCCCGCCGATCTGGAACAGGTCGGTGAACACCCCGATCAGCGCCAGCGTGGTCAGCAGCGCCGAGCCGAAGGTGAAGAACCGGCGGGCCCGGGCCCGCGGGTCGGGCGCGAAGCCCGGCGCGGCGGCGTCGCGATGGGCGGCGCGCAGGCTCTGCCGCGGCATCGCGAGCGGACGCTCGACGGGCATGAAGGCGGCTTCCGGCATGTTCAGGGCGTCCATCGATAGAGCCAGACCTCGGCGAAGGTCCGGCCGCCGGCCACCAGCTGCGCGCGCAGTTCGGACTGCTCCGCGTCGCCGGGCCGGAAGCGGAACCCGAGCCGCACCCCTCCGGTTCCGGGGTTCCGCTGCAGGATGCCGGGCTCCACCTCGCCGCGGCTCGCGCTGACGATCGGGGTCACCGCCTCGAGGTCGGCGAAGCCCTCGTGGTCGGCGTAGTCGATGGTCACGATCGTGCCCTCGGCCGACTTGTCGTAGCCCTGACCGATCCGCGTCTGGAGCACCGCGGCGGCCGGGCGGATGCCCTCCGCCCCGCCCTCGCCGGGCCCGTCGCCCCACTCCATCCCGTAGGAGAAGCGGTGCGGCCCGCCCGCCGCCAGCGGCTCGCGCGGGCGCCAGAACGCCACGATGTTGTCGTAGATCTCCATGTCGGCCGGGATCTCCACGAGCGTCACCGAGCCCGGCCCCCAATCGCCCCGCGGGGTGATCCAGAGCGAGGGGCGCTCGTGGTAGTGGGCCTCGAGATCGCCGTAGCCCTCCACCGACCGGTCCCGCTGGATCAGGCCGAAGCCGCGCGGCCCGTCGTCGAGGAACTCCGACACCTGCAGGCGCGCGGGGTTCGCCAGCGGCCGCCACAGCCGCTCGCCTGCGCCGTTCCACACCAGCAGCCCCTCGCTGTCGTGCACCGCGTCGCGGAAATCGTCGAAGCGGTCGCGGTTCGTGGCGTCGAACAGGAACATCGAGGTGAGCGGCGCCAGCCCCGCGCGCGCCAGCTCCCGGCGGGGGTAGAGCGTCGCCTCCACCTCCATCCGGCAGGGATGCCCGTGGGAGATGTCGAAGCGGTAGGCCCCGGTCGTGCTCTCCCCGTCGAGCAGGGCGTACATGCGGATCGTGCGGGCACCCGGATCCGGGGCCTCGAGCCAGAAGCGGGTGAACTCCGGGAACTCCTCGCCCTCGGGGTCGGCCGTGCGCAGCGCGAGGCCCCGGGCCGAGAGGCCGTAGGTCTGCCCCGTGCCGATGGCGCGGAAGTAGCTCGCCCCCTGGAACACGGCGAACTCCTCGTGGATCGCCTCCTGACGCAGCTCCGCGCGCAGGCGCAGGCCCGAGTAGCCCAGCGTCTCGTCCACCGGCACGTCGGGGAACTTGTCGGTGCGGTCGAAGCTCTCGAGGTCGAAGGCGACGCGGCGGGCCATGCCGTCCTCGACCACGCAGATCTCGACCGGCCGGGGGAAGTAGAGGCCCGGCGCGAAGAAGTCGACGCGGTGCGGGCGGTCGGTGCCCGTCCACAGCGCCTCGCGCGAATCCCACCAGATCTTGCGGTACTGGTCGAAGGTGAGATCCCGCCATTCCTGCGGCACCTCGGGCGCCGGCGCGAAGGGCGCCTCCGACAGGCGCATCGCCTCCTGCTGGAGCCAGTCGTAGGAGAAGGGCTCCGCCTCCGGCTCGAGCGGCGGCACGGCGGCGGCGGGGCGGGCGGCCAGCGCCATCGCGGCGCCGAGCTGAAGGAACGCGCGGCGGCCGATCATGCGGAGGCCCCCCGTCCGGCGGCCG
>CAZWWR010000220.1:0-4293 GCA_964637265.1 uncultured Jannaschia sp.
TGGCCGTCGCGGCGTGGATCGCGCGCAGGAGGCGGCGGCTTGGCTGAGGGCGGGCCCTCCGGCGCATGGGGCCGCTTCCTCGCCCAGCCGCGGGACGGCAGAGCGCGCACGCTCCTCGTGGCCTTCGCGGTTTCCGCCGTCTGCGCCGCGCTCGTCACGGGCGCGACGGCCATCCTGCGGCCCATCCAGGCCGAGAACCGCGCCGCGGAGGAACGCGTGCGCCTCGAGGCGCTGCTCGCCGCGATTCCGGGCATGGAGCCGGTGCTGGCGGAGGCCGGAGGCGCCGCCCTCGGGACGGTGGTCGTCGAGCTCGGCACCGGCCGGGCCGCCTCCGTCCCGCCGGACGCGCTGGAGGCGGCGCTGGCGGACCCGGCCAACTGGACCGAGCTCCCGCCCGAGGCCGACGTCGCGGGCATCGGCGCGCGTCCGGACCTCGCGCAGGTCTACCTCGTCCGGGACGCCGAGGATGTGGCGCTCACGGTCCTTCCCGTGCTGGGCTCGGGCTACAACGGCCCGATCCGCGCGATGCTCGCGCTGCGGGGCGACGGCAACACGATCGCCGGGCTCGCCGTGACCGACCACTCGGAGACGCCTGGCCTCGGCGGGCGGATCGACGAGCGCGACTGGCTGCGCCGCTTCCCCGGCACCGAGCTGCGCGACCCCTCGGGCGAGCTCCGCTTCGCGGTGACGCGGGGCCCGGCCGCGACCGAGTACGAGGTGGACGGCATCACGGGCGCGACGCGCACCTCGAACGCCATCACCCGGATGGTGCGGTTCTGGGTCGGGCCGGAGGGCTACGGGCCGTTCCTCGACGCCGTGCGCCGCGGGGAGTTCTGAGCCGTGCCGGCCCCCACGACCCCGCGTGCCCGCCTGCTCGAGCCGATCCTCGCCCGCAACCCCGTGACGCTGCAGATCCTGGGCATCTGCTCGGCGCTGGCCGTGACGACGCGCCTCGACACCGCGCTCGCCATGTCGGCCTCGCTCATCGTGGTGATCGTGCTGGCGGCGGGGATCGTGAGCGTGATCCGCGCCCTGATCCCCGACACGATCCGCCTGATCGTCCAGATCGTGATCGTCGCCTCGCTGGTGATCGTGATCGATCAGATCCTGCAGGCCTTCTTCCCCGAGATCAGCCGCCGCCTGTCGGTGTTCGTCAGCCTGATCACGACCAACTGCCTCGTCCTCGGCCGCACCGAGACCTTCGCCCGCTCCAACCCGCCGCTCGCGTCGATGACCGACGCGCTGGGCAACGGGCTGGGCTACGCGCTCGTGCTCTGCGCGCTGGGCGCCGTGCGGGAGCTCTTCGGGACGGGCCGCCTGCTGGGCGCGGAGATCCTGCCCACCACGGAGCGGGGCGGCTGGTTCGAGCCGCTCAACCTCATGCTGCTCGCCCCATCCGCGTTCTTCCTGCTCGGCGGGCTCGTCTGGGCGGTGCGGACGCTCGTCCCCGCGCAGGTGGAGACGCCGGAGCACGAGCCCCCCGAGCCGGCATCCGGCGCGGAGGCGACGCGGTGAGCGGGGCGGGCGAGATCCTCTTCCGCGCGGCGCTCGTCGACAACATGCCGCTCACGCTGTTCCTAGGGCTCTGCACCTTCCTCGCGCTGTCGCGGCGGCCCGAGACGGCCCTGGGGCTCGGCGTGGCGATGATCGGGGTGCTCGGCGTGACGGTGCCGCTGAACCACGCGATCTACCATGCTCTGCTCGCGCCCGGCGCGCTGGCCTGGGCGGGGCTTCCCGGGATCGACCTCTCCTACCTCGCGCTGATCGTGTTCATCGGCGTGATCGCGGCCAGCGTGCAGCTCGTGGAGATGGTGCTCGACCGGTTCCTTCCCGGGCTTCACGCCTCCTTCGGGGTGTTCCTGCCCCTGCTGACGGTCCAGTGCGCTATCCTCGCGGGGAGCCTGTTCATGGTCGAGCGGCGCATGGGCCTCACTGAGGCGGCACTGTTCGGCATCGGCAGCGGGGTGGGCTTCGCGCTCGCGGTGGTGCTGCTCGGCGCGCTGCGGGCGCGGCTCGCCTATGCCGACCTTCCCGAGGGGCTGCGCGGCCTCGGGATCGCCTTCGTGATGGCCGGGCTGATGTCGCTGGGCTTCGCGGCCTTCGCCGGGCTGGCCGCGTCGTGACCGCCGAGATCGCCCTCGGCACGCTCGTCACCACCGCGGTGGTGATGGCGCTCACCGCGGGCCTCCTGCTCGCGCGGCGGCTCCTCGTCCCGGAGGGGGCGGCCCCGGTGACGGTGGCCGGGCGCCGGATCGAGGCCCGGCGCGGCGACGGCCTGCTCTCGGCGCTGCAGGGGGCGGGGATCCTCGTGCCCGCGGGCTGCGGCGGCAACGGCACCTGCGGCCTGTGCCGCGTCACCGTCGAGGGCCCCGGCGCGGGCGAGCCAAAGGCCACCGAGCGGGGCATCCTCTCGGCGGCCGAGCGGCGCGCGCATGTGCGCCTCGCCTGCCAGGTCAGCCTGCGCGGACCGGTCGAGGTGGACCTGCCCGGCGCGGTCCTCGGGGCGCGGCCGATGCTCTGCCGCGTGCGGGAGAACCGGATGCTCGCCCCGCTGATCCGCGAGCTTGTGCTCGAGCTGCCCCCGGGCGCGCCCTTCGCCTTCCGCGCGGGCGACTACGCGCAGCTCAGCGCGCCGCCCTACGCGCTCGACTTCGCCTCCATCGACATCGACCCCCGCTTCGAGGAGGCGTGGCGCGTCGCGCGCTGGCGCTCGCTGCGCGCGGGCACGGCGGAAGGCGCGACGCGGGCCTACTCGCTCGCCAACCGCCCGGGGGACGCGGGCCTCCTCGTGTTCGACATCCGCCTCGCGGTGCCCCCCCCGGGGCGGGAGGGGGAAGTGCCTCCGGGCGTCGTCTCCTCCTGGCTCTTCGCCTGCCGCCCGGGCGACGCCGTCGAGGCCGCCGGCCCGTTCGGGGAGTTCCACGCCCGCCCCACGGGGCGCGAGATGGTGTTCGTCGGCGGCGGGGTCGGCATGGCGCCGCTGCGCGCCATGATCCACGCCGAGCTCGCCTCCGGGACGGAACGCCGCGTCCGCTACCTCTACGGCGCGCGGAGCCGGGCTGACCTGTTCTATGCGGAGGAGTTCGACGCCCTCGCCGCGCGCCATGCGCGCTTCCGCTGGACGCCGGTGCTCTCCGACCCGGCGCCGGGCGACCGCTGGCGGGGGGAGACGGGCTTCGTGCACGAGGCGCTGCGGCGCGCGATGGAGGGGCACCCGGCGCCCGAATCGTGCGAGTACTACCTGTGCGGCCCGCCGGTCATGATCGGCGCGGTCAACGCGACGCTCGAGCGCCTCGGCGTGGAGCCGGACGCGATCCTCTACGACGATTTCGGGAGCCAGAGCCCATGACGACGCCTCCGCCCGACCGCCGCACGGTCACCCTGGGCCTCGCCGGGGCCGCCGCCGCTGCCGCCCTCCCGCTGCCGGCGGAAGCGGGCCGGGTTCCCTCGGGCGGCGCCGGAAGCGACGGGCTGGCCCGGCTCTCGGGGCGGGCCTTCGGCGCGGGTTGGTCGCTGCTCCTGCCCGCGGGCATCGAGGCGGAGGCGCTGCGCGGGCCCGTGGAGGCCGAGCTGGAGGCGATCGACCGGGAGATGTCCCCGTGGCGGGCCGACTCGGCCGTCACCGCCTTCAACCGCAGGCCGATGGGCGAGTGGCCCCTGCCGGGGCGGACGCTGAAGGTCGTCCGCGCGGCGCTCGCCGTCCAGCGCGCGAGCGACGGCGCCTTCGACCCGACCGTCGGCCCGCTCGTCGCGCGCTGGGGCTTCGGGCCGATCCGCGAGGGCGATACCGGCGCCAGCACCGGGCTCGGGGACAGGGGCGGCCTCGTCGCCAAGACCCAGGGCGCGACGCTCGACCTGTGCGGGATCGCCAAGGGCTTCGCCCTCGACCGGCTCGCCGCCCTGCTGCGCGATACGGGGATCCGCGACGCGCTGATCGAGGTGGGGGGCGAGCTCCTCGCGCTCGGCCGCCATCCGCTGGGACGGCCCTGGCGCGCGGGCGTCGAGGATCCGCGGCCCGGTGCGTCCGGCCTCGCCCTGCGCCTGCCGCTGAAGTCGGGGGCGCTCGCCACGTCGGGGACGCGCTGGAACGGCTATGCGTCGGGCGGCAGGCGGGTCAGCCACGTGATCGACCCGTGGAGCGGCGCGCCCACGGGCGGGGCCCTCCTCTCGGTCAGCGTCCTCGCCGCCTCCGGGATGGCGGCCGATGCGTGGTCCACCGCGCTGATGGCCGCGGGGCCCTCGCGCGGGCCGGCGCTCGCGCGGGCGCGGGGGCTCCGGGCGCTGTTCCTGCTG
>CAZWWR010000221.1:0-3059 GCA_964637265.1 uncultured Jannaschia sp.
AGCGCGATCATCGGCTCCTGCGTCACCCAGGGCGCGCGCGTCACCTCCACGTTGAAGGCGTAGAGCGGGAACAGGAGCGCCCGCAGCGCCACCGGCGCGGCCATCGCCGCGCGGAAGCGCGCCGGGTCGCCCCGCTCCACGATCCCGGCGCAGGCGGCGATGTCGGGGTCGGGCGTCACCCGGCGCGCGGGCCGGGACGGACGACCCGGAGGGCGTAGCCCACCCGGTCGGAGAGCCGGTCGTAGGCCGCGGCCTCCTCCCGCGACTGCGCCACCGCCGCCCGGACGGCGGGCGCCTCCAGCCGGTCGAGCGCGTCGCAGCGTTCGAGCACGGCGCGGAAGTAGGCGTCCCACCCCTCGCGCGGCACCCGGCTCCGGGCGACGACCTCCCATCCCGCGGCCTCCACGGCGCGGTCGATCTCGGGCTCGTCCCCGAAGGAGCCCTCCCAGAAGGCGCGCGTCTCCTCGTCCTCCGCGCCCCGGGTCGCCGGGTAGGAGAAGGCCACCGCCCCGCCGGGCGCGAGCGCCGGCGCCCAGGCCCGGAGCGCCGGCTCGATGCCGACGAAGTACATCGCGCCCGCGCACCAGATCAGGTCGAACGGCCCCAGCGCCGCCGGGTCGGGCAGGCCGCTCCCGTCCGCCACCAGCACCCCGTGAACGGGCCGCACGCCCGCGTCGCCCCGGTGCCGGACGGCGGCCTCGGCGACGAAGCCCAGATGCAGGTCGAGCGTCACCACCTCGCCCTCGGGCGCCGCCCGCCGGAGCGCGGCCACGTCGCCGCCCGGTCCCCCGCCCGCGTCGCAGATCCGCGCGTCCCGGCCCGTCCCCGCCGCCTCGCAGGCCCAGGCGACGCAGCCCGGCGTTCCCGGCCCCTCGCGTTCGAGCCCTGCATGGACGGCCAAGAACCCCTCCCACGGGACGCTCACGACACCGCCTCCGCCTCGCGCGCGGGCCGCACCGCGGCGTCCGCCTCCCGGCAGAGCTTCCAGCGGATCGCGTCGAGCAGGGCCTCGAAGCTGGCGTCCACGATGTTGGCCGACACGCCCACGGTGGACCAGCGCCGGCCGGCCCCGTCCTCGTGGTCGATGATCACGCGCGTCACCGCCTCCGTGCCCCCCTGCATGATCCGCACGCGGTAATCCACGAGCGCCATGTCCGCCACCCGCGCCTGGAGCGACCCGAGATCCTTCATCAGCGCCTTCGCCAGCGCGTTCACGGGGCCCGCGTCCTGCCCGCTCTCCATGCTGTCGGACACCGACATCCGCTTCGCCCCGTCGACCTTCACCACGACCACCGCCTCGCTGAGCGAGATCATCTCGTCGCGCCGGTTCTTCCGCCGCTCCACCGTGACCCGGTAGCGCTTCACCTCGAAATGGTCGGTCGGCAGGCCGAGCTGCCGCCGGGCGAGGAGCTCGAAGCTCGCCTGCGCGCCGTCATAGGCGTAGCCCCTGTCCTCCCGGTCCTTCACCTCGCGCAGGATCCCCCGGAGCTGCGCGTCCGTCCCCGCCAGCCCCGCATCCGCGAGCCGCGCCCGCAGGTTGGAGAGCCCCGCCTGGTTCGACATCGGCACCACGCGCTGGTTGCCCACCGTGCCCGGCGCCACGTGCTCGTAGAGCGACGGGTCCTTCGCCACCGCCGAGGCGTGGAGCCCCGCCTTGTGCGCGAAGGCCGAGGCGCCGACATAGGGCGCCTCCCGCCGCGGCACCCGGTTGAGGATGTCGTCGAGCCGGCGCGACGCCCGCAGCAGCCCCGCCAGCGCCTCCTCCGTGACCCCCGTCCCGAACCGCTCCCGCCAGGGCGCCTTGAGCGCCAGCGTCGGGATCAGCGTGGTGAGGTTCGCATTGCCCGTCCGCTCGCCCAGCCCGTTGAGCGTGCCCTGTACCTGCCGCGCGCCCGCGGCCACCGCGGCGAGCGAGCAGGCCACCGCCTGCCCCGTGTCGTCATGCGCGTGGATCCCGAGCCGGTCGCCCGGCACCTCGGCCGCCACCGCCTCGACGATCTCGCCCACGCGCCCCGGCATCGTGCCGCCGTTGGTGTCGCAGAGCACCGCCCAGCGCGCGCCCGCCTCGAGCGCGGCGCCCACGCAGGCCAGCGCGTAGCCCCGGTCGGCCTCCCAGCCGTCGAAGAAGTGCTCCGCGTCGAACAGCGCCTCGCGCCCCAGCCCCGCCAGATGCGCGACCGAGGCCCGGATGGCGGCGAGGTTCTCCTCCCGGCTGACCCCCAGCGCGCGGGCCACGTGCCCGACATGCGCCTTGCCCACGAGGCAGACGGCCGGCGTGCCCGCGTTCACGACCTCCGCCAGCACCGGATCGTTCGCTGCCGAGCGCCCGGCCCGCGCCGTCATCCCGAAGGCCGTGAGCGTCGCCCGCATCCCCGGCGCGGCGGCGAAGAAGTCGCTGTCGGTCGGGTTCGCGCCGGGCCAGCCGCCCTCGACGTAGTCCACGCCCAGCGCGTCGAGCAGCCGCGCGATCTCGGCCTTCTCGGCGGCCGAGAACTGCACGCCCTGCGTCTGCTGCCCGTCGCGCAGGGTGGTGTCGTAGAGGTAGAGGCGCTCCCGCACACCTGCCCCCTCCCCGGAGGCTTCCGGGGAGCGCGACGGGCCGGCCCCCCGACCGTCTCCGTCCATCACGACGCCTCCTCGAGCTTGGCCGCGTCGAAGCCCGCCCCGGGCACGAGCTGCACCCCGTCCCGCGACATCCGCACCTCCACCCCGGCCTCCCTCAGCCGCGCCTTCAGGACGTCGACCTCCGAGAAGTCCTTCCGCGCCTTCGCCTCCGCGCGCACCCGCTCGAACCGCGCCTCCCAGCCCGAGAGGTCGGGCGCCACGGCCCAGGAGCCGAGCTCGTCGGTCAGCAGCCCCAGCATCCCCGCCGAGGCCGCCAGCGCCGCCCCGTCGCCCGCCTTGGCAAGCCGGTGCAGCTCGGCCAGCGCCTGCGGCGTGTTCAGGTCGTCGCGCAGCGCGTCGAGCACCGCCCCGTCGACCGCCCCGCCCGGCTCGGCCATCCCGCGCCAGCGCCGCAGCGCCGCCTCGGCCTCGCGCGCCTTCTCCTCCGTCCAGTC
>CAZWWR010000221.1:3186-4286 GCA_964637265.1 uncultured Jannaschia sp.
CGACATCTTCCGCCCCTCGACGAGCAGCATCTCGTTGTGCAGCCAGATCTGCGCGAAGCCCCCCCCGGGATGCGCGCAGCGGCTCTGGGCCAGCTCGTTCTCGTGATGCGGGAAGATCAGGTCGACGCCGCCGCCGTGGATGTCGAAGCTCTCGCCCAGAAGCGCATGCGTCATGGCCGAGCACTCGATGTGCCAGCCCGGCCGCCCGCGCCCCCACGGGCTGTCCCAGCCGGGCTCCTCCGCGCCCGAGGGCTTCCAGAGCACGAAATCCATCGGATCGCGCTTGTAGGGGGCCACCTCGACGCGGGCGCCCGCGATCATGTCGTCCACGTTCCGGTTCGACAGGCGCCCGTATTCCTGGTCGGAGGCCACCGAGAACAGCACGTGGCCCTCCGCCGCGTAGGCGTGGCCCTTCGCGACGAGCGCCTCGATCATGGCGACCATCTCCCCGATCCATTCGGTCGCCCGCGGCTCGTGGTCCGGGGGCAGGCAGCCCAGCGCCGCCATGTCCTCGTGGTACCAGCGCAGCGTCTCGTCGGTGATCTCGCGGATCGGCCGCCCGGTCTCGGCGGCGCGCGCGTTGATCTTGTCGTCCACGTCGGTGACGTTGCGCACGTAGGTCACGCGGGGCCAGTCGTGCCGCAGCAGCCGCGCCAGCACGTCGAACACGATCACGTTGCGCGCGTTGCCCAGATGCGCCCGGTCGTAGACCGTCGGCCCGCAGAGGTAGAGGCGGACGTGCCCGGGATCGAGCGGGCGGAACGGCTCCACCCGTCCGCTCGCCGTGTTGCGCAGGCGCAGCCCCTCGCGGGGCGCGGTCGCGTCGGCCATGGCGGCCTCCATCGGTTTCGCGGGGGCGGGCCTCGGAGGCTCCCGGAACGGGTCGCGGGCGCCCTCGGCCCGCCGACCTCGTGTCAGCGGGCGTGCGGAATGCAGATGATCGCCGCGGTGCCCATGCGCGGGCGCCTACCATGCGCGGCCGTTCCTGCCAAGCCGCTCGCCCTCCCGCCGCCGGTGCCGCCCGCAGCCAGCCCAGCGCCTGCTCGGGCGTCATCGCCACCCCCTCCAGGTCGATGATGTCCCGGGCGTAGATCGGCAGG
>CAZWWR010000222.1:0-4277 GCA_964637265.1 uncultured Jannaschia sp.
CCCCCCGCTCACCCCCCGGTCGCCGTGGGCGCGCCACCAGTCCCGCGCGCGGGTGTCCTCCACCGTCGCCGCCTCGATGCTCGCCACCGTCCGCTCCACCTTGCGCCGGTACTCGGCCCGCTTCGAGGGCAGGTTCGGCCCCCGCGCGATCTTGGCCTCGAGCTCCTCGCGGGAGCGGGCGTAGTAGTGGTTGAGTTGGAGCCTGTCGGCGGTAGAGAACGCCCGCGCGCGGCGCCCCCTCGCGTCCGCCGCCTCGCCCCTGTCGTTCCACATCACGTCCCGCCCGTCGGTCTCGCAGCTGTGTACCCGGAGCGCCGTCAGGCGGCACGGATCGGCGAGGTACTTGAACGCCCGGAGGCCCGGCGCCTCCCCGAACGGATCGGCCGCGCGCCGGAGGTAGCTCTCGACGACGCCCCCCGCCGGCCGCACCGCGTTCCCGCCATGCCCGAACATATGCCAGGGCAGCGCCACGCACGGCACGTCGAGCCCCTCCAGCGCCTCCGGGATCGTCGGACCCCCGAGCGGCACGAGGAACTCGTCCGGGTCGAGGAACCCCATCCAGCGCAGGTCGCCCCCGAAGTTGCTCGCTGCGTGGGCGTAGGCCAGCACCTGGTTGTGGACCTCCCGCCCCAGCCGCGCGTCGCTCAGCCGCTGCGCCCAGGGGATCACGACCGCCCCGGGCGCCGCCTCCCGCACCGCCTCCGCCGTCCCGTCGGTCGAGCCGTCGTCGTAGATCACCACGCGCCGCACGCCGGCCGCGAGGTGGAAGCGCAGCCACTCGCCCATGTAGGGCGCCTCGTCCCGCACGATCGCCGCCAGCCCGACTCCGTGGCGGCCCGGCGCCGGCGCGGGCGGCCGCAGCCCCAGCTTCGAGATGCGCAGCCGCCCCCGCGCCGGGCCGAGCAGCCGGTCGATCACTCCCGCCACAGCTCCTCCACCCAGGGGGTCGGCCTGACGTAGTGGCGGATGTGCCGGAAGCGCCGGCCCCTGTGGCGCGGCAGCGTGAGCGCGTCGCGCACGTGCGCCCCCGGCGGCTTCACCTCGATCCCGTCGTTCCAGCGCCCGAGGATGGCGTCGGGCGGGTTCAGGCCGCCGGCGAAGATCACCACCCGCGCCCCCCTGGGCAGCTTCGGCGGCGCGAGGAAGTTGATCGGGAAGGGCCGCGCGCAGTGGTGCCGGAAATGCGCAACCCAGCCCCGTGGCCAGAAGCTCACCCCCTGCGGCGCGCAGCGCGTCACGTATCGCTGCTCGAACTGGTACTCCAGCGCCACCCCCGTCGGATCCGCCCGGAAGCGCTCGTAGAGCGGCACCAGCCCGCCCGCCGGGAAGCGGTAGATCGAGGTCTGGCCCAGCCGCTCGAAGGGGGTGTTGGGGTTGCGCGCCAGGATCACGTCCCCGGGCGCGCCCCGCTCGAAGAACGGCTCCAGCCGCCCCGTCACCACCACGTCGAGGTCGATGAAGAGCACCGGCCCCTCGATCCCGATGTCCGGCTGCCAGAGCCGCGACTTCCCCCAGACGCCGCGCTTCGTCGCCGGGTAGTCGCAGCCCAGGGCGGGCAGCGGCAGCGCCTCCACCTCCGGCCTCAGCCCCTCGGCCCGGTCGGTGATGCAGAAGAACCGGAACCCGTCCAGGTTCCGCGCCACCATCCCGTAGAGCCGATTGACGTAGTCCGCCCCGTACTTCTCCCCCCAGCGGATGCACACGACCTGCCGGGGCATGGGCGTGCGGGCCGTCGCCGGCTTGTTCATGCGTCGCGCGCTCCTCTCGGACCGGACCGGTCGCGGCCCCGGGCTCCGCGGCGGGATAGCGCCCCGGGGCGCGGTTGTCATGGGGCTGGCACAGGCGCCGCCACCGAAGGGCCGCTCCCCCGACGTCTGGCCCGCTCCCCAATCCGCAAACGCCTCCACGCCGACCCCTAGACGCGGAACCGTTCTGGGCGTTCACATAGCCCGGGCCCCCGCCTCCGGGCGCTTCGGATTGAGCGATGAGGCCCGACGGAACGCCGGAACTGTTTCATGTGGACGTTCTAATGACGGCATCTTAGCGCTCCGACTGAGCACTTGCCTTACTCGCATGTTGCTGATCCCGCGTGATGAACCGCGCCCGATCAAGAAGCTCGTCGAAGGTGATGATCTCGACGGAGCGCGTGTCCCGCCGGAACAGCTCGAACGTATCGCGCATGACCTGCTGCGCGCGTAGGTCATCAGTGGAATCGAACTCGCTTTGCGATCCAATCACTAGGATTGCCTTGGGATCGCGTGTGCGAGCCTTCAGCCGCCGTATGCCATCTCTACTATGATGTTCGCCCGAGGTGGCGAAGGAGAGCCATTCTGCTTTCTGCTCTAAGACCTGCGAAACAGCGTCGGTAAACTCTGTGCTGAAGCTCCAGGTCCCGGCGCGACCCCCCTTCCTGTCGCGGAAGATGCGTGCGTCCGGACGCTTGATCTCCACAAGCACGGTATAATCGGTGAATGTGGCGAGAAAATCAACGACCGGCCTGTCGCGGTTGTCAGTTCCGCCGCCGCCTACGGTGATCTCACGATCGAACGGTCGCATCACTCTGTAGTCGAGCCCATAGCCAAAGACCCAAGGCTCGCGCTCAAAGAACGCTTGCCACTCGCGTTCGGCCCACGTTCCTTCTCGAAGTTGCTTCTCAAACAATGCAAGCGCCGCTCTTCGGCCCAGAAGGATGTCAATCTCTGCCGAAGACAACGAGCTGCCGAGGGCGCGCAGGGTCGCTTCGCGATCCTGAACTGCCATTGAGCGGAAGAGTTCCACAATACCCCTATCGGCGGCATCGATGATCGCTTTGCGTCCCGTACCCGTGGAAATGTCTTCGATGTCGAAGCGGTCCTCGTTCGACAGGTCAATAAATGCGAGGCGATCGAGGAACGTCAGCAGGCGCTTGAACTCGCCCGGCCTGAAGGTGAAGGTATGTTCCTCGTATCCTTGGAACCACTCGCCCCCCTTCCGTGACTGGAAGCTCTGCAGAGTCAGCCGTCGGACCGCCTTCTCGTCCTGCGTCACGACCGCCGTGACCTGTGTCTTCCGTTTCTCGCCCGCAAGACGGAGGCAGAGCGCCCCCTCGACCTCGCCGAGATGAAGGATGTCGGAACCTTCCATAACCATGCGAACGTTGCGCAGACGTTCCTCGGACGACTGATTCCATCTGAAGATCCTAGAGATGTAGGTCTTTGCCGCCTTGCGGAGTTGGAAGAAGTGCGCCTCGTCCCCGTCCATTCGTAAGTCGCCTCCACCATCTACCCTACCATTTACCCTTCTGGCCCCGCCCAGAGTGTATTTGACGCCGATGCATAATCGTTTCCCCGGGCTATAGCCCCAAAGCGCGCAAGAACCCCAAGGCGAAACGATAAGACCCCATTTGCTGCCTCCATCCGCGTCTGGCCATCCATTCGTCCCGAAGGCCTTTGCGCCTTGTTGAGTACCACTTGGCGTAGCGACCTCGTACCCTTACCCCGAGAGAGAGGACGGCCAGCCCGCCGCCCCTACTCCGCCGCCTCCAGATACTCCTCGACCGGCGGGCAGGTGCACACGAGGTTCCGGTCGCCGGCCGCGTTGTCCACCCGGTTCACCGGGGGCCAGTACTTGTCGACCCGGAAGGCGCCCGGCGGGAAGCAGGCCGCCTCCCGCGAGTAGCTCCGGTCCCACGCGCGCACGAGATCCTCCATCGTGTGGGGCGCGTGGCGCAGCGGGTTGTCCTCGCGATCCGACTCGCCCCGCTCCACGGCCGCGATCTCCTCGCGGATGGCGAGCATCGCCGTCACGAAGCGGTCGAGCTCGGCCTTCGTCTCGCTCTCGGTCGGCTCGATCATCAGCGTGCCGGCCACTGGCCAGGACATCGTCGGCGCGTGGAAGCCGTTGTCGATCAGCCGCTTGGCGATGTCGTCCACGGTGATCCCGGCGCTCTCCTTGAAGGGCCGCGTGTCGAGGATGCACTCGTGCGCCACGTGCCCCTCCCGCCCCGTGAAGAGCACGTCGTAGGCGCCCCGGAGCCGCGCGGCGAGGTAGTTCGCGGACAGGATCGCCACCTTCGTCGCCTGCGTGAGCCCCGCGCCCCCCATCATCAGGACGTAGGCGTGGCTGATCGGCAGGATCGAGGCCGAGCCGAAGGGCGCCGCGGAGACCGCCCCCTCGCCGTCCAGCGGATCGCCCGGAAGGTGCGGCGCGAGATGCGCGCGCACGCCGATCGGCCCCATGCCGGGCCCGCCGCCGCCATGCGGGATGCAGAAGGTCTTGTGCAGGTTCAGGTGGCTGAC
>CAZWWR010000223.1:0-4242 GCA_964637265.1 uncultured Jannaschia sp.
CCGGGGCGGGCGGCTCGCCTGCACGGAGACCGTGAACGCCCCGGCCGATCACATGTCCGCCCGCCGTCTGCTCGCCCTGCCGGAGCCGCCGACGCGGGAGGCCGTCTCCGCCGCCGGGGGCGACCTGCGCGCCCTCCTCAAGCGGGCCGCCTGAGGGCGCGGGCGGCGGGGGCGGGCGGCGTGCCGGCCTCTCGCGCTCCGCGTCCGGACGGCCGAATTTTCAGGCTTCACCCTCCCGTTCGGCGTTGATAGAGGGCGCGAAGGTGCCGGTGTAGCTCAGCTGGTAGAGCACGTCATTCGTAATGATGGGGTCGGGGGTTCGAGTCCCTTCACCGGCACCAGGCTTCCCCGAGACTGGCGGAAGACCCTCGGGAAGGCGTCTGGCAGATGCCGCTCGTGTCCACCCGGGGCGCCTGACCGTCGCAGCGCCGGGCCGGGGACGGCGTCGTGACCGGACCGCTTTCCGTGCCGAGCTGCCGATGCGAGCCGGGGGCCGGGGCGATCCCGCCGTTCCGCATTCCGCCCGAGGCGCGCGCGGCGGTCTGCGACGCCACCGGGTGAGGCGTCTGCCTGGGCGAGGCTCCCTGCGCCGACTAGCACAGCCAGCAAACCGGGTCGGATGCCCCCAGGGGGGGCCTAACGCGGAAACCCACCGCCGCCGGTCGAGCACGGGGTCGCCCCGTCGTGGCAAGCGCCCGGCCGCGCCCGCGGACATGCGGCCGCCGCGCCTGCGGCTCAGACGGTGTAGTTCAGCGCCAGCCGGCCGCCGTCCACGAACACCGTCTCGCCGGTCACGTAGGACGCCTTCTCGGAGGCGAGGAAGCCGACGATCTCGGCGACCTCGCGCGCGGTGCCAGGGCGGCCGAGCGGGGTGCGGGACATAGCCCGTGCGTAGGCCTCGGGGTTGGCGTTCACCGCGGCCATCATGTCCGTATCGATCGAGCCCGGCCCGACGGCGTTCACGCGGATCCCGTGCGGGGCCAGCGCGAGCGCGGCGACCTTCGTGAGCTGCTGGACGCCCCCCTTCGACGCGCAGTAGCCCGCGATCTGCGGGATCGCGACCTGGGCGTTGATCGACGACATGTTGACGATCGCGCCCCGGACGCCCGCCTCCACCATCGCGCGCGCCGCCGCCTGCGTGGCGAGGAACACGCTCACGAGGTTGATCTCGAGGTTCCGGCGGAAGGTCGCGGCTTCCATCTCGAGGAAGTCCGCGGCCAGCGCGACCCCCGCGTTGTTCACCAGCACCTCCGG
Organism: uncultured Jannaschia sp.; assembly: GCA_964637265.1. Taxonomy (GTDB): domain Bacteria; phylum Pseudomonadota; class Alphaproteobacteria; order Rhodobacterales; family Rhodobacteraceae; genus Jannaschia. The sequence continues at coordinate 1,255 of CAZWWR010000223.1, forward strand.
CGCGCCGTGATCGCGCGCGGCGGCGGCGAAGAGCTCGGCCACCTGCGCCTCGTCGCCCATGTCGCAGACGCGCGCCGTGCCGCCGAGCCGCCCTGCCGCCTCGCGGACCTCCTCCTCGAGCAGGTCGACGAGCAGCACCTCGCGCCCCTGCTCGGCCAGCACCTCGGCGCAGGCGAGCCCTATCCCCCGCGCCGCCCCCGTCACGATCGCCAAGCCCGCCATCGCATCCTCCCTCCCGGTTCGCCCCCGCTTCGCCCGCCCGCCGGCCCCGGTCAATGGCGGGCAGGGCGTGGCGGTCCTTGTCCCCCGGGGGGGGCGTCCCGCGGGTGCTCCGCTCGATCCGCCTCCCGCGGAGTTCGGGCGTGCCGCGCCATCACGGCCCGCCCATCGGTCGGGCGGCGCGGGGGGCCTGTCGGGCCGCGATGTCGGCCGGGGTCGGGCAACCCACCCTCCGCCGTCCGCCGCAGTCGACCTTCCGGCCATATGGTGGCCTCGCTCCTAGGATGCCGGGCCAGTCCGTACGCGGCGTACGCCATGGAACCGTCGCCCACGGACACGGGTCTTCGTTGGCGTCCCGGGTGCGGAAAGGGACCCCCACCTCCCTGCGCCGGGGCTTGGACCGGCCTTCCGGTCCGAACCCTCGTGGACGGTGGCGAGGGCATGTCGCCGGACCGGCTCCCGCGGTGGACGTTCGGGCGAGGCGCGCTTAGGCGGTGGGCGAGAGGAGACCACGCAGATGACCGAGCCCGGCCCGGACGCCCCCGCCGCCCCCGCCGCCCCCGAGATGGAGACGGCCACCTGGACGGCGCTGACCACGCTGCCCGGCCCGGACGGGGCCGAGGCGCTGGGGGAGGCGTTGGAGGCGCTCGACCCCCCTCCCACCGGCGTCGGCGTCTGGGAGGTCGAGGACGGCGCGGGGCTCTGGGAGGTCGGCGGGTATTTCGGAGCGCCGCCGGACGAGGTGGGGCTCGCGCTCCTCGCCGCGGCGCACGGCGCGCGGCCCTTCGCCGTCTCGGAGGTGCCCCATCAGGACTGGGTCGCCCATGTCCGGCGCGAGCTGACCCCGGTCGAGGCCGGACGCTTCCACGTCCACGGCAGCCACGACGCGGAGACCGTGCCGGAGGGGCGCATCCCCCTCCTGATCGAGGCGGCGATGGCGTTCGGCACCGGCCACCACGGGACGACGCAGGGCTGCCTCCGGGCGCTCGACCGGCTGCTGGAGGAGGGGGCGTCGCCCCGCCGGGTGGCGGATGTCGGCTGCGGCACGGCGGTGCTGGCGATGGCGGCCGCGGCATCGCTGCCGGGGGCGGAGGTCGTGGCGTCGGACATCGACGCGGTGGCTGTGGACGTGGCGCGCGTGAACCTCGCCGTGAACGGGCTCGAGGGCCGGGTCGCGCTGGTGGAGACCGCCGGGCTGGACCATCCGGCGCTCGCGGGGCCCTTCGACCTCGTCTTCGCCAACATCCTCAAGGGGCCGCTGGTCGAGCTCGCCCCGGCGATTGGCGGCGCGCTCGCCCCCGGCGGGCGGGCGGTGCTCTCCGGCCTCCTCGCGGAGCAGGCCGAGGCCGTCGCGGCCGCCTACCGGGCGGAGGGGCTTCGGGAGGAGGCGAGGGAGGATCTCGGCGAGTGGTCGACGCTGGTGCTGCGGAAGGGCTGAGCGCCGCCGCTGCTGGGTGCGTGGGGCCACGGGTAGCGTCCCTCCGCAATTGCGGTCCGCCTGCCACCGGTTCGGGATTGCCACTCCAAGCGGGGCGCTGGGCGCCCGCTCCCTCCTAAGGCGCGACGAACCCAACAGAACGCGCGTCTAAGCTAAAAGAACAACGAGAAGTGGCAGCGACGGATCGGGGGCGGCGCTGCGATTGACGCACTGAACCCCTTCTGAACGGGCCGCATCCGGACGCCCCTTTCACTCGGGGAGGTCGTTCCTGAAGCGCCGCCTCTTGGGGCCGGTCTTTGCTTGCGCGGCGGAGCTGCCGCCACTCGGTTCCGTGCCCGCGATTGCATTGAGGGACGGTCCTGTTGAGCGCTCTCGCTCAGAACCGGACACTCGTTCCAGCGCGAACCGGGTCGGGGTTCGGCGGAGCGGGCAGGGTCCCGGGCCAACCCGCTCCAAGGAGAAGTGCAGGGGGCGGCGCGCTCGTGCGGGCGCGGGCGACCCTCCGTGCCGGTCGCGCCACGGGTGGCGCGGGGCGAGGGCGCCGGGGTGGCGCGGGCTCGGGGCCGCTGCTAAGCCCGGATTGGAACGGGAAGGGAACGTCCATGCGCGTCATCGGCATCGATCCGGGGCTCAGGCGGATGGGGTGGGGCGTGATCAGCATGGAGGGATCCCGGCTCGTCCACGTTGCCAACGGCACCTGTGCCTCGGAGGGCCTGGATCTCGCGGCCCGCCTGCTCTCGCTGCACGGACAGCTCTCGGAGGTGATCGGGCGGCACGGGCCGGACGCGGCCGCCGTCGAGCAGACCTTCGTCAACCGCGACGGGGCCGGGACGCTGAAGCTCGGGCAGGCGCGCGGGGTGGCGATGCTGGTCTGCGCGCAGGCCGGGCTGGCGGTGGGGGAGTACGCGCCGAACGCGGTGAAGAAGGCGGTCGTGGGCGTGGGCCATGCCGACAAGCGACAGATCGAGCACATGGTGCGGATGCAGATGCCGGGCGTGGTCCCGGAGGGGGCGGACGCGGCCGACGCGCTGGCGATCGCCCTGACCCACGCGTTCCACCTCCAGTCCTCCGGGCGGCTGGCGGCGGCGATGGGGCAGGCGTGACGGACGTCGTGACATCGGTCGTGACGCAGGTCGTGACGTCGGTCGTGACGTCCGGCCCCGCGGGCGGCCCGGCAGGCGGCCCGGCCGGCGGCACGGGCGTCCGGGCGGCGGGGGCCGTGGCATGATCGGCCGGCTGACGGGGCGTCTCGACTTCAAGGGGCGCGACCACGTGATGATCGACGTGGGCGGGGTGGGCTACGTCGTCCACGTCTCGGACGCCACGCTGGC
>CAZWWR010000224.1:0-4225 GCA_964637265.1 uncultured Jannaschia sp.
TGCGTTTGCAGTCCGACGAGGGCTTCGAGAACGCGCAGCCCATCCGCTACCGGCTGGACCTGCTCCGCGACGAGCCGCCGCAGATCGCGCTCGCCGCCCCCGGCGACGCCCAGCTCGACGAGCGCCTCTTCGCCCCCGTCCAGCTCCGCATCACCGACGACTACGGCTTCTCGCGCCTCACGCTCTACTGGCGCCTCGCCGAGAGCCGCTTCGGCCGACCCATGGACGAGCCCGAAGCCGTCGACCTCCCCCTCGGCGACCCGCGCCAACTCGACCAGCAGGTGCTCTACGACTGGATGCTGCAGGACGCCCTGCGCCCGCTCGGCCTCGACCTCGTCCCCGGCGACGCCATCGAGTACCAGATCGAGGTCCGCGACAACGACTCCGTGGGCGGATACAAAGGCGCCCGCACGCCGCTCCACGTCCTCCGCCTCCCCTCGCTCGCCGAGCGCTTCGAGCAGCTCGACCGGGCCGAGGAGGCCGCCACCGAGCAGATGCGCCAGATGCAAGACGAGTCCGACCTGCTCCGCGACCAGTTCGAGGAGCTCCGCGACGAGATCCGCCGCGACCAGCAGCCCGACTGGGAGGACCGCCGCCAGCTCGAAAGCCTCGAACAGCAGACCGAAAGCCTCCAGCAGCAAGCCGAGCGGCTCAAGGACCAGATGCAGGAGGTGCTCGACCAGATGGACCAGTCCGACCTCGTCAGCCCCGAGACGCGCGACCTCTACGAGGAGCTGCAGCGGGTGATGGAGGAGATCCAGAGCCCCGAGCTGATGGAGGCCCTCCAGAAGCTGCAGGAGTCGATGGAGGAGATGAACACCGAGGGCATGATGGAGGCCATGGAGGACTTCGAGTTCTCCGAAGAGCAGTACCGCGAGCGGCTGGAGCGCGCCATCGAGCTGTTCAAGCGCGTCCAGCTGTCGCAGGAGTTGGAGGAGGCCGCGCGCCGCGCCGAGGCCCTCGCCGAGCAGCAGGAATCGCTGGCCGAGCAGAGCGAGCAGGCCGCCGAGCAGCAAGAGAGCGGCGAATCCTCGGCCGAAGAGCAGGCCGCCGACCGCGAACGCCTGGCCGCCGAGCAGCAGGCCGCGCAGGAGGAGGCCGAGACGTTGCAGGAAGAGGTGGACGCGCTCCGCGAGCAGATGGAGGAGCTAGGCCGCCAGGCCGAGCGCCAGCAGGTCGACGAGGCCGCCGAGCAGGGCGAGAGCGTGCCGCAGCAGATGCAGCAGGCGCAGCAGCAGACGCAGCAGGGCCAGATGAAACAGGCCGGGGAGCAGCAGAAAAAGACCGCCGAACAGCTCCGCCAGATGGCGCAGAAGCTGCAGAGCGCCGCCCAGAAGATGCAGGCCGGCCAGCAGAAAGCCGACCTCAGCGCGCTCCGCCGCTCGCTCGACGACGTGCTCACGCTGAGCCAGGAGCAGGAGCGCCTCGCCGCCGAGAGCCGCGCCGTCGGGCAGGACAGCCCGGCGCTCCGGCCCATCGCGCAGCAACAAGTCGACCTCGCCGCCGGCCTCGCCGTCGTCGCCGACTCGCTGCAGAGCCTCGCGCGGCGCGTGCCCAAACTGCCCTCCATCGTGCAGCGTTCCACCGGGCAGGCCCTCCGCGAGATGGAATCCTCCACGGTCAGCCTCGCCGAGCGCCAGGCGCCGCAGGCGGCGGGCAGCCAGAAGGCGGCCATGACGCACCTGAACGACCTCGCGCTCGTACTCTCGGAGATCATGGACCAGATGCAGAACCAGGGCGAAGGCGAAGGCGAAGGCCAGGGCGAAGGGAAAGGCCAGGGCCAATCGCTCCAGCAGATGCTGCAGCAGATGGGCCAGCAGCAGCAGGGGCAGTCGGACGCCGTGCAGCAGATGCTGAACGACATGGCCGGGCAGCGCCTCTCGCGCAGCCAGTCCGAACGCGCCCGCCAGCTCGGCGCGCAGCAGGAAGCCCTCCGCCGCCAGCTCCAGCAGATGCTCGAGCAGGGCAGCCAGCCCGGACCCGGCGGCCAGCCCGGCCTCGACGCCCAGGGGCGTAGTGAACTCCAGCGCGCCGCCGAGCAGATGGAGGAGGCCGTGCGCGAGCTCCAGGAAGGCCGCGTCACGCGCGAGGCCGCCCAGCGCCAGCAGCAGATCCTCGAACGCCTCCTCCAGGCCGAGCGCTCCATGAACCAGCGCGCCCGACACCCTCCCCCCGCCAGACCCCGCCGCCGAACAGCTCCGCCGCGACCTCATACGCGCTCTCGAAGCCGGCTACGCCCCGGATTACCAGGACCTCATCAAGCGCTACTTCGAGCGGTTGCAAAACGCCCGTACGCCTGCGGAGTAGCTCTCGCGCCGCTCCCCCTTCCCCCCGACCTCTCCCCTCCCATGCGCCTCCTCTCGCTCGCGCCCCTCCTGCTGATCGCCGCCTGCACCGTGCCCATAAGCACACCCGACTCGTCCGATCCCACGGCGCCGCAGCCCTCCGTGGCCGGAGCGCCCGAGACGAGCGACCCGATGCTCACCGGGCGGACGTGGACGTGGGTGCGCACCGACGAGCCCGCCACGGGCGAGGTGATGGCCCCCACCGAGGGCGCCGCCGAGCACGTCTTCGCCTTCACCGACGACGGTCGGTTCGTAGAGGACCAGCTCGGCGGGTGCTGCCGCGAAGAAGGCGACTGGTCGCGGGAGGGCGACACGCTCACGCTCGCCTACGACAACGGCAGCGAGGCCACCTGGACCGACGTGTCCGTCTCGGCCGACCGGCTCCGCGACCTCGTGGACGGCGCCCACGCCGCCGTCCGCACGCGCCAGGCCGCCGAGCCCGACCTCGACGCCATGCGGACCACGCTCGTCGTGCTCCTCGCCGACGCCGGCCGCGCCGCGTGGGCCCACGTCGGCGACTCGCGCCTCTACTTCTTCCGGCAGGGCCGGCTCGCGCGGCAGACGCACGACCACTCGGTGCCGGGGTCGCTCGTGGCGGCGGGGGCGCTCGACCCCGCCGACGTCCGCGGGCACCCGGACCGGAACGGGCTCCTCCGCTCGCTCGGCCAGGCCGAGCCGGTCGGGGCCGAGGTTCTCGACCCGCCCGTCGCGGTGGCCCCCGGCGACGCCTTCCTCCTGTGCTCCGACGGGTTCTGGGAGCCCGTCCGCGAGGCGGAGATGGAGGCCGAGCTCGCCAAGGCCGCCAGCCCGGCTGCCTGGCTCGCCGGGCTCGAGGACCGGCTCCTGGCCCGGCTCGAGCCCGACCACGACAACTACACGGCCGTCGCCGTCCACGTCTAGCCTTTCCGCCCATGCTCTCCGACGAGGCCATCTTCGACGAGGCCGCCCCGCGCCCCTCGATCGCAATCCCGCTGGGCGCGGAGCTCGAGGGCCGGTTCCGGGTCGGCCGGCTCCTCGGCCGCCCGGGCGGGTTCGGGATCACGTACCTCGCCCTCGACACCCGCCTCGGCCGGCCGGTCGCCATCAAGGAGTTCTTCCCGCGGAGCGTGGCCGCGCGCGACCACGACGGGGCGACGGTCCTCCCGCAGACGCCCGACGAGGCCCCCTCGCTGGCGACCGGCCGGGACCGGTTCCTCAAGGAGGCCCGCGACCTCGCCCGGTTCCACCACCCCGGCATCGTCGGGGTGCAGGACCAGTTCGAGGCGAACGGGACGGCCTACCTCGTCATGCCCTACGTCGAGGGGACGACGCTCGAGGCGTACCTCCGCGAGCAGCCCGACGGCCGGCTGGCGGCGGAGACGGCCGTCGGCCTCGCGCTCCCCGTCCTCGACGCCCTCCGCGTGGTCCACGCCGAGGGCCTCCTCCACCGCGACCTGAAGCCGGAGAACGTGTACCTCCGCCGGGGGACGGGGCGGCCGCTCCTCCTCGACTTCGGGGCGGCCCGGACCGAGACCGCCCAGCGGAGCCGGACTGTCGACCGGGCGCTGACGCCCGGGTACGCGGCCGTCGAGCAGTACCTCTCCGAAGGCGAGCAGGGCCCGTGGACCGACCTCTACGGCGTCGGCGCCACGCTCTACCGGATGCTGACGGGGCAGGCCCCCGTCGAGGCGCTCCAGCGGCTCGGCACGCGCGACCCGCTCCCCCCCGTCCAGGACCTCGCGCCCGACGTGAGCGACGGGCTGGCGGAGGCCGTCGGGTGGGCCCTCCGGCCGCAGGCCCTCGACCGGCCGCAGACGGCCCGGGCGCTCCAGGAGCGGCTCGAGCGGCTCCCCGAGGCTCCCGGCGGCCCCGCCGCGTCGGACCCGCCGCCGGTCTCGCCC
>CAZWWR010000225.1:0-4198 GCA_964637265.1 uncultured Jannaschia sp.
CCCCGCGCGCCCTCGCCGGGCAGGCCGAGCCGCCGCGCCGCCCCGCCCGGGGCGAGGAGGAGCCTGTCCCACGGGCGGATGGCGCCGCCCGCGAGCGTGACGCGGCCCTGCTCCACCCGGCTGACCCGGCCTTCCACCTGCGTCACGCCGCGCTCGCGCAGGGCGGCGCGCGAGGTGATGGCGAGGTCGCGCGGCGGGTCGCCCCCGGCGAGCACCGGCTTCGACAGGAGGGTGCGGTCGTAAGGCGGCTCCGGCTCGGGGGAGATCATCTCGATGGCGCCCTCGAACCCGCCCTCCCGGAGGCCGTGCGCGCAGGCGTCGCCCGCCGCGCCGGCGCCCACGATCACGACGCGCCGCGGGTCGAGACCGCGGCCGTGGTAGGCGGGCGCCGGGTGCGGCTCGGCGTCCTCGGGCACCTCCACCGAGACCCGGCCCTCCTCCACCGTCACCGGGTAGGAGGCGAGGTCTCCGTGCCCGGGCGGGCCCACCTGCGCGCCGGTGCGGGCGTCGAAGCAGGCGTGGTGGAACGCGCAGATCAGCACCCCGTCGCGCACCACCCCCTTCGAGAGCGGCAGGCCGAAATGCGGGCAGGCATGGGCGAAGGCCCGCACCGTGCCCCCCGTCCGGATCAGGAGGACGGGGGTCTCGCCCGCCTCCGCCCGATGGGGCACGCCCTCGGGGATCTCCGAGAGCGGGCCGAGGTCGAACGCCGCCATCTCACTCTCCCAGCGCAACGCCCTCGCGCCGGGGATCGGCCCCGCCGAGGAGACCCTCCGGCGTGACGGCGATGGCGTGGAGCCCGGAGTTCAGGTCGCGGACGTTGGTCTCGAAGCCCATCGCGCCCAGCGGCTCCGCCAGTGCCTCGGCCGCCGTGCCCGCCTCGAGGTCGTAGGTGCCGAATCGGTTCACGAGATGCGGCAGTTCGATGGCCGCCTGCGGATCCAGCCCCCAGTCCATGTGGGCGACGATGGTCTTGGCGACGTAGCCGATGATGCGGCTGCCCCCGGGCGAGCCCACCACGAAGACGGGCGCCCCGTCCCGCAGGACGATGGTGGGCGACATCGAGGAGCGGGGGCGCTTGCCCGGCTCGACGCGGTTGGCGATGGGCCGGCTGTCGTTGTGGGTGGCGAAGGAGAAGTCGGTCAGCTCGTTGTTCAGCAGGAAGCCGCCCGGCGCCATCACCCGGCTGCCGAAGCCGTTCTCGATGGTCGTGGTCATCGACAGCGCGTTGCCCTCCCCGTCCACGATGGAGATGTGCGAGGTCGACGGCATCTCGAGCGAGCGGCCAAGCCCCCAGTCGGGGGCGAGCGAGGCGTGGTCCCACGGAGGCGAGCCGGCGGAGACCTCGGGCAGCGCGTCGTCCCCCGAGAGGAGCCCGGCGCGGCCGGCCATGTACTCGGCGTCGAGCAGGCGCGGCATCGGCACGTAGTCGCTGTCGGCCATGTAGAGGCCGCGGTCGGCGAAGGCGAGGCGCGAGGCGTCGCCGATCAGGCGCCACGCCTCCGGGTCGTCCGGACCCATCGCGGCGATGTCGTAGGGCTCCAGCGACATCAGGATCTGCCCCACCGTGAGCGCGCCCGAGGAGGGCGGGCCCATCCCGCAGACCTCCGCGCCGCGATAGGGCGCGCAGACGGCATCGCGCTCCTTCACCTCGTAGATCGCCAGATCCCGCAGCGACAGCAGGCCCGGATTGGCCTCGACCCCGCGCACCGCCTCGACGATCCCGCGCGCGATCTCGCCCTCGTAGAAGGCGCCGACGCCCTCCTCGGCGAGCGTGCGGAGCGTGTCGGCATAGGCCGGGTTGCTCAGCGTCGCCCCCTCGGCGAGCGGCTGACCCTCGGGCAGGAAGTACTCGGCCGTGCGGGGATGGGAGGAGAGACGCTCGGCGTCGCCCGCCACGGCGCCGGCGAGGCGCGGCGAGACGGCGAAGCCCTCGTCGGCGAGGCGGATGGCCTCCTGGAGGAGGTCGGGCCACTCCTGCGTGCCCCAGCGCGCGTGGGCCTCGTGCATGAGCATGGGCGTGCCCGGCGTGCCGACGGAGCGCCCGCCGACCACTGCGTCGAAGAAGCCCATCGTCTCGCCGTCCTCCTGGAACAGCGTCGGCGTGGCGGCGAGCGGCGCGGTCTCGCGGCCGTCGAGCGTGGTCGTCTCCCCGCTCTCGGCGTCGTACCAGACGAGGAAGGCGCCGCCGCCCAGCCCCGAGGACTGAGGCTCGACGAGGCCCAGCACCGCCTGCACGGCGACCATGGCGTCGGCGGCCGTCCCGCCCTCCCGCAGGACGGCGACGCCGGCCTCGACGGCGAGCGGGTTGGCGGCGGCGACCATCCAGTCCGAGGCCTCCGCGGGCGGGGCGGAGGCGGGGGCGAGCCCCGGGGTCGCGGCCTCGGGGTCGACCGCGTCGGCGGCCTGCTGGGCGAGGGCCGCCGCCGGCAGGACGAGCGCGAGTGCCGGGGCGATGGCGGTGAGCGTGCGGGTGAACATGTGGGCCTCCCTCCCTGTCGTCCTCAAGAGAGTGGGGCGGCGGTGGGGCGTGTCCAGCGGCGTCGGGGCTACAGAGGGGGCATCGCGCGGGTGTTAAGTGCCTACCGGTGCGGGATCGCCCGATCTCCCTCGCGCAGATCCCGGCGGACGGGCCGTCGCGGCGCCGGACCGGACCGGGGCGGAAGCGTCGCCCCCATGAAGGCGCGGGGGGATCCGGGCGGCCCCGGACCGGCGGGGCCGCGGCGCCCTCCACGGCCCCGCATCGCCGGTGGACGGACCGGGCCGCGCGCGGTCAGGCGGCGTCGGCCTGGGCTCCCCACCCCTCGGACCGCATCTCCTCCAGGCGGCTGGCGGTGCGGGCGAACTCGAACGCGCCCGTCCCCTCCGGATAAAGCCCGTCCGGCTCGGCCTCGGCCTGCACGATCAGCCGGGTGCGGGCCTCGTAGAGCGCGTCCACGAGCGTCACGAAGCGCCGCGCCTCGTTGTGGTGCGCCCCCGAGAGGACCGGCACGTCGGTGAGCACGAGCACCCGCACCGCGCGGGCCAGCGCGAGGTAGTCCGCGGCACCGAGGGGCCGGCCGCAGAGATCCTTGAACGTCGCCCGCGCGACCCCGTTCGCGTGGCGCGGCAGCGGGATCTCGCGGCCCTTCACCCTCAGTGTCAGCGCCTCCTCGCGGCCGTGGGTCAGGCGCTCCCAGATGGCGTCCACCGCCGCCGTCTCGCCGGGCGCGAACCACGCCCCCTCCCCGCGCAGGCGGTCCTGCCGGTGGTCGCGGGGGGACTCGAGATGGTGGACGATCAGCCGCTCCTCGAGAAGCTCGATGAAGGGGACGAAGAGCTGCCGGTTCAGCCCGTTCTTGTAGAGCTCGATGGGATGGCGGTTCGAGGTCGTGATGACGTGGACGCCGTCCTCGAACAGCCGCTCGAACAGGCGGCCCACGATCATCGCGTCGGTGATGTCGGTGATCTGCATCTCGTCGAAGCAGAGCACGCGCGTGTCCTCGGCCACGGCGTCGGCGACGGGGGCGATCGCGTCGCGGACGCCGCGCGTGCGGGCCTCGCGCATCCCGTCATGGACCTCCTGCATGAAGGAGTGGAAATGGACGCGCCGCGAGGCGACCGGCGCGTCGCCCTCGCCCATGGCCTCGTGGAACAGGTCCATCAGCATCGACTTGCCGCGCCCGACCCCGCCCCAGAGATAGGCGCCCATCGTGCCCTCGGGCGGCTTGCGGCGCCCGAAGAGGCCGCGGCGCGTGGGCGCCTCCAGCCGGGCGGCCGCCCGTTCCAGCACGGCGAGCGCCGCCTCCTGGGCCGGATCGCGCAGCAGCGTCCCATCGGCGACCCGCGACTCGTAGAGATCCCGCAAGCTCATGGGCGCCCGCATACCGCCCCGGCGGGCCGGGGAAAATCCCGCCCGGCGCCGCCCCCTTCGATCCGCGCCGGAGCGATGCGCGCGCGTTGCATCGGCGGTGGCCCGGGAGGGGCGAACGGGGGCCTTCGCGGCCCCGGGCGACATGCCTCGGTGAGAGCGATGCCGCCTCGACGGCAGGCGGACGCGCCCCTTGAGGGGCCATCGCTGGATGGGGGCCCGACAGGCGCGGGGCCGTTGCCGCCATGCGATGGCGCCGGCCGGGGAGGCGCCTCCGCGGACCTGTCCACCCGGGCCCGCGGCGGCGCGGTGCTCACCTGTCGCTCCGACTCCCTCGAGCCCGCCGCC
>CAZWWR010000226.1:0-4186 GCA_964637265.1 uncultured Jannaschia sp.
CCGCGCCGCCCGCGCGCCCCCGGCCGCGACCCGCGCGGGACCGGGGGAGAGGACGGAGGGAGCGAGGCGAGGCGCCACCGCGGCAGTCCCGCCCGGCGCCGCCCGGGGGATCGTCGGAACACCCGCCCCCGCCCTTCGTTCCGCCTCGAATGCGAGACGGAGACGAAGATGCTGCGGAAGGCGTTTCTGACGGTCGGCCGGACGGTCGAGGCGGGGCTGGAGCGGATCGGGCGCAAGCCCCTCGCCGCGGGCGAGGCGCCCGTGCTCGAGCCCTATTGCGGCTACGCGACGCCCGAGGGGTGGATGGTGCGCGGGCGGGTCCTCACCCACCTGCGCCGGGCCGAGCCGGTGCCCGAGCAGTCGCGCTGGACGAACCTCCGGCAGATGGCGAAGCTCTTCGTCACCGACGAGGTGGCCGGCGTGCCGGTGGCCGCGGGCGGGGCGGACGGCGTCTCCGACATCGAGGGCTACGTCAACTTCCTCGTGCCCCCCGCCCCGCGCTCCGCCGGGGCCGGCTGGGTCGAGGTCGAGGGCTCGATCCGGGGCGTGACCGAGCGGGTGCGCTTCCCCGTCCGGGTGCCCCCGGCAGAGGCCCGCCACATGATCGTCTCCGACGTGGACGACACGATGATCGAGACGGGCGCCCACAACCTCGCCCGCAACCTCTGGACCACGTTCACGGGCTCCGCGCTGACGCGGACGGTGCACGAGGACGCGCTGGCGCTGATGCGGGCGCTGGTCGAGGGCGGGCGCAACCCCGTCTACTACGTGTCGTCGAGCCCCTGGAACCTGCATCGCTTCCTCACCGGCCTGTTCGAGCGCGGCGGCGTGCCGGCCGGCCCGTTCTTCCTGCGCGACCTCGGCATCACCGCCGACGGCGTGGGCCGGAGCCACCGGGGCCACAAGGGCGACGCCATCGACGCGATCATGGCGGCCAATCCGGGCCTGTCGGCCTACCTGCTGGGCGACACCGGGCAGAAGGACGCCACCGTCTATCTCGAGGCGATCCGGCGCCATCCGGGGCGGATCCTCGGGGTGGCGCTGCGCGAGCCCGCGCCCGGGACGGTGCGGGACGACGTCGAGACGATCCGCGCCATCGAGGCGACGGGCGTGCCCTGCTGGCACGGCCCGAGCTTCGACGGCGCGGCAAAGCACTGGGGACTGGAGGGACGCGAGGATGGATGGGACGGAGCCGAGCCGGTTCTTCGACGCGCGTGAGACGCGCAGCCGCGACGAGCGGGAGGCGGCGCAGCTCGCCGCGCTGAGGGAGCAGCTCGCCCGCCTCGCCGGGGCGCTGGAGGGCTACGGCGACGCGGAGGCGGGCTCGCTCGACGACCTCGCGCGCCTGCCGGTGCTGCGCAAGTCGGAGCTCGTCGAGCGGCAGCGCGCCCGGCCCCCCTTCGGCGGCTGGCCCGTGTCGAACGTGGCGCAGGTGTTCCAGAGCCCCGGCCCGATCTACGAGCCCGGCGGCACCGGGCCCGACTGGTGGCGGATGGGCCGCTTCCTCCACGCGGCCGGCATCGGGTCAGAGGACATCGTCCAGAACTGCTTCGGCCACCACCTGACGCCGGCGGGGGCGATGTTCGAGAACGGCGCCCGCGCCGTGGGCGCGGTGGTGCTGCCCGCCGGCACCGGCCAGACGGAGCTGCAGGCCCGCGCGGCGCACGACGCGGGCGTCACCGCCTATGCCGGCACGCCGGACTACCTCAAGGCGGTGCTCGAGAAGGCCGACGAGCTCGGCCTGCCGTTGCGGATCGTCCGGGCGGCGGTGGGGGGCGGGGCGCTGTTCCCGTCGATGCGGCAGGGCTACGCCGAGCGCGGCATCGCCTGCCTCCAGTGCTACGCGACGGCCGACCTGGGCCTCGTCGCCTACGAGGCGCCCCCGCCCGGCGGCGGGGCGCCCGAGGGGATGATCGTCGACGAGGGCGTGATCGTGGAGATCGTGCGCCCCGGCACGGGTGATCCCGTGCCCCGCGGCGAGGTCGGCGAGGTGGTGGTGACCTCGCTCAACCCCGACTACCCGCTCCTGCGCTTCGCCACCGGGGATCTCTCGGCGATGATGGAGGGCGAGAGCCCCTGCGGCCGCACCGGCCCCCGCATCCGCGGTTGGATGGGCCGTGCCGACCAGACCACGAAGATCAAGGGCATGTTCGTCCGCCCCGAGCAGGTGGCCGCGCTGGTGGCCCGCCTCGACGGGGTGACGCGCGCCCGTGTGGTCGCCACCCGCGAGGGCGACGCCGACGCGATGACGGTGCGGCTCGAGGCCGGGGAGGGCGGCGAGCCCTCGGCCTGGGAGGCGGCGGTGGCGGAGGTGCTCAAGCTGCGCGGACGCGTCGAGCGGGTGGCGCCCGGGGAGCTGCCCAACGACGGGCTGGTGATCGAGGACCGGCGCGACTACGACGCCTGAGGCGCGTGACGCAGGGTTACCCCGAAACTTGCATTCGGGGTTCCGGCACCCTGGGGATTGCCCCCGTTCGGGGCAGTTCCCTCCCGCTCCGGCCCGTGGCAGGGATCGGGCATGACCGAGCAGCCCTCCGCCCCGCCCGCCCCCTCCGCCGGCACCCCCCGCCCCGACCGGAACGCCTCCGGGACGGCCGCCTGGCCCCATGCCGGCGCCCTCCTCGTGGCCTGCCTCGCGGAGCAGGGGGTGGAGCGGGTGTTCACCATCCCTGGCGAGAGCTTCCTCGCCGCGCTCGACGGCCTCGCCGGGAGCGGGATCGATGTGATCACGGGCCGGCACGAGGGCGGCGTCGCGATGATGGCGGAGGCGACGGGCAAGCTCACGGGCCGCCCCGGCGTGGCCTTCGTCACCCGCGGGCCGGGGGCCGCGAACGCCTCCTCGGGCGTCCACGTCGCGTTCCAGGACAGCACGCCGATGGTGCTCTTCGTGGGCGACGTGGCCTCGGACCAGCGCGACAGGGAGGCCTTTCAGGAGGTCGACTTCGCGGCGATGTTCGCGCCACTGGCGAAGTGGGCGGCGCGCATCGAGCGGGCCGACCGCATCCCCGAATACGTCTCCCGCGCGTTCCACGTCGCGCAGGCGGGCCGGCCCGGCCCGGTCGTCCTCGCGCTGCCGGAGGACATGCTCTCCGGCCCGGCCACCGGCGCCCCCGCGCCCGCGGCGACGCTTCCGTCGGGACGCGCGGCGGACGAGGACGTGGCGGCGGTGGTCGACCGCCTGGCCCGGGCGGAGCGGCCCTTCGTCGTCGTGGGCGGAGGGGGCTGGAGCGCGGCCGCCTTCACGGCGCTGGGCGCGTTCGCGGAGACGATGGGCCTGCCGGTGGGCGCCTCCTTCCGCTGCCAGGACTACCTCGACAACGATCACCCCTGCTACGCCGGCGACGTGGGCATCGGGATCAACCCGGCGCTGGCCGCCCGGGTGCGGGAGGCCGACGCGATCCTGGCGCTCGGGCCGCGCCTGGGCGAGATCACGACCTCGGGCTACACGCTCCTCGTGCCGCCCGTGCCGCGGCAGGCGCTCCTCCACGTCCATCCCGACCCGGACGAGCTCGGCCGGGTGTACCGCCCCGAGATCGCCTTGGCGGCCCGGCCCGGCGCGGTGGCCGCGCAGCTGGCCCGGGCGGCGCGCCCGCGCGAGGGGGGCGACTGGCTCCGCGGGGCGCGGGCCGACTACGAGGCCT
Organism: uncultured Jannaschia sp.; assembly: GCA_964637265.1. Lineage (GTDB taxonomy): Bacteria > Pseudomonadota > Alphaproteobacteria > Rhodobacterales > Rhodobacteraceae > Jannaschia. The sequence goes on from CAZWWR010000226.1 coordinate 3,642, forward strand.
GGCAGGAGCCGCAGGCCGGGCGGGGCGCGCTCCGGATGGAGCATGTGATCACGCATCTACGCGAGGCGCTGCCGGCCGACGCCGTGATCACGAACGGGGCGGGCAACTATGCCGGCTGGCTCCACCGCTACGGCCGCTGGCGCGCGTGGCGCACGCAGCTCGCGCCCACCTCGGGCTCGATGGGCTACGGCCTGCCCGCCGCCATCGCCGCGAAGCTCCACGCGCCCGGGCGCGAGGTGGTGTGCCTCGCGGGGGACGGCTGCTTCCAGATGGTGAGCCAGGAGCTCGCCACCGCCTGCCAGCACGGCGCGGCGGTGATCGTGCTGGTCTGCGACAACGCGATGTACGGGACCATCCGCATGCATCAGGAGCGCGCCTATCCCGGCCGCGTCTCGGGCACGGCGTTGGCGAATCCCGACTTCGCCGCGCTCGCCCGCGCGCATGGCGCGCTCGGCCTGACTGTGGAGGACGACGCGGGCTTCGCCCCCGCGCTCGCTGAGGCGCGCGACGCCGCCCGGGGCGGGGCGGACGGGGCAGGCGGGGCG
>CAZWWR010000227.1:0-4159 GCA_964637265.1 uncultured Jannaschia sp.
CAGGCCCGCGCCCTCGAGCGCCAGCGCCAGCTCGATGCGCGCGGGGTCGGCACCTCCGCCGCGCTGGAGGCGGCGGAGCTGGCGCTCTCGGCGGCCGAGCAGTCGATCCTGTCGCGGCGGCAGGCCGAGGCGCAGGCGGAGACGGGGCTCGACGGGGCGCGCACGGTGCTGGAGCGGCGGCGCATCGCGCTCGAGATCGCGCAGCGCGAGCTCAACGACAGGGTCCTGCGGGCGGAGTTCGACGGCATCGTCTCGGACGTCTCGGTGCGCCGAGGCGGGCTCGTCTCTCCGAACGAGCGGCTGGCCGAGCTGGTCGACCCCTCCGCGCTCGAGGTCGCGTTCCGCCTGTCGGCCGCCCAGCACGCCCGCCTCGCCGCGGGCGACGGAGGGGTCACCGGCACGCCGCTGCGCGCGGTGCTCGACGTCCAGGGGCTCGACGTGTCGGCCGAGGGCCGGGTGGTCCGCGAGGCCTCCGCCACGGGAGAGGGACAGACGGGCCGGCTCGTCTTCGCCGAGCTCGACGGAGCGGCGGCCTTCCGGCCGGGGGACTTCGTGCGCGTGGAGGTCGAGGAGCCCCCGCTGCCCGGCACGATCCGCCTGCCGGCCACGGCGCTCTCGGCCGCGGGCGACGTGCTGGCCGTCACCGACGAGGAGCGCCTCGAGGCGATCCCCGTGCGGCTGCTGCGGCGGCAGGGCGACGACGTGCTCGTCGCGGGGCCGGTCGAGGGGCGCGAGATCGTCTCGGAGCGCTCGCCCGCGCTGGGCGCCGGGATCAAGGTCCGCCCGGTGCGACCCGAGGCGGCCGCCGAGCCGCCCGCCGCGCCCGAGATGATCGCCCTCGACCCCGAGCGCCGAGCCCGGCTGATGGCCTATGTGGAGGGCAACGGGTACATCCCCGCCGCCGTGAAGGAGCGGCTGCTCGGCCAGCTTCGGGAGCCCGAGGTGCCCGCCGCGACGGTGGCGCGCCTCGAGGACCGGATGGGCGGCTGATGGGGATCCTCGGCTACTTCACCCGGCACCGGACGGCGGCGAACCTCCTGCTCGTCCTGATGCTGACCGCGGGCGCGCTCGCCGTCCCGAACATGCGCGCGCAGTTCTTCCCCGACACGGTGAACGAGGAGGTCGACGTCCGCATCGTCTGGGAGGGCGCGGGCGCCAGCGACGTGGCCCGCGGGGTGGTCGAGGTCGTCGAGCCTGCGCTGCGGGCCGTCGAGGGCGTGGCCGAGGTCACCTCCCGCGCGGAGGAGGGCCGCGCCCGGATCGAGCTGGAGTTCGAGCCCGGCCGGGACCTCACCACCGCGGAGGAGGACGTCGAGGCGGCGCTCGACGGGGTGACGGGCCTTCCCGACGGGGTGGAGGACCCGGAGATCGTCGCCCGCCAGTGGTGGGACCGCGTGACCGATGTGGTGATCTCCGGCCCGGTCGGCACCGACCAGCTCGCCCGCCTCGCGGACGCGATGGTCGCCCGGCTGTTCCAGGAGGGCGTCACGCGGACGACCGTCCAGGGGGTCGCCGCGCCGGAGGTGGTGGTGGAGATCCCCACGACCGCGCTCCTGCGCTACGGCGTCACGCTGCGCGAGGTGTCCGAGGTGATCGGCGCCAGCGCGCAGGGCAACCCGGCGGGCGACGTGGACGGGGCCGGCGCCCGCGTCCGCACCGGCGCGGAACGCCGGACCGCGGAGGAGGTCGAGGCGCTGGTCGTGCGCCGCGAGGCCGACGGCACGACGCTCACGGTGGGCGACCTCGGGCGCGTGGTGAGCGGCGGGGTCGACCGCGATCGGGCCTTCTTCGTGGGCGACGATCCGGCGGTCACGCTGCGCGTCGACCGCTCGGCGGGAGGCGACGCCATCGCGCTGCAGGCCGTGGTCGAGGAGGTCGCCCGCGAGATCGAGGCCGCCGCCCCCGAGGGCGTGACCATCGAGCTGATCCGGACGCGGACCGAGGCCATCTCCGGCCGGATCGAGGTTCTCGTGGACAACGCGCTGCTGGGCCTCGGCCTCGTGGTGATCCTGCTGTTCCTCTTCCTCAACGCGCGGACGGCCTTCTGGGTGGCGGCGGGGATCCCCGTGGCGATGCTGAGCGCGATCGCCCTGATGTGGGCGGCGGGCATCACGATCAACATGATCTCGCTCTTCGCGCTGATCATCACGCTCGGGATCGTGGTGGACGACGCCATCGTGGTGGGCGAGCACGCCGACTACCGCGCCCGCGTGCTGGGCGAGCCGCCCGCGACGGCCGCGGAGAACGCCGCGCGGCGCATGTTCCTGCCCGTCTTCTCGGCCACGATCACCACGGTGATCGCCTTCTTCGGCCTCGTCGCCATCGGCGGGCGGTTCGGCAACCTGATCGAGGACATCCCCTTCACGGTGATCGTGGTCCTGCTGGCCTCGCTGGTGGAATGCTTCCTCATCCTGCCCAACCACATGGCCCACGCACTGGCCCATTCGGCGCGGGAGCACTGGTACGACTGGCCCTCGCGGCAGGTGAACCGCGGACTGTCCTGGTTCCGGGAGCGCCTGTTCCGCCCCGCCGTCCGGCTGGTGATCCGCGCCCGCTACCCGGTGGTCGCGGGCGCGCTCGTGCTGCTCGCCTCGCAGGCGGCGCTGTTCCTCAAGGGGGACGTGGCGTGGCGCTTCTTCAACGCGCCGGAGCGCGGCTCGATCACCGGCAACTTCGCGATGCTCGAGGGGGCGGAGCGGGCGGACAGCGTCGCGCAGATGCGCGAGATGCAGCGCGCCGTGGACGCCGTCTCGGCCCGCTACGTCGAGGAGTACGGCACCGACCCGGTCGACTACGTGCTGGGCCAGGTGGGCGGGAACCAGGGCTTCCCGCTCGCCTCGGCCGACGAGAAGGACGCCGACCTGCTCGGCTCCATCGCCATCGAGCTGATCGACGCCGATCTGCGGCCCTACTCGTCGTTCCAGTTCGTGGGCGACCTGCAGGACGAGGTGCGCCAGCTTCCGCTGACCGAGGAGGTCTCGTTCCGCGGCTGGCGGTCGGGGCCGGGGGGCGACGCCCTGTCGGTGGAGCTGTTCGGCGCGGACAGCGCGGTGCTCAAGCCCGCGGCCGAGGCGCTGAAGGCCGCGGTCGCTCAGTTCCCCGAGGTCTCGGGGGTGGGCGACGACCTGCCCTACGACCGCGACGAGCTGATCCTGACGCTCACGCCGCAGGGCGAGGCGCTCGGCTTCTCGATCGACGCGCTGGGGCGCGAGCTGCGCGACCGCCTCGGCGGCATCGAGGCGGCGAGCTTCCCCGTCGGCCTGCGCACCGGGACGATCCGGGTCGAGCTGCCCGAGGGGGAGCTGCGCGCCGACTTCCTCGAGGGGCTGCAACTCGTGGCCCCCTCGGCCGCCGGCGCCGCCGGGGGCGGGCAGATCGTGGCGCTGGGCGACATCGTGGAGGTCGAGCGGCGCTCCGGGTTCGGGACGATCCGCCGGACCGACGGGGTGCAGGTCGTCACGGTCTCTGGCGACATCGATCAGGACGACGCGCCCCGGGCGACCGAGATCCGCGAGACGATCGAGCGCGAGATCCTGCCCGAGATCGCCGCCGTGCATCAGGTCGAATGGCGCATGGGCGGGCTCGCCGAGCAGGAGCGGGCGTTCCTCTCGGACGCGATGCTCGGCCTCGTGATGTGCCTGCTGGGGATCTACCTCGTGCTGAGCTGGATCTTCGCCTCCTGGAGCCGGCCCGCGGCGATCATGGCGGTGATCCCGTTCGGCCTCGTCGGGGCGATCTGGGGGCACTGGTGGTGGGACGTGCCGCTGTCGATGTTCTCGATCGTCGGGCTGATCGGGATGGTCGGCATCATCATCAACGATTCCATCGTGCTGGTGACGACGGTGGACGAGTACGGCCGCGACCGGGCGCTGTTCCCCTCCATCGTGGACGCGGCCTGCGACCGGCTCCGTCCCGTGCTGCTGACGACGCTGACGACGGTGCTGGGGCTCGCGCCGCTCCTCTACGAGAGCTCGACGCAGGCACAGTTCCTCCGTCCCACGGTCATCACGCTGGCCTACGGGCTGGGCTTCGGGATGGTGCTGGTGCTGCTGATGGTGCCGGCGGTGCTGGCCATCGGGCACGACATGGGCCGGGCCGGGCGCTCGCTGCGCCGCGCGCTGCGGCTGCCCGCCCGGCGCAGGGGGCGGGGCCTCGGGGT
>CAZWWR010000228.1:0-4146 GCA_964637265.1 uncultured Jannaschia sp.
CGGGCGGCATGGGGCGCCACACGGGGCGGGAAGCCGGGCGGCGGTCCGGGGCGGGCGGGCCCGGGACGAGGATCGCCTGCCCGGGGGCCGATCGGCGCCTCCGGAGCGCGGCCCCGCGCGCGGAGAGGCCGGATCCGTCCGGGCCCTGCGCCTGCACGCGACCGGGGGGAGGGGTGCTCATGGGCGGCCCGCGATCTGGACGAGGAAGAGCCCGCCCGCCATCGCCGCGAGGCCCAGCGCGCGGAGCGGCGAGAGCGGGAGGACGCGGGCGCCGAAGAGGCCGAAATGGTCGATGGCGGCGGCCGAGACGATCTGGCCCAGGAGCACGCAGAAGACGGCGTTGCCGACCCCGAAGCGCGGCGCGATCCAGGTGACGGAGAGCACGTAGAACGCGACCAGCACGCCCGCGAGGAAGAGGTGCGGCGGCGCGGCGGCCGCGGCGCGCAGGTCGAGCCCGGTGGCGAACGCGACGACGAGCGCGGAGGCCAGCGCGACGGCGAAGAGGATGACGGCGGCGCTCGCGGGCGCCCCCATCAGCGCGCCGAGGCGGGCGTTCAGCGCGGCGAGGACGGGGATGCCCACGCCGGCGAGGAGCATGACCGCCGCGTAGCCGGGCGCGGAGCTCATCGCCGCCCCCGGCCGGGGCGGCTCAGCCCGCGAGGATGCGTCCGACGACGAACTCCATCGCGTCCGACCGCGAGAGCCCCATCGAGCGGAGGGCGCCCTCGGGCATGGCCTCCAGCCGGGCGACCTCGGGGCCGCAGCGGGCGCGGAAGTCGGCGGGCGGGAGGCCGTGCCCGATCTCGCAGAGGCGGCAGGAGAGGCGATGGCCGATGGACGGCGAGTAGTTCGCGTTCGCCACCCGGGTGGGCGTGAAGAGGGGTCGCATGGGCAGGGCCTCCGTCTCCGGTTCGCCTCCCCCTGCGTGACACTAGTTGACGGGCCCTTACCGGGCACCCGCCCCGGACGCATTCCGAGAATGCCGTGTCCGCAGCGCAATAATCGGGCATCTCGGGGCGATCCCGTTCCGGAGCGGCGCGGAGGGTGACATGCCGGCGACGGAGCGGCACGCGGGCGGACGGGGCCGGGGCGGGGCGGGGCGCGGGCCTCATAGGTCCACGATCCCGCCGCAGGCGGCCATCGCGTGCGAGGCCCCGCGCCAGCGCGCGCCCTTCCCTTCCGCCTTCGCCTCGAGCTCGAAGACGACGCGTTCGGAACGGGCGAGATCCGTATTCACGACCTCCCGCAGGTCGAGGACGACGCCGCCGAAGACCGATGCCTGCGCCTTGGTCTCGTGGAGGAAGATCCAGCCGCCGATCAGGCTCCGGGCGTCGTCGGGTTTCATGTCCCAGTCGCCGGACCGCCAGACGCCCGGCCGCCCCTCCACGCGCGTGACGCGCCTGAGGCCGATCCCGTCCCGGCGGCAGATGAAGTGCGCGGCCTTCATCGCCGCCATCAGTAGAGGAAGTATCGCTGCGCCATCGGCAGCACCTCCGCCGGCTCGCAGGTCAGGAGCTCGCCGTCGGCGCGGACCTCGTAGGTCTCGGGGTCGACCTCGACCTCGGGCGTCGCGTCGTTGAGCACCATGTCCCTCTTGCCGATGCTCCGGGTGTTCCTCACGGCCACCGTCTCCTTGGCGAGGCCGAGGCCGCCCACCTCCGCGCCCTCGGACACGAAGAGGACGGCGCCGCGCTCGGGGCTCCGCCCGAAGGCGCCGAACATGGGCCGGGAGTAGACCGGCTGCGGCGTGGGGATGGAGGCGTTGGGGTCGCCCATCTGGGCCATCGCGATGGTGCCGCCGACGAGCACCATCTCGGGCTTCACGCCGAAGAAGGCGGGGTTCCAGAGCACCAGGTCGGCGCGCTTGCCGGGCTCGACGGAGCCGATCTCGTGGGAGATGCCGTGGGCGATGGCGGGGTTGATCGTGTACTTGGCGACGTAGCGGCGGACGCGGAGGTTGTCGTTGTCGCCCGCCTCGTCGGGGAGGCGGCCGCGCTGGACCTTCATCTTGTGTGCCGTCTGCCACGTCCGGGTGACGACCTCGCCGACGCGGCCCATCGCCTGGGAATCGCTCGCGATGATCGAGAAGGCGCCCATGTCGTGGAGGATGTCCTCGGCGGCGATGGTCTCGCGCCTGATGCGGCTTTCGGCAAAGGCCACGTCCTCGGGGATCGAGCGGTCGAGGTGGTGGCACACCATGAGCATGTCGAGATGCTCCTCCAGGGTGTTCACCGTGTAGGGGCGCGTGGGGTTGGTGCTGGACGGGATGACGTGGGGCAGGCCGCAGACCTTGATGATGTCCGGCGCGTGTCCCCCGCCAGCCCCCTCGGTGTGGAAGGCGTGGATGGTGCGGCCCTTGATCGCGGCGACCGTGTCCTCGACGAAGCCCGACTCGTTGAGCGTGTCGGTATGGATCATGACCTGCACGTCCATCTCGTCGGCGACCGTCAGGCAGCAGTCGATGGCCGCGGGCGTGGTGCCCCAATCCTCGTGCAGCTTCATGGCGCAGGCGCCGGCGCCGACCATCTCGCGCAGGGCCGCGGGCTCGGAGGCGTTGCCCTTGGCCGCGAGGCCGAAATTGATCGGGAAGGCGTCGAGCGCCTGGAGCATGCGGCCGATATGCCAGGGCCCCGGCGTGCAGGTGGTGGCGAGCGTGCCGTGGGCGGGGCCGGTGCCGCCGCCGAGCATCGTGGTGAGGCCGGAATGGAGCGCGTCCTCGATCTGCTGGGGGCAGATGAAGTGGATATGCGCGTCGAAGCCGCCGGCGGTCAGGATGCGCCCCTCGCCCGCGATGGCCTCGGTGCCCGGGCCGATGACGATGTCGACGCCCGGCTGCGTGTCGGGGTTGCCGGCCTTGCCGATGGCGTGGATCCGGCCGCCGCGCAGGCCCACGTCGGCCTTGTAGATGCCCGTGTGGTCCACGATCAGGGCGTTGGTGATGACGGTGTCGACGGCGCCCTCGGCCCGCGTGCGCTGCGACTGGCCCATGCCGTCGCGGATCACCTTGCCGCCGCCGAACTTGACCTCCTCGCCGGGCGTGGCGTGGTCGCGCTCGACCTCGATCCACAGGTCGGTATCGGCCAGGCGCACCCGGTCGCCGGTCGTGGGGCCGTACATGGCGGCGTAGTCGGCGCGGGCGATGGGGGTGGGCATGGGCATTCCTCGGGCAGATGCGCGCCGAGCATCGCCCGCCGCGTGCGGCCTTGTCAAAGCGCGCGGAGGACGGCGAGGCGCGGATGCCGAGGGATCGGGCGCGCCTAGTCCTGCGGGATCAGGGGCGCGACGATCTCGCTCAGGAGGGTGGCGCGGCGATGGGCATCCTTGCGCGGCTCGCGCGCGTCAGGGGCCGTCATCTTGGCGATGGTGTCGAACTCGTCGTAGAGGAACCAGGGGAAGCCGTCGTAGCGTTCGCGCTCGCGCAGGACGGCCTGGCGGAGGCCGTCCTCCTCCCACGCCGCGTCGGCCAAGTCGAAGATCAGCGTCATCGTGCGCACGGCCTCCATCGTCGCGCCGGCGGGGTCGTTCGGATGGGCGCCGACCGCCGCGGCAAGCGGCCTGATCCTCGGCGGGACGGTGCCCTCGATCACCGCGATGCGGGCCAGGACCAGCGCCATGGTGAAGCGGATGCCGTCGAACTCGAGCAGCGGCGCGCCGAAGGCGGCATAGAGCGCCTCGACGCGGTAATGATCGCCCGCCCCGGCGAAGGCGTCCACGAGATCCTCGATGCGACGCAGCGCGAGCTCGCGCTGGAGACCTTCGAGCACCAGCACCTGGGGCGCGAGCTCGGCGGCCGCGACGAGGAGGCGGTCGGCCTTCTCCGCGTTGTAGACGTCATCGAAGGACAGCGCCTCGGACACGAGCAGGGGCAGCAGCGAGGCGGTGGCGAGCTGGTCGCCGATCTCCTCCTCGACGATGGGGCCGGCCAGCTCTTCGATGCGGTCGTTCAGCAGGGCGACGATCACCGCGCCGAAGATCGTGAGGCCGGTAGCGAGCAGGCCGATGGCGACGTTGACCCGCTGGCGCGCGGCCGCCGCGGCCTCGGCGGCGGCGAGGCGGATCATGATCTCGAGCGTCTGGTCGCCCGACAGGCGCACGCCCTCGGCCGGGGGGGTCGGCGGCGCGGCGCCGGGCGGGGCGGGCCGATCC
>CAZWWR010000229.1:0-4126 GCA_964637265.1 uncultured Jannaschia sp.
CGCCGCCGCGCGGGCGGGGGGGGCCGCGGCCGTCACGGCCGGGGCGGCGGAGGCCATCGCAGAGGCGGCCGGGACCGGCTGCATCGCCTGCGACCTGCCCAGATGCGCCGGCCTGAGGAAGGCCGCGTCGAGCACCGCCTGCCCATGGGCGTCGGTCGAGGCCGCGGTGGGAGTGGAGTGGAGGAACATGGGAGCGGAATGCCTTCTCTTTCGCAATCTGCGACACGCCCCCCCCGGATCGACCGGGTCCCGGGAATGCGGGACCGCGGAGGTCGGGTACGCGAGGCGCCTCGCGCTGTCGTTTCGATCCAGGCTTCCCCCTCCGTGAGGGTCTGCGCCACGGGTCGCCGGAGGATCGATGGTCCTTTCCGACGCCGGACGGCTCCTGGGTCCGATTCTTCTTGTCCGACGCCACTCGGGTCGGGTGATAGCCTGATCTCTCCGAGCGAGAACCCGAAAACTTGATATTGCGCCGCAGTGCGGTGGAATTGCCTCTAGAACAGTATGCCTTTGTTACAAAATGATGCAGCCCGTCCGCAACCGTCCATCTTTCCCTCCTGTGCCGGGGCCGCTTCGCCGGCGCGCCACCGTGACGCCCCTCTTCCATCGCGCCGGGGGCGGCAAGGGTTCCCGCGCTGGAGCCCCGGCGGCGCGGATTCGCCTGTTCCGCCCCGTCCCGCCCCCTTTTTCGCTGCGATCCCCGCCTCTCCGGGAGGGTGCGGGTGGCGATCGGATCCGGGCGTCCACGATCCCCCCGGACGCTCCCCTTCGACCCTCTCCTTCCGACGGCTCCCACCGTCCGGGCCCGCCCCGCGCCCCGCTTCGGTGACGTCACGGGAACCGGCCGAGCGGCATTTCGGCACCGTCGGGACCGTGCGGCGGGCGTGGGGCGCGGGGCTTTCTTGTCCGGCCGTTTGCGACCATGTAACCACTGCCCGCGTATCGTGCTCCCGCTCCCTCCGGCCTCGCGTCACCGCTCCGGCGCACCGGAAGGCGCACCGGGGGCTCGTCCGGACCAGGTTGGGACGGTTCCACGGGGGACGGTTCCATCAAGGAGGGGTCCTCGGGCGGGCCCGGCGGCGGGGGGCGGGAGGACGCACGGGAGGCGGGACGGCGAAGCCGGTCCGCGGGAGGTTCTGCGGGGTGTCTCGGGGGTCCGTTTCGGGCCTCCCCGTCGCCCCGTCTTCCGTCCCGGCTCGTTCCGGGGCGGCCGAAAACACGGATCGGGCGCGCGGCCGGCACGGGCGGAGGGCGCGGGCCCCGGCCGAGGTCCGGTCCCCGCGCGAGCGGCGGGCGGGCTCCAAAGGAACGGAAAGCGCGACGCGATGGCCAACGCCAGCATCTACTGCGATCACTTCGGCCTGCGCGAGCGGCCCTTCCTGCTGCCGCCCGACCCCTCCTACCTGTTCTGGGGAAGCGCCCACCGCTCGGCCTACACGGTGCTCGAGTACGGGATGATGACGCATTCGCCCATCACCCTGCTGACCGGCGAGGTCGGGGCGGGCAAGACGACGCTGCTCCATCACCTGCTCGACGGGCTGGGCGAGGACGTCACCGTGGGCCTCGTCTCGAACGCGCAGGGCAACCAGGGCGAGCTGCTCCGCTGGGTGCTGCACGCCTTCGGCCAGCGCACCGAGCCCGGGGTCCCCTATGTCGACCTGTTCGACCAGTTCCAGCGCTTCCTGCTCGACGAGTACGCCGGCGGCCGCCGCGTGGTGCTGATCTTCGACGAGGCGCAGCACCTGGGGCGCGACGCGCTCGAGGAGCTGCGCATGTACACCAACATCAACTCCGGCAAGGACGAGATCCTGCAGCTCGTGCTCGTCGGCCAGCCCGAGCTGCGGGACATCGTCCGCCAGCCCGACCTCACCCAGTTCGCGCAGCGCATCTCGGTGAGCTACCACCTGCCGACCCTGAGCGCCGAGGACGCCTCCGCCTACATCGCCCACCGCGTGACCGTCGCGGGCGGGCATCTGGGGCTGTTCTCGCCGGGCGCCTGCGTGCTGATCCACGCCCGCACGGGGGGCGTGCCGCGGCTGATCAACCAGCTCTGCGACCTGTCGCTGCTCTACGCCTACACCGAGGGCGACCCCCAGGTCTCCGAGCGGACCGTGCGGCAGGTGCTCACCGACGGGGTGTTCTTCGGCGACGTGGAGACGCGGCGCCGGCCGCTGCGCCTGGTCGACAAGGTCGCGCCGCCCCAGACGCCGGGCGGGACGCCCGCCCATCCGCCCACCACGATCCCGCCCGGGAAAGGCTCCTGAGATGCTGGCCGACGCGAAGTTCTACCTGACCCTGGTGCTGCGGCGGCTGCACTACGTGCTGATCCTCGGCGCGCTCGGCACGGCGGTGGGCGTGAGCCTCGCGCTGATCCTGCCGCCCGTCTACGTGGCCAACGCCCGGATGGTGGTCGAATCGGAGCGCATCCCCGGCAACCTCGCCGCCTCCACGGTGAACACCGAGGCCGCCGCCCAGCTCGAGCTGATCCGCCAGCAGGTGCTCGGCCGGGCGACGCTCCTCGACCTGGCCGACCGGCTCGGACTCGACGAGGCCGAGGAGGCGGGCGCCCCGCGCAGCCCCGACGCGGTGGTGGCCGACCTGCGCCAGCGCATCGAGTTCCGGGTGCGCAGCTCCGACGGGCGCCGGCGCAGCGCGCCGCCCGTCACCCAGGTCGAGGTCCGCTTCCGCGATTCGGAGCCCGATCGCGCCGCCGCGGTGGTCAACGAGCTGGTCACGCTGATCCTGCGCGAGGACGTGGAGCGCCGCACCGGCACCTCGGGCGAGACGCTGGAGTTCTTCGAGCAGGAGGTCGACCGGCTCGACGGCGAGCTCGCCGACCGCGGCGCCCGGATCATCGGCTTCCAGGAGGCCAACGCCTCGGCGCTGCCCTCCACGCTCGAGTCGCGCCGCAGCCAGCTCACCCGCTCGGAGGAGCGCCTGCTACAGAGCGAGCGCGAGCTCACGCTGCTGCGCGACCGGCGCCGCGGCGTGGAGGCGCTGCGCGACACCGGGCAGCCGCTCGCCGCGGAGGGCGGCGGCGCGCGCTCTCCACAGGAGGCCGAACTCCAGCGCCTGCGCGACAGCTACGACGCCTCGAGCGCGCTGCTGTCGCCCGAGAACCCGCGGATGCGGGTGCTGCGCACCCGGATCGAGGCGCTCGAGGAGATCGTGGCCGAGCGCCAACGGGCCGCGGCGGCGGCCGGCGGCGAGGTCGGCGTGGAGGGCGCCGCCCCGCTCGACCCCTACGAGCTCCAGCTCCAGGACATCGCCCAGCAGGAGGAGTTCCTCGTCGACCAGATCGGTCGGCTCGAGGAGCGGATCGAGGCCCTGCGCGCGTCGATCGAGGCGACCCCGGCCAACCAGGTGGCGCTGAGCGCGCTGCAGCGCGACTACGACAACGTCCGCCAGCAATACGACCGCGCGGTGGCGGCCCGCGCCCGGGCCGAGACCGGAGACATGATCGAGGCGCTCTCGAAGGGCCAGCGCGTGGTGGTGACCGAGCAGGCGACGCCGCCCGGCGCCCCGGTGAGCCCCGACCGGCCCCGGCTGGTGCTGCTCGGCGCGGGCGGCGGCCTGGGGCTCGGGCTCGCGCTGGTGCTGCTGCTCGAACTGCTCAACGGCTCGGTGCGGCGCCCGGCCGACATCGTGCGCGGCCTCGAGATCACGCCGCTGGCCACCTTGCCCTTCGTGCGGACCGCGGCCGAGATCCGCGCCCGCCGCCTGCGCCTCGCCGCCGTCGTGCTCGCGGTGATGGTGGGGATCCCGGCTGCGCTCTGGGCGGTGGACCGGTTCTACATGCCGCTCGGCCGGATCGGCACGCAGATCGCCGAGCGTCTGCCCGACCCGATCGCCTCCGGCATCGAGGGGATCGTCAGCCGCTTCTGATGTGACGTCACCGACGGGCCTGCCGGGCCGCGTCAACTGGATGAGCCGAGACCGAATATGGAACGCCTGCGCATCGCCATCGACAAGGCCCGCGCCGCCCGTGGCGCGCTCGACCGGCCGGAGGAGGGCGGGCCCTCCGCGGCTCCGGCCGCCGATCCCGCCGGGAGCCCCGCCGCGCTGCACAAAGGGGGCCGCTCGGGCGGCCGGCCGGAGGACCGGACGGGTCGCCGCGTCGAGGACC
>CAZWWR010000230.1:0-4111 GCA_964637265.1 uncultured Jannaschia sp.
CGCTTCCGCTCGGGCGAGTTCGTGATGATCGGCCTGATGGGCGAGCCCGACGCCAAGACGGGGCGCGCCAAGCCCATCCTGCGCGCCTACTCCATCGCCTCGCCCTCTTGGGACGACGAGCTGGAGTTCTACTCGATCAAGGTAGAGAACGGCCCGCTCACCTCGCGGCTCCAGTACATCGAGCCGGGCGACCAGATCATCCTGCGGCCCAAGCCCGTGGGCACTCTCGTCCACGACGCGCTGCTTCCCGGCAAGCGGCTCTGGCTCTTCGCCACCGGCACCGGCTTCGCGCCCTACGCCTCGCTCCTGCGCGACCCCGAGACCTGGGAGAAGTTCGAGGAGGTGATCGTCACCCACACCTGCCGCGAGGCCGACGAGCTAGCCTACAGCCGCGAGATGGTCGAGGCGTTGCCGGAGGATCCCCTTATCGGCGAACTCGTGGCCGGCAAGCTCAAATACTACCCGACCACGACGCGCGACGAGACCGAGACGATGGGCCGGATCACCGATCTCATCCGCTCGGGCCGCTGCTTCCGGGATCTCGAGGTCGAGGGGCTCTCGCCCGAGCGCGACCGCGCCATGGTCTGCGGCAACCTCGCCTTCAACCTCGAGATCAAGGAGATCCTCGAGGGCTTCGGCCTGGAGGAGGGCGCGAACTCCGACCCGAAGCACTACGTCGTCGAGAAGGCCTTCGTGGACTGACTGGGCCGGCTCGTCCGGGTCGCCCGCAGCCCGCCACGCCCTCGCTCCGACGCGGGAGGCCAAAACGGCCGGAGAGTGGCGGGGCTTCCCGCCTTGCAAGCGGCCTAGAACGGCAAGGACGGATCGGCCGGACCGGTCACGGACCGTTCGTCGCATCGAGACGGATGAACTTCTTTCGGCCTGGGAGGGCGGGCGCTCGCCTCGGATGGTTGTCAGGCAGGTAGATCGACCGAACCGTCGTCGGCACCGTTGCTCGGCACGGCGTTGAGGGGCCGACGGTATCGGTGCCGGACCGGCCCCGACGTTCATCGCTCGTAGGGCGGTGAGGGTCTATGACAGGCTCGATGTCCGCCGGGCGCCCAATGGGGCCGTGCCGCTCGTCATCCGCGGATGCCATCGGAAGTCACCGGCATGCTCATGGGACGAAGAACGGCCGCCACCGAAGAGCGCACACCCGGTCTCTGGGTGAACCCTGCGGCCGGATGACCCCACGCACGACGCTCGCGGTGAATACAGTCTCGATGCAGTGGGAGAGGGACGGCGGAGGCGCTTTACGGCGGAATGGGGACCGGAACCGCAAAAGCGCGCGCCTTGAACGAGGCGCGCGCAACCATGGCTCGATGTGTGGAAATCCCGCCTGCTCTTCCGGGCCTCCTCTGCGTCGCGCGGGCCGGTCGCGGCGAGCGTTGCCGGGCGACCTGTCCGGAAGGCCGCCCCGCGCCTGCGCGTCACTCCAGCGGGGAGAGCCCCAGACGGTCGCGCACCTGCACGATCACCTCGGAGACGAGCTCCGGGTTGTCGCGGGTCTGCTCGAGCGCTCCGCCGAGCGTCGTCCGCACGACCGGGTTCAGGTCCGACTCCTCGACGTAGAGGATCGCCGCGTCGACATCGAACCCCTCCGGCGTGAAGAGCTCGCCCACGGTCGTCTCGGTCCCGTCCGCCAGCACCACGGTCTCGTCGCCCGAGACCTCGGCGGCAGACGCCTCGGCCTCCGTCTCGAGCGGCACGGTGGTCGCCTCGGTCTCGGCGGCGGCCAGCTCGGTGCCCTCCTCCTCGACCGGCTCGATCGGCACGGTCGTCTCCGTGACCTCGACCGTGCCTTCGGCCGCATCCGCCTCGACGGCCTCGACCTCGGTAGCGACTTCCTCGGCCGCGCCTTCCACCGCGATCTCGGCTTCCTCGACGGTCTCCTCGGTGGCCGCGGCCGCATCGGCGGCGACCTCCTCGGTCGCGGCGGCGGCATCGGCGGCGGCTTCCTCGGTCGCCTGCACGGCGTCACCGGCCGCCTCGCCCACCTCGGCGGCCGCGTCCTCGACGACCTCCTCGGTCGCCTGCGCCGCGTCCCCGACGGCCTCTCCCGTGGCCTCGGCCGCGTCCTCGACCGCCTGCGCGGCGTCGCCCGCCGCGTCGGCCACCGCGGCGCCGGCATCCTCGGCCGTCTCCTCGATGGCCTCGCCCGTGGCCTCGGCGGCCTCGCCGGTCTCCGTCACCGCCTCCTCGGCCGCGCCCGCGGTGCTCTCGCCCAGCGGCACGACCGTGGCCTCCGCATCGTCAATCAACTCCTCGGTGCCCTCGGCGACGACGGCGGCGCCTTCCTCGGCCTCCGCCTCGACGGCCTCGGCCCCCTCGACGACCGCATCGGCGCCCGCCTCGATCTCGGCCTCGCCCTCCTCGACCAGCGCGGCGGCCCCACCCACGGGGGCGGCCTCCTCCACGGGGGTCTCCTCGACGACCTCGGCCTCCTCGACGACGACCTCGGCCTCCTCGGACACACCCTCAGACTCGGCTTCCGGGCCGACCTCGACGGGCGCCTCGCCGACGATGGTGCTGTCGGAGGGCTCGATGTCGCTCGACTCGTCGACGGCCAGCTCGGCCTCGCCCCCTTCAACCTCCTCGACGGTCAGCGGGGCCTCGACCTGCGCGTCGTCGACGGTCTGGCCCTCCTCGAGCGCGCCGTCGATCACCAGCCAGGCGATGCCGGCGACGGCTACCACCGCTACGCCGACCCAAATCGTGCGGGACATGCGTGTCTCCTCGTGCGTCGTGTCAAATGCCCGGAGGTTGAGCGGCGCTCCCTCCGGTGCACGTAGGGAACGATCCCCCGGGCGGGGGGTTCCATGGCTTCTGCGGTGCCGGGCGCCCGGTCGGCGGGGAGATGCGGGGACCGGAGGGGCCCGGGTTGAACGAACCGCTCCGGACGGCTACATTTCCGCACCTTCCCTGAAACGACAGACAGGACCACGACCATCGCCCGCAGACCCCACAACGCGCCTCCCGTGCGCGACACCGGCCCCCGCGCCAACGACCGTATCCGCGCCGTAGAAGTCCGCCTGATCGGCGCCGAGGGAGAGAACCTCGGCGTGATGTCTCCCAGCAAGGCCAAAGGGTTGGCCGAGGAGGTGGGGCTCGATCTCGTGGAGATCAGCCCGAACGCGAACCCGCCCGTGGCCAAGATCATGGATCTGGGCAAGTTCAAGTACGAGCAGCAGAAACGCGAATCCGAGGCCCGCAAGAAGCAGAAGACGATCGAGGTGAAGGAGGTGAAGTTCCGCCCCAACACCGACGTGCACGACTACGACGTCAAGATGCGCAACGTCTTCAGGTTCCTCGAGGCCGGCGACAAGGTCAAGGTGACGCTGCGCTTCCGGGGACGGGAGATGGCGCACCAGAACCTCGGGCGCGAGCTGCTGGAGCGGGTGGCGGACGACACGAAGGAAGTGGGCAAGGTGGAGAACTTCCCGAAGATGGAGGGCCGCCAGATGATCATGATGATCGGTCCGCAGAAGTAGCCCCCAAACACAACCCGGACGTGCACAGGGCGCCCTCGGGGCGCCCTTCTCGTTCTCGCTGCGCCGCGGCGAGGGTTGCCCCGTTCCGCACCCCCCCGCGAACGGTTTGTTCACCGTTCGGGGCAAGTTTCCCGGGCCTCGAACCCAGAATGCACGAAACGGGGGACACCATGTCAGACGCCTTTCCGATGCCCTTCCGCATGCCGACCTCCCGCGCGCGGGACCGGCTGAGCGACATCGTCCTGCGGGTGCAGGAGCGGGGATGCCACTGCGTGCTGACGCGGCACGGGCGGCCCGTGGCGGCGGTCGTGTCGATGGACGACCTCGACCGCATCGACCGGCAGGAGATCATCGGCCGGATCGGGCCCGGGGGCGTGAACCCCGGGCAGTGGTGGCACGACGAGGCGGGCCGGCTGATCACCAACGCGGAGGCCGCGGAGCACGTGCAGAAGGTGCAGTACGACCGGCTGGCCGAGCGCAACGCGCTGGCGATGGGCGGGCTGGAGCCGGTGCCGGGCGGCGAGCTCGAGGTGGAGGGGCTGCGCCGGGTGGAGCCGCCCGAGGGGCCGGCCGAGGCGGAGCCGGAGGCGCCCCGGGCGGAGGCGGAGCCCGCACCGGCG
>CAZWWR010000231.1:0-4105 GCA_964637265.1 uncultured Jannaschia sp.
TTGGCAGCCCGAGCGGCGGGGCGACCCGCCGCCCAGACGAATGGTCGCCGAACCGTCGCGAGACGGGGAACAGGATCCGGCTTACAGGCCCCCCCGCGCCTGATGCCACCGCGGCTGTCTCATATGCCCCGGACCGCCCGGAACCGGACGTCTTCCCAGAGGTCACGCTGGCGGGTCCGCCGGTGCCCCGGACGTCCTGCCGGATGGCGCCCGCTCCCCCAGCAATCCGTGGATCGGCGGCGCCCGTCGTGGGAATTCGGGAGGGAATAGCGCGAGCCGGACCTATGTGTCGGCTTCAAAACAGCCGGCGGTGCTGCGTCGCGCGAGCCAATGCAGGACAGACTTCGACGGGCCGCCGAGCCCGGCGCGCCTCCGGCCGGATGCAGCCATCGGCAGTGGGCGAGGTGGGAATCGTCCCACGTCCCGCCTGTCGGCACTCGAGCAGCGGCATCGAATGGTCCATTCCCGGCGGGGTTCGGTTCGGCGCTCCCCGCGCGGTTTTCGGTGGGCAGGTCTGTTTGGCAGTTTGGATCGAGGATCGGGGTCCGGCGGGCGTCATCGCGCGGTCGGGTCCGGGCCGGCAGGGCGGGCGGGCGCGGGCGTCTTGACAGGCCGCGTCGGGCCGATAGAAGCGCCGCCTGACATTCCAGCACGACCATCCCCCAGCCGCGCCCGGCGGGGAGCCCGCCGCAGCGGGGCGAACGGGAGAAACCCATGGCCAAGCCGACCACCATCAAGATCCGCCTCAACTCTTCGGCGGGGACGGGGCATTTCTACGTCACGAAGAAGAACGCCCGCACGATGACCGAGAAGATGACGATCCGGAAGTACGACCCGGTCGCGCGCAAGCACGTCGAGTACAAGGAAGGCAAGATCAAGTGATCGCGGGCCCCGTTCCGACGGGGCCGTGAGAGCTTTCCTCGCGCGCGAGGCCGTGCCTTCGCGGTGCGGCGGGGGCGGGCGTCGTGGCGGAGCGCGTCCCGCGAAGATCGGGCCGCTCCGCGCCAGCCGACGTGAGTGCCGTAGTCCGGACTCCGAGAACGCCCCCGGATTTGCTCCGGAGGACGGAGACGTGCGCGCCGCGTTCGAGGCAGCCCGCGCCGCCGCATACCACGAGCCGAGGGACGGCAAGCCTTCGGATGGCGCCCCTTCCGCCGGGCGGCCGAGGTCTCACGCCCCTGCCGGGCACGACACCCGCCGCGACGGCCCGGAGCCGTCCGACCGCCTGGGTAGCCTCCCGAGGGGGATGACGGGCGGAAGGGTTTGGCGCGTCCCGTCAGCGCAACGTGGGGACGGAGCGGGATCCGCCCCAGCCCTCGCCGAGAGCCGTCGACCTGATCCGTCGGCTACGCGCTCAGGCGCCGGACGACGGGAAGCCGAACATAGCGGCAAGGGCGGCGAAGATTGTCCCGCCCGCCGCCGGAGCGGCCTTGACGGTGAGGTGGTGCGCCTGTTCCGCGCGTGCCTCCCGGCTCCTGGCGATGTAGAAGGCGGTGTCGATCGAGCCGTCGGGGCGGCGGCGGATAATGTCTCTGTCTTCGGTCATCGTCCTCTCCCTCGAACTATCCGGCGCAGCCCCACCCTGGACCGCCGGCCCGGGCGGCGCTTGAAGGACGCCTTGAGATCACCTTGGGATTTGCCCGATCTTCGCGGTTTCGGGCCCGAGCCGTCTTGAGCGCGCGCACCTCGCCCTGCATCCTCCGCCCATGCGCTATCACTTCGCCGATTGCGTGCTGGACCAGGGGGCCCATGCGGTGACGCGGGCCGGCGAGGCAGTGCATGTCGAGCCCCAGGTCTTCGACCTGCTCGTGACGCTCGCCGAGGCCGGCCCGGAACTGGTGAGCTACGACGACCTGATCGAGAGGGTGTGGGCGGGACGGATCGTCTCGGACAGCACGCTCGCCGCACGGATCAGCGCGGCCCGCGCCGCGGTCGGCGACGATGGCCGGCGGCAGGCGGTGATCCGCACCGTGGCCCGGCGCGGCGTGCAGATGGCCGTGCCGGTCCGGCGCGATCCCGGCGGGCCGGCACGGGAGGGGGCGGGTGCGTGCCTGCCGCCCGGCGCCCCGTCGCAGCCGATCCGCTTCGCGCGCTCCGCGGACGGCACCCGCATCGCCTATGCCAGCAGCGGGTCGGGGCCGCCGCTCTTGCGCGGCGGGCACTGGCTGACCCATGTCGACCTCGACTGGCAGAGCCCGATCTGGCGCCCGCTGCTCGACCGTCTCTCGTCTCACCACACGGTCCTGCGCTACGACCAGCGGGGCACCGGCCTGTCGGACCGGGACGTCGGGACCGCCGGGATAGACTCGTTCGCGGGCGATCTCGGAGCGGTCATGGACGCCGCGGGAATCGAACGCGCCCCGATCTTCACCGCGTCGCAGGGCTGCGCGATCGCGCTCGCCATCGCGGCGGCTCACCCGGACAGGGTGAGCAAGCTGGTGCTCTACGCGGGCTTCGCGCAGGGGCGCTACCACCGCGGAGACGAGGCGGCCCGGCAGGAGGCCCGCGTAAGCCTCGAACTCGTGCGCACCGGCTGGGGCCGGCCCGAGAGCCCGTTCATGAGCCTCTTCTGCCGGCTCTACGCCCCGTCGGCGACGTCCGGGCAGATCGCCCACCTGTCGCAACTCCAGGTCGCCTCGGCCACCCGCGAGGGCGCGGCGCGTCTGCGCGACGCCGTCGACCGGTTCGATGTCTCGGAGGTCCTGTCGCGCGTGGCGGCGCCCACCCTCCTGCTGCACGCCCGCGGCGATGCGGTGCAACCCGTGGAACAGAGCGAGATGATGGCCCGCCTGCTCCCGAATGCGGTCTTCGTGCCACTCGAGGGGGACGACCACGTTCCGCTCCCTCACACTCCCGCCTGGACGACGCTGATGACCGAGACGGAGCGGTTTCTCGCGGACGCGTGAGCGGTTCCCTCCGGCCGCCGCGGAGGCATGACGGGGTGCCGGGGCGATGATCTCCTGCCGGTCGATGGCGTGAGCGGCGGGGGTGGACCGGAGGCCGTCGGGATCGCTCGGTTTCCTCGTGGCCCTGCGGGCGGCGTGGTGGCCGAGCCATCAGCTTTGCGGTGGACGCTCCGCCTATTTGGCTAGAACCGCGCCGCCGATGAACGACGCGCAGGAGCCCGTCCCTGCGGACCGCCGGTCCGCGGTCGATGTCGGGACCGCGTAACCTGACTCAGCCGATGCGGGAGGAAGATCGGTCGACGGATCAGCGCGCCCGGTGGGGGCCATGCGCGCGTGGATCGGACGGCAGGTCGGCTGCGCCGATACCAGATCCCTCGGACACGATGGGCGAAGGTGGGGAAAACGCGACCCAACCGTCGGGGCGACGGACGCGTCCCGCGACTGGCCCGGAGCGTCAGGAGGCGAGGCGATCCTTCACGCGCGCGCCCACCGAGCCGAAATCCATCCGGCCCGCGTAGCGGGATTTCAGCGCGCCCATCACCTTGCCCATGTCGCGGACCGAGCTGGCGCCCGTGTCGGCGATCGCGCCGTCGACGGCGGCCTCGACCTCGCGCTCCGACAGCTTCCGGGGAAGGAACTCCTCGATCACCCTGATCTCCGCGAGCTCCTTCTCGGCCAGCTCGAGCCGGCCGCCTTCCTCGTAGGCGCGGGCCGATTCGCGTCGCTGCTTGACCATCTTGGCGAGGATGGCGAGCGCGTCCTCGTCGGTGGCCTCGCGGCCTTCGGCCCGGAGCGAGATGTCGCGGTCCTTCAGGGCGGCGTTGATCAGGCGGAGGGTCGAGAGGCGGGTGGCATCCTTCTCGCGCATGGCGTCCTTGAGGCCCGCCTGGAGGCGGTCGCGCAGAGGCATGGTGGCGGTCGGCATGTCGGCGATCCCTGATGTCGCGGCCCGACGGTTGGTAGGCCATCGCCCGCCCGGGGCCAAGCCTGTCCGGGCGTCAGAGAGCGACTCTCCCGACCGTCCCGGGGGGACGGCAGTCCGGGGGTCATTGCCCGCAGGACGGCCGACGGCCAGGCGACGGAGCGTCCGCGGGGCGGGCCGCGGATGACGCCGAGTGGCGTCGGCCGTAGGGCGCGCGGACGGGGGCCGCGGCCGACGGCGGCGAGACCGGGAGGGAGGCCGCGCGGGAGGGCGGCGC
>CAZWWR010000232.1:0-4102 GCA_964637265.1 uncultured Jannaschia sp.
CGAGAAGGATTTCGAGGGCGCCCATGTCGTCCGGCTGGAGCAGAACTACCGCTCCACGCCCCATATCCTGGCCGCCGCTTCGGGCGTGATCGCGGGCAACAAGGGGCGTCTGGGCAAGACGCTCTGGACGGAAGCCGAGGAGGGGCACAAGCTCCGCCTCATCGGCCACTGGGACGGCGAGGAGGAGGCGCGCTGGGTCGGCGAGGAGGCCGAGGCGATGCAGGGCGGCACCCGCGGCGGGCGGCCCTACTCGCTCGACGAGATGGCGATCCTCGTGCGCGCCGCCCACCAGATGCGCGCCTTTGAGGACCGGTTCCTGACGATCGGGATGCCCTACCGCGTGATCGGCGGTCCCCGCTTCTACGAGCGGATGGAGATCCGCGACGCGATGGCCTACTTCCGCCTCGTCGTCAGCCCCTCCGACGACCTCGCCTTCGAGCGGATCGTCAACACCCCCAAGCGCGGCCTCGGCGACAAGGCGCAGCAGACGATCCAGCGCACGGCGCGGGCCAACGGGGCGACGCTGGTCGAGGGCGCGAAGCTCTGCGTCCAGGCGGGGCTCATCGCGGGCAAGGGGGGCAGGGCGCTCAGGGTGCTTCTCGACGGGCTCGGGCGCTGGCACGCGGAGTTGCTCGACGGGCGCGACCACATCCGGCTGGCCGAGGAGATCCTCGAGGAGTCGGGCTACACGCAGATGTGGCTCGACGACAAGACGCCCGAGGCGCCGGGCCGGCTGGAGAACCTCAAGGAGCTGGTGAAGGCGCTGGAGGAGTTCGAGAACCTGCAGGGGTTCCTCGAGCACGTCTCGCTCATCATGGACAACGAGGGCGCAGAGGAGGAGCCCAAGATCACGCTGATGACGCTCCACGGCGCCAAGGGGCTCGAGTTTCCCGTCGTGTTCCTCCCCGGCTGGGAGGACGGGCTGTTCCCGTCGCAGCGCGCGATGGACGAGAGCGGCGCCGGGGGCCTCGAGGAGGAGCGCCGCCTCGCCTATGTCGGCATCACCCGGGCCGAGGAGGTCTGCACGATCTCCTTCGCGGCCAACCGGCGCGTCTACGGGCAGTGGCAATCGGCCCTGCCGTCCCGGTTCATCGACGAGCTGCCCGCCGAGCATGTCGAGGTGCTGACGCCGCCCGGCCTCTACGGGGGCGGCTTCGGCGCGGCGGGCATGGCGGAGACCCAGCGACGCGGCATGGCGGGCGGCGTCGAGTCCGACCTCGAGGACCGGGCCACGAAGGCCGACGTCTACAACTCCCCCGGATGGCGGCGGCTCCAGTCCAACGCCCACGCCCGCGTGCGTCAGCCCGCCGAGGCGAAGGGCCTCGTGATCGACGCGCAGGCCGTCCCCGCCTTCGCCCTCGGCGACCGGGTGTTCCATCGCAAGTTCGGCTACGGGGAGGTGATGGAGTCGGAGGGCGACAAGCTCACGGTCGAGTTCGACGCGGCCGGCCCCAAGAAGCTCCTCGGCCGTTTCCTCGTCCCCGCCGCGGAGGCCGGCTGACGCCCCGCCGCGGCCCCCGGAACGACGCGCCGGTGGGATCTTGCCGACTGCAAGCGATCACGACCGATGCGATCCCGCTTGATCGAATATGGCTATTGCCAATTCGGCCGGCATCGTGTTTGCGTGCGCCTCGCGTGGATGAGGTACCTTTGGGAGGGGGTGCCGTCATCCTCAGGCCGGTGCGGGGGTCCGAGGGAGGAAGGACGATCCGCACCGGCCCCTACGTTTTCCGATACATAGATGAATGACCTCGCCCCCGGCGAGCGCACGGCTCGCCGCCTGCGAAGGGAAGTGGCGGCGACGGACCGAGGGAGGAATGGCCCGCCGCCGCCTTGTCCGTGCCCCAAGGGAGGAGGGGGGCTCCGGAACCTGTTCGGGCCGTGGCCCGTGATGTCCTTGCCGCGGGCGCGCCGCCCGCGTCGCCGGTCAGGCGTCGTCAGCCCCGGCTGTAGGGGGCGCCTTCTCCGTAGACGGCTTCCCTGGCCACGGCGCGCAGGTCGTAGCTGCTCAGGCCGAGATCCGAGAGCTCGCGCGGGCTGAGGGACGAGAGTTCCTCGAGCGTCCGGCGGTAGAGAAGCCACTGCGTCCAGCGGCGGCGCAGGTTGGTTGCGAGGGAACCACCCGAATGGCGTTGGGCGGCGTGGTGGGTGTCGGTGCTGGCGAATGCCATGGTCGATGCTCCGTTCGTGTCTGGGGCCGTGTGCCCCGGTGCGTCGCCCCGGTCGGTGCCGTGGGTCGCGCCCTTGTCCAGAGGAGATACGCGAATGCTGCGCCTGCACAATGATCCGAAGCTCATTGCCGCCATGCAGCGGATGCAACTCGCTCGATGGGAAGGCTCGACGACCGTCTAGGCGCATCATTCGGTGCCGGGATCGTGGGAGGTTCCGCCAGGTGGAGGCTGTCCTCGACCTCCGTCAGGGATGGATGCCTTCGGATGGCGCCGGCGCGACGGCCGTCGAGGCGCGGCAGCCCATTCACGAGCGAGGTATCTCCGCGGAACGGGACTGTAGCATGCTGGCTCCACCGGGGCGCTACCGAACTGCCTTCGCACATCGGCGGGCTCATCGCGAAGTCGGCGACTGCGAGGGCATCCCGATCCGGAGGCAATCGAAGGCATCGCTCCGCGGTCGCCGCACCGTTCCCAGCGGGATGTCGATCTCTGTTCAGGCATTACCAGGGATCGGTCCGAGAGGGAGACACCGCCCCGCACTCAAGTCGGGCGGACGATCGGTGCCCGGGGTATCGATCCAGGCCGACGCGCGCCTCGTATCGCACCACCCCCGTTCCATGCTGGGCGCCCGCCGGGCGGCTCATGACACGGCCGTCCGGGATGCGGAACACCGAGGCCCCCGAGGCGCCCCTTCTTCTCCGGAGGCTCCGGGACGACTCGGCGGAGATGCGCCGAATCGGCGGCCTCCGGGTGCGCAAGGATGGCGCTCCGTGCCGTCCGGATGAGACTCGCCCTTTGAAATAAGGGCGCAGGCGCGTCCGGGATGCGGCGGGGCGGGGTCACGAGTGTGGCTCCGATGTGGCGCGCGTGGTGTCTAGGCCACGTTCTCGCCCACCCCGCCCCACATGCGCCGTTCCCGTCGCCTGCCCGCCGAGGCGCGTTACCCACAGCGTATCCGAAGGATTCTACTAGGATTCTCTCGCTCCATCCCCAGACTGTGGATGAGTTCGTGGGGCCGAGTGTCGAAAAATGGGTAGCGATGTGGGCCCGGATGTGCCATCAAGATTCCACGAGAGCAGAGGGGTACACCGGCCATCAGAGCCAACCCCGCAAGGCACGGAAGAGGCGGACAGACAGGCAAACCCATACCGATAAGACGATCGTTCCACTTCCGAGTTCGGGTGACCCCCCGGTGACCGTCTGGGTGGGGGATGATTGCGGTATCGGGATACTGGACGGGCCGGGTTTTGGCAGAAACCCGGCCCGTCATTCCGACCGGGGCCAGGATGGCACGGTGGGGCCGAGTGGGAAAGCCGATGCGTGCGGCTCCGGGCGGTGCCCGGGATGGAGGCCTGAACGGGTCGACGACGAGACGGCGGCAACGCCACGGATGGGTCGGTGCGACGCTTCAACGGGAACAGCGAACTTAGCGTGGACGCGAAGGGACGGATCGCCGTCCCTCCGGAGTTCCGCCGCGTGCTGGCCAAGGGCGACCCGGACCGCGACCCGATCGAGAACCCCACCGTCTGCGTCCTCTACGGGAACACCACCGTCCCCTGGCTCGAATGTTACACCGTCGCCGGACTCGAGGCGATGCAGGACGCGGTCGAGGCGATGGAGCTCAACGACCCGAACCGCGATCTGCTGGAGGACTACTTCTTCACCTACGTGAAGCCGGTGCAGCTCGACGACGCCGGGCGGATGCTCCTTCCGGAATCCCTGCGCGCGCAGGTCCAGCTTGACCGCCGGGCGCGCTTCGCCGGCAAGGGCACGACGTTCCGGATCATGTCCCCGGACGTGCCGGACGCGGCGGCGAGCCGCCTGAAGGCCGCGCTGACCGAGCAGCCGGAGGGGTTCAACCCGCTCTCGCTGCTGCCGAACCGCCGGCCCGCCGAGCCGCCGCGGCCGGCCCCCGACCAGCCCGCGCCGCC
>CAZWWR010000233.1:0-4094 GCA_964637265.1 uncultured Jannaschia sp.
GCGCTGGCGGCGGCCGAGGCGGGCGGGTCGGTTGCGCTCGCGGGTGCGGTCGGCGCCGACGACGCGGGGCGGCGGCTGCGGGGAGCGCTCCTGCGCGCGGGGATCGGGCTCGACGAGGTGGAGCGGCTGGACATGCCGACGGGCCAGGGCGTCGGGATCGAGGCGCCGGACGGGGTGCGGCTCCTCGCCGTGGAGGGGGCGAACGGGCGCGCACGGGGGGACGGCGTACGGCTCCCGCCCTCCCTTGCGGTCTTCGTCCTGGCGAACCGCCTGGGCGAGGACGCGAACCTCGCGCTCGCCCGGCGCGTCCCGAGGCAGGCGACCTGCATCCTTTGCCTTCTCGATGAAGTCCCGTCCGAGAGGACGTTCAAGCGCATGGACGTGGTCGTCGCGTCGGAAGCCGACGCCCGGACAGCGACGGGCGCGGCGCCCGGGGCGGAGGCGCGGGCTCTGGCCGCCCGGGGGCCGGTGGCGGTGGTTCTCGACGTCGACGACGCGCGGCTTGCCCGCCGCGGCGGGGAGGATCTGGCATTCCCGGGCCGTGGCGGTGATCCGGCGGACTTCACCGGCCGGCTGGCCGCCGCGCTGGCGCGGGGGCTCGACCTCGACGAAGCGGTTGGCGCGGCGCTCAGGCCTCCGCGTCCGGATCGTCCCGCACCATGAGCAGGGCGGCCAGGGCACCGGCCGCGGCGAGGGCCGCACCGACCCAGGCGGCGGCGGCGAACCCGGCGAGCAGATCCTCCCCCGCGCCCAGGAGGACGAGCCCGAGCAGCGCGGTGGCGATCAGCCCTCCGACCCGGCTGATCGCGTTGTTGATGCCGGAGGCCACGCCCGCGTAGCCTTCCCCGGCCGAGGCCAGCACCGCCCCGGTGAGCGGTGCCACGCAGGCGGACATGCCGAGCGCGAGGACCCCGAGCGCCGGAAGGATGTCCGTCCAGTAGTCCGCCCCCTCCGCGGGGACGCGGGCGAACAGCGCGAAGCCCGCCGCGACGAGCGCGCCGCCCGCGGCGAGCAGGCGTCTGGGTCCGACCCGGTCGACGAGGGTGCCGCCGGCGTAGCGACTGAGAAGGCCGAGCGTGAGCGGGAAGGGCAGGATCGCCGCACCTGCGGCGGTGGCCGAGTAGCCGAGATCCCGGATGAGGACGTAGGGAAGCAGGAGCATCAGCCCGCCGAGGGCGGCGTAGATCAGGAAGGTGAAGAGCGAGAGCCCCGCGAAGGTCGGCCGCCCGAAGAGCGCGAGCGGCACCATCGCCGCCGCGCCTTTCCGCTGTTCCACGAGGATGAAGCCGCCGAGGAGGGTGCCGCCCACGATCAGCGTGACGAGCGTGGCGAGATCGGCCCCACGCTCGGGCAGGGCGACGAGGCCCCAGGTGAGCGCCAGCAGTCCGAGGCTCGCCAGACCTGCGCCCGCGAGGTCGAGCGGGGCGCGCTCGTCGGCGGGGGCGCGGCTCTCGCGCACGGCGCGGAGGGTCAGCCAGAGCGCCACGCCCGAGACCGGCATCATCGCCGCGAAGGCCCAGCGCCACCCCACCGCGTCGACGATCACGCCCCCGAGCACCGGCGCGAGCGCCCCGGCGGCCGCGCCCGCGCCGGCCCACGTCCCGACCGCGCGTCCGCGTTCCCGTCCCGGGAAGGCGTCGGCGAGGATGGCGAGCGAGGTGGGGGCGATCAGCGCCGCGGCGGCCCCTTCCAGCGCCCGGGAGGCGAGCAGCACGGGGAGACTCGGCGCCAGCGCGCATCCGATCAGCGAGACGGAGAAGAGCACGAGGCCCGCGATGAATGTCCGGCGCCGTCCGTAGCGGTCCCCGAGGGCGCCGCCGAGGAGCACGAGCGCGGCGAGCGGCAGCAGGTAGGCGTTCACGATCCACTGGGCCCCGGCCGCGTTCGTGCCGAGCCCCTCCTGCATCTGGGGAAGGGCGACGTTCGTGATGGCGCCAAGGACGAAGGTGAGCGAGGAGGCGATGACCGTCGCTGCCAGCGTCAGGCCCCGATTGGGGCAGGGCGTGTCGTTGTCTCCGGCGGCGGCGCCGGAGCAGGGCATCGGGAGGGCGTTCGACATCGCGGTGCGTTCTCCGGCGCGCGGTGAGGGGCGAGGCCCCCGCGCGCGCCCCGGCTCAGGTACCCAGCTTGCGCTTGCGGCGCAGCACGGCCGCGATCGAGATGCCCGCCGCGGCGGCTGAGGCCAGCATGATGAGGATCAGCGGCATGGCGCCCGACTCCGGCGTCAGCAGCTTCCCCGCGAGACCCGAGAGCAGCGCGCCGCCCCCGATCATGAGGGCGCCCCCCAGGCCCGAGGCCGTGCCGGCGAGTTGCGGACGGACCGAGAGCATCCCCGCGGTGGCGTTCGGGATCACGAGGCCGTTGCCCAGGCCGACCGTGGTGATCAGGCCGAAGAAGACGAGCGGCGAGCCGAACCCGGCAAGGAACAGCGCGGTCATGGCGGCGAGCCCGGCCAGCGTGACGAGCACGCCCCAGACCACCATCCGGTCGATCCCGAAGCGGCGCGAGTAGCGGCCCGAGAGCCCGTTGCCCACGAAGTAGCCGATCGCGGGCGCTCCGAAGTAGAGGCCGAGGGTGGCGGGTGCGAGGCCGAAGATGGTGGACCCGACGAACGGCGCGCCGCCGACATAGGCGAAGAAGGCGCCCGACGCGAAGGCCGCTGCCGCGGCGTAGCCCCAGAAGCGGCGCGACCGGAGCAGCTCGGGGTATTCCCTGACCTGCTCGCGGAAGCTCGAGGACCGGGTCGTCGCCGTCTCCCCGAGGTCGATCCAGGCCCAGGCGAGCATCGCGCCGCCCGCCGCCAGGAGCAGCCAGAAGCTCGCCTGCCAGCCGAACCAACCGCCCAGCGCCCCCCCGAAGGCAGGGGCGACCATCGGGATGACGGACATTCCCATCGTGACGTAGCCGATCATCGAGGCCGCCTCGTCCTGGGAGTAGAGGTCGCGGACGATGGCCCGGCTCAGCACCATGGACGTCACCACGGCGGCCTGGAGCATCCGGAAGGCCAAAAAGATCTCTATGGTCGGCGCCAGCAGCGTGCCCACCGTGGCGAGCATGAAGATCGCGAGCCCCGCGAGGATCACCGGGCGGCGCCCGTATCTGTCGGACAGCGGCCCGACGACGAGCTGAAGCAGCGCGTTCGCCCCCAGGTACAGCGCCACCGAGAGCTGGACCATGCCGTAGCTGGTCTCGAACCACTCGGCCATCGCTGGAAGCGAGGGGAGGAACACGTTCATGGCGAGCACGGACACGCCGGCCAGCGCGACCAGCGTCAGGATGTGGGGCGGCGTCCGTTCGTGGCCGCTTGCGCCTTCGACGGCGCGGTGTTCGCTTATGCTTGCCATGGCGGGCAGCTACTCCTGCTCTGTGCGACCGCCAATGGCCGTGGGCGCACAGGCGGATGTGCATTCCCGGTCCGGCGTTCGGGGCGGACATCCGAGGAGGGCACCCCCGCGGAACGACCTCCGCGGGTCCCGGTTCCCGCAACGGGAACAGCCAGACTTGAGACGTCACGGAAGACCGTCCGTACGATCCGATCCGCCGCGGGGGCACCCGGATTCGCAAGATCGTTACGAACGGCTTTGCGCTGCGACGCGGCAGGCGCTATGCCCCCGTCCGAGCCCTCGCGGGCACCATCAGGGCGGGAGCGTGGCCGATGAAGGACATCCTTGAGGAGCTGGACCGCCGCCGGGCGCAGGCGCGCTCGGGCGGGGGCGAGCGCCGCGTCGAGGCGCAGCACGCGAAGGGCAAGCTGACGGCGCGCGAGCGCATCGAGCTGCTGCTCGACGCGGGCTCCTTCGAGGAGTTCGACATGTTCGTGACCCACCGCTGCACCGATTTCGGGATGCAGCAGGACAAGCCGGCGGGCGACGGCGTCGTCACCGGCTGGGGCACGATCAACGGCCGCCTCGTCTACGTCTTCGCGCAGGACTTCACCGTGCTCGGCGGCTCGGTCTCGGCCACGCACGCGGCAAAGATTTGCAAGATCCAGGACATGGCGGTCCAGAACGGCGCGCCTGTGATCGGGCTCAACGATTCCGGCGGCGCGCGCATCCAGGAGGGCGTGGACAGCCTCGCGGGCTACGGCGAGGTGT
>CAZWWR010000234.1:0-4086 GCA_964637265.1 uncultured Jannaschia sp.
GGGAGGGGCCGGCCGGGGCGGTGAATCGCGCGGTTGGCGGGGTAGGGGGGGCGCCTGGTGCGCCGGGCGATACGTGGCCCGTTCGGTGCGCGCGGTCCCGGTCGGTCGGACGTGAGGCCGGGGAAGGGGGCACCGGCCCGGGGGCGGCGCCGGGGCCGAAGCCCGATCGGGGCGAGGGGCCGCTCATGCGTCGGCCTCCGCGGGAGTGCCGAGATAGGCCTCGATCACCGCCGGGTCGGAGCGGACCTGCGCGGGCGTGCCGAGCGCGAGGGCGCGGCCGTCGGCCATCGCCATCACCCGGTCGCTCACCGCGCCCACGAGCGCCATGTCGTGCTCCACCATCAGCACGGTGATGCCCATGCGCTCGCGGATGTCGCGGATCCAGAAGGCCATCTCGCGGGTCTCCTCGGCCGAGAGCCCTGAGGCGGGCTCGTCCAGCAGCAGGAGCCGCGGCCCGCAGGCCAGCGCGCGGCCGAGCTCCACCACCTTGCGCACGCCGTAGGGAAGGCCGGCGATCCGGCGGTCGCGGTGGGGCTCGAGCCCGAGGAAGGCGATCACCTCCTCCGCCGCGCGGCGGTGCTCGCGCTCGGCCTCGCGCACCGAGGGAAGGAACAGCAGCTCCGCGAGCATCCCCGTGCGGCGGTAGCGGTGCCGCCCGACGAGGAGGTTCTGGAGCACGGTCGCGCCCTCGAAGAGCTCGACGTTCTGGAAGGTGCGCGCGACGCCCGCGGCGGCCAGCGCGTGGGCGGGGCGGCCGAGCAGGCTCTCGCCGTGGAGCAGGATGTCGCCCGAGCGGGGCTCGTAGAGGCGCGAGACGAGGTTGAGGACGGTCGACTTGCCCGCGCCGTTGGGGCCCACGAGCGCGAAGACCTCGCCCTCCGCCACCTCGAGGTCGAGCCCGTCGACGGCGATGACGCCCCCGAAGGCGAGGGTGACGCCCCGGAGCGCGAGCGCCGCGCTCACCGCGTGCGCTCCGTGCGCAGGTAGGAGCGCTGCCGGCGGAACATGCCGCGCCGGTAGAAGGGGAACAGCGAGAGGTAGGCGCGGATCTTGAGCCAGATGCCGTAGAGGCCCATCGGCTCCCGGAGGAGGATGCCCACGAGGATCAGCGCGAAGAACGCCGTCTCGAGGCCCGGCACGGGCGCGCCGCCCCAGCCGAGCAGCCCGCCGGCCGCGTCGCGCAGCATCGAGACGCCCTGCGGCAGGAAGCTGACCACCGCGGCCCCGAGGAAGGCGCCGTGGATCGAGCCCAGGCCGCCGATCACGATCATCAGCAGGAGCTGGATCGAGACGAGGAGCAGGAAGTGCTCGTGGGTGATGACCACGGCGAAATGGGCGAGCAGCGCGCCCGCGAGGCCGGTGACGGCGCAGGAGAGGCCGAAGGCGGCGGCCTTGGTGCGGGCCACGTCGACGCCCATCGCGCGGGCCGAGACCTCCGAGTCGCGCACCGCCGCGAAGGCGCGGCCCAGCGGCGCGCGCAGCAGGTTGCGGTAGAGCAGGACCACCGCCACGGCCACGGCCAGGGTGAGCCAGTAGAACTGCGCCGGCTGCGCGTAGCGGTTGATGGCGTGGCCCAGGAGCGTGACGTCGGGGGCGACCATGCCCGAGACGCCCCCCGTGAGCGGTTCGGCCATGATGATGAGATCCTCGATCAGCACCGCGAAGGCGAGCGTGGCGATGGCGAGGTAGATGCCGTGCAGACGCGTGGTGGGCAGGGCGAGGAGCGCGCCGGCCGCGCCCGCGATCACGCCCGCCAGCGGGAAGGCCAGGGGGAAGGGCAGACCCGCGCGCGTCTGCAGGATGAGGGCCGCGTAGGCGCCGATGGCGAGGAAGGCGGCGTGGCCGAGCGAGACCTGCCCGGTCTGGCCCACCATGATCATCAGCCCCATCCCGGCGATGGCCCAGATCAGCATCCCGGTCGCCTCGCCCACGAGGTAGGGCCCGGCGAGCAGCGGCAGGGCGGCGGCCGCAGCGAGGAGGGCGGCGTAGCGCAGCGCTTGCCCGCGGTGCCGGAACAGCGCCATGTCCTGGTCGTAGGAGGTGCGGAAGACGGCGCGCATTAGACCTTCTTCCCTTGCACCTGGGACAGCAGCCCGTGGGGGCGGACCACCAGCACCGCGAAGAGCAGCAGGTAGGGCGCGATCTGGCTGTAGCCCGCCGGCAGGAACCGTCCGGCGAAGGGCTCGATCACGCCGACGATGAGCCCGCCCAGCAGCGCGCCGGGCAGCGAGCCCATGCCGCCGATCACCGCCGCGGCGAAGGCCTTGATCCCGAGCAGGCCGCTCGACGGGTCGATCGAGCCCTGCGCGGCGTGGAGCACGCCCGCGATGGCCGCCGTGGCGCCCGCGAGCGCCCAGGCGAGCGACTGAAGGCGGCGCACGGGGATCCCCATGAGCAGCGCGGCGAGCTGGTTCTGCGCGGCGGCGCCCATCGCCACGCCGAGCCGCGCCCGGCGGAAGAACAGCCACAGCCCGCCGGTGAGCGCGAGCGTGGCGACGATGGCCACGGCGTCCTCGAGGCCCAGCACGACGCCGCCGAGCGCGATGTCCCGGCCGGCGAAGGGCGTCTCGAGCGACTGCGGCTCGTGGCCGAACAGCGCGCCCGCCAGAAACCGCAGCAGGAATCCGAGCGCGATGGTGAGGATCGCCACGGTGATCTGCGGCTGGCCGAACAGCCGGCGGATCACGGCGGCGTCGAGCGCGTAGGCGAAGGCGCCCATCAGGAGCGCGGCCAGCGGGACGGCGAGCCAGAAGGGCAGGCCCAGATACTCGGCGTTGGTCAGCCCGAGCGCGGCGAAGGCGCCGAGCATCATCAGGTCGCCCTGCGCGAAGTTCACCGCCTCGGTGGCCTTGTAGATCAGCACGAAGCCCATCGCGATGAGCCCGTACACGCAGCCGTTGGCCACGCCGCTGATCAGCAGCTGAACGACGTCCACGCCCCCCTCCCCGGAAGCTCCTCCCTCTCCCGACCCTAGCGGATGCCCGCCCCGCGCGCCATGCGCGCGGTCCGGTGAGGCTGGAGCGAGGGTCCGGGGGCGCCGCTCGCCGCCTCCGGGGGCATGGCTCGTTCGGGAGCGGGGCACCGCGAGGGCGCTCTCGACGGCTTGCTTCCCGACGTGGGACTTCGTGGTGATCCGGACGGCTGGTTCGACGGCTGCGGTGGTGGCGCCGGGGCCCCCTGGCCGGTCCCCCTCGTCGGGCGATGCGGGGCCGGAGCGGACCCGCGCCGTCGACGGCACCCCGGCGGGGCAGGGGTCCGCGCGTCGGTCTCCGGAGGAGAGATCGGCCGCCCGTCAAGCCCTTTGGGCCGGCCGCCGCGCCGGGGAGGACGG
This sequence comes from uncultured Jannaschia sp., assembly GCA_964637265.1. GTDB lineage: Bacteria > Pseudomonadota > Alphaproteobacteria > Rhodobacterales > Rhodobacteraceae > Jannaschia. The sequence continues at coordinate 3,332 of CAZWWR010000234.1, forward strand.
CACCCTTGTGGACCGGAAGGGTTAGGGCGAAGGTCCATCGTAGCGCCCTCATCGCGGACGTCGCGTCCGGATCGCGCGTTCCGGGGCGGCGTTCGACTGGATGCGGAGGGTCGGGTGGCGCGGCGGCGGTCGGTCGGACCGGCCGCGTGACGGGGCGGCGCCCCGGCGGGATCCGCAGGGCAGGGGTGCCGGGGCCGGCAGGTGTCTGCGGGCACAATGGCCCGACCGGTGGACGGGGACGACGCGGTCCGGCGTCCCGTTCGGCCTTGTCGGTAGCGTGCGGCGGCAGGTAACACGAACCCAGTCATGGGTATCACCCTCCCGCAGATCCTCCGGCCTACGGACGAGAGGTCCGGCGTTACACGCAGGGCTGAGCCTTGTAGGCGGGCGCGCCGTCCTGAGACGAGGATAGCGAGGCCCAGCCTGCCGCTCTTGCAAGCCGTCGGCCGTCACGACGAGCGCGCAGATGGCAAGGCGAGGCGCCGCGGCACGTGGGGGGCGGGCGGGCCGCGTCGCATAGGGCGAGGTGAACAGGCCGAGGGAGACGGGCCGGGCTGGATCAAATCGGCGCCGGTCGTTCGGTTGATGCGGCGGGCGCCGGAGGCGAGGCGCGCGCGCCGCGATGCCTTCGCCCTCGGCGCAGATCCGGAGGACCGGTGACGGTGGTCGCGGGGGCAACGTTGCGCCGCCCGGTGCGGCCGTCGCAGGGGCCGCGCGGGGGGCGCGCGCGCCATGCCCGGGGAGGAGCGCCGCGG
>CAZWWR010000235.1:0-885 GCA_964637265.1 uncultured Jannaschia sp.
CGGGCGGACCGGGGGCCGGGCCTCGTCCACCCTGCCAGCCGGTCCACCGGCCACGCGCCGCGGCAGGCCATCCGGACGCCCGGCCGCCGCCCCGGGCACGCGGCAGGACCGCCCCGCTGCGCGGCCCGCGTTGACAGGCCGCGTCCTTTCCGCCACGCGAGGGCCCTCAACCAACCGTGGAGGGAGCCATGATCCCCGCCGTCCTGCCGACCTACAACCGCGCGCCGCTGGAGTTCGTCCGCGGCGAGGGCTCGTGGCTGGTGGAGCGGGACGGGCGACGCTTCCTCGACCTGGGCGCCGGCATCGCGGTGAACGCGCTGGGGCACGCGCATCCCCGCCTCACGGCCGCGCTCACGGAGCAGGCGGGCGCGCTCTGGCACGTCTCGAACCTCTACCGCATCCCAACTCGGGCACCGAGGCCTGCGAGCTCGCCGTCAAGATGGCGCGCAAGCACTGGTCGTCGCGCGACCCGGCCCGCACCACGATCATAGCCTTCGAGGGCAGCTTCCACGGCCGCTCCTCCGCCGGGATCGCCGCCGCCGGGTCCGAGAAGATGACGGCGGGCTTCGGGCCCCTGCTGCCCGGCTTCCGCCACCTGCCCTGGGGCGACCACGAGGCGTTCCGCGCCGCCGTGGCGGAGCCCGACGTCGCCGCCGTTCTGATCGAGCCGGTGCAGGGCGAGGGCGGCATCCGCCCGCTGCCCGACCGGTGCCTCAAGGGCATCCGCGAGGCCTGCGACGCGGCGGGCGTGCTCCTGATCCTCGACGAGGTGCAGTGCGGCATGGGCCGGACGGGCAAGCTCTTCGCCCACGAATGGGCGGGCGTGGCGCCCGACATCATGATGGTCGCCAAGGGCATCGGCGGGGGCTTCCCGCTGGGCGCGGT
>CAZWWR010000235.1:895-4063 GCA_964637265.1 uncultured Jannaschia sp.
CCCACGGCTCCACCTATGGCGGCAACCCGCTGGCCTGCGCCGTGGGCCTCGCGGTGATGGAGGTCGTGGCCGACCCGGCCTTCCTCGAGGAGGTGCGCCGGAAGGCCGCCCTTCTGCGCCAGGGGCTCGAGGGGCTGGTGGCCTCGCACGGGCACGTGTTCGCGGGCGTCCGCGGCAACGGCCTGATGCTGGGCCTCGAATGCCGCGTGCCGGTGCCCGACGTGGTGCAGGCGGCCTACGGGCAGGAGACGCTGGTCGTGCCGGCGGCCGACGGCGTGGTCCGCCTGCTCCCCGCGCTCAACATCGAGGACGCCGACATCCGCGAGGCGCTCTCCCGCCTCGACCGGACGGCCGCCGCGCTCGAGCCGAGCCATGCCTGACTACGGCTTCCGGCCCCTGGTCCCGGCCGACCGCGCGCTCTTCGACGCCTGGCTCGCCGGCCCGCATGTCGCGGGCTGGTGGGGCGACGCGGAAGCCGAGTGGGCGCTGATCGAGGAGGACTGGGCCTCGGCCCGCACCGGCCGGCCCGTCACCGACATGCGCATCGTCACGCATGGGGGGCGCCCCTTCGCCTATGTCCAGGACTGGGACGTGCGCGACCACGACGCCCCCCAGTACGCCGACCTGCCCGAGGGCAGCCGCGCCATCGACACGTTCCTCGGCGATCCGGCCTATCTCGGGCGCGGCCACGCCCCGGCCTACCTGCGGGCGCGGGCGGACGCGCTGCTCGAGGCCGGCGCGCCCTGCGTCGCGGTCGACCCCGATCCGGGGAACGCGCGGGCGCTCGCGGCCTATGCCCGGGCGGGGTTCGAGCCGCATCGCGAGGTGCCCTGCGAGGACGGCGATCCGGTGCGGGTCATGCTCCGACGAGGCTGACGCCCTTCCCCCCGCCGGCCCTTCCAGATGCCTCCCGACGGAGCGACGCGATGAGCGATTTCCTCGACATACACACCACCGACGCCGACGCCCTGCGCGGCATGATCGACAGCGCGCGGGCCATGAAGGACGCCCGCGGCGGGCGCCCCAAGGGCACGCGCGACGACGAGCAGCCGCTGGCCGGCCGCATGGTCGCGCTGATCTTCGAGAAGCCCTCGACCCGGACGCGCATCTCCTTCGACGTCGGCATCCGGCAGATGGGCGGCGAGACGATGGTGCTCTCGGGCTCGGACATGCAGCTCGGCCACGGCGAGACGATCGCCGACACCGCGCGCGTGCTGAGCCGCTACGTGGACGCGATCATGATCCGGACCTTCGAGGAGGACACCCTCCTCGAGATGGCGGAATACGCGGACGTGCCCGTGATCAACGGGCTGACGAACCGCACCCATCCCTGCCAGATCATGGCCGACGTGATGACCTACGAGGAGCATCGCGGCCCCATCGCCGACGCCAGGGTGACGTGGTGCGGGGACGGCAACAACGTCTTCGCCTCCTTCGCGCATGCGGCGGGGCAGTTCGGCTTCGACCTCACCTTCGCGGGCCCCCCGACGCTCGATCCCGAACGGCCGGCCGTCGAGTTCGCGGCCCGCAAGGGGCGTCCCGTGCGCATCGAGCGCGATCCCTACAAGGCCGTGGACGGCGCGGGGCTCGTGGTCGCCGACACGTGGATCTCGATGCACGACAGCCAGACGGCGCGGGAGCGGCGGCACAACCAGCTCCGGCCCTACCAGGTCAACGAGCGGCTGATGGCCCATGCCGCGCCGGACGCTCTGTTCATGCACTGCCTTCCCGCGCATCGCGACGAGGAGGCGACGAGCGCGGTGATGGACGGGCCGCATTCGGTGATCTTCGACGAGGCGGAGAACAGGCTGCACGCGCAGAAGGCGATCCTGCGCTGGTGCCTCGGTTTGTGACGTTTCGGGGTCATCCTGCGGGGGCCGCATCCCAAAATGTACAATCGGGGGCAGCCCTCTGGATGGCCGCCGCCGCGGCGCTGATCGCGGCGACGACGCTTCTGGCGAAGGCGCTGGGGACGGACGCGCTCGGCGCCCCGCTCCCGGCCTTCCAGATCACCTGGGGCCGCTTCGCCTTCGCCGCGCTCGCCGTCGGCGCGGCCTGCGCCCTCTGGCGCCCGGCGATCCGGCTGACGCATCTCCGGTGGCACGCGGCGCGGGTGCTGTGCGGCTGAGGCGGGGTGACGGCGATGTTCGCCGCCGTGGCCACCATCCCGCTGGCGGAGGCGACGGCGATCTCGTTCCTCAACCCGGTGGTCGCGATGCTTCTGGCGGTGCCGTTCCTCGGCGAGCGGCCGGGGCCGGTGCGCTGGTCGGCCGCGGCGGTGGCGCTCCTGGGCGCGGCGATCCTGCTCCGGCCGGGGGCGGGGGCGATCGCGCCGGGGGCGCTGCTGGCGCTGCTGGCCGCGCTCCTGCTCGGGGCGGAGGTGCTGCTGATCAAGCGGCTGACGCGGACCGAGTCGCGCCTCGCGATCCTCGCCTACTCGAACGGGATCGGGCTCCTCCTCGCGAGCGCCACCGCTCTGCCCGTCTGGCAGGCGCCGACGGGCGCGCAATGGGCCGGGATGGCGGCGCTGGGCCTCGCCATGGCCGCGGCGCAGGGCTGCTTCGTCACGGCGATGGGACGGGCCGAGGCGTCCTTCGTGGCGCCCTTCTCCTACCTCACGCTCGTCTTCGCCGCGCTCTACGACGCGGCGCTGTTCGGGGTGGTGCCCGACGCGGTGGGCTGGGCCGGGGCCGCGCTGATCGTCGGCGGCGCGCTCATCCTCGCGTGGCGGGAGGGACGGCCCGCGCGCCGCGCTCAGGCGGCGGCCGACCAGAAGAGATAGGCGCCGTAGGCCGAGAGCAGCAGCGCGCCTTCCCCGCGGGTGATCCTGCGCCCCGTGACGCAGACCGCGACCAGCGCGGCCGTGGCGGCGAGCATCACCCAGATGTCGAAGCGGGCGATCGAGGCCGGCACTGCGAGCGGGATGACGAGCGCGGTGGCCCCGAGGATGCCGAGCACGTTGAAGACGTTGCTTCCCAGCACGGTGCCGAGGGCGAGCTCCGGCGCCCCGCGCCGGGCGGCGGCCACGGCGGCGGCCAGTTCGGGCAGGGAGGTGCCGACGGCCACCACCGTCAGGCCGATCAGCGCCTCCGAGACGCCCCACCCCGCGGCGAGGTCGACGGCCCCCGCGACGAGCGCGCGGGCGCCCAGCACGGTGGCGACGAGCCC
>CAZWWR010000236.1:0-4010 GCA_964637265.1 uncultured Jannaschia sp.
GGCCCACATCGGCGGGAACCAGGTGATCGGCTTGAGCAGCCGCAGCAGCGCCGCCGGCTCCGGGAAGCGGCGCGCCGTGGGGGCTCGATGTAACGTCTCGCTGACAGACATGGGGGGATGCTACTGTCAACCGAGGATGACAGGCAAGGAAATTGCACCCCCCGCGTCGCTACCGCGCAACCGGCTCCGAGGTCCCTTGGTAATATGGCCGGATCGGCGGGGACGGGAGCGACAGCGCCGTGTCTGCGTCCACGCCCGACACATTGGCGCGAGCGGTGGCCGTCATGTTCGTTCGCATCGACCCGGGCGAGAGTGCCCCGCCAAACCACCTCGGTCCCCCGAGCACAAAACCGTGCCGGCACCGGGGCGGGGAAGGGGGGCGCGCCCGCCGTGCCGGGCAATCCACCTTCACTACATGCGGACGATCCGTCCGCCCGAGATCGCCGTCGCGGGAGCGTTCGGCCCGCGGGGCCGGTCCGGCCCCGGCACGCCGGGGCCGTCGCCCATCGGCTCCGCGCCGATGCAGAAGTGTAGGGAACGGTTCAGCCACACGGCTCTGATCGGGCTGCGTCGCACCCCCCAGCGGGCGACGTCATCTGATCCGGCGTCGGGTGCAATGCCTCTCGGCACGGGCAAAAGCCAGCAGTTCGTCGAATCGGTCGGAGCGATGCGCCCGGACCCTCCGGACGGGTCAGTCCGGCGAGCGGTCCGTCTGGCGGTTCAGCAGGCCGTACTTGCGCAGCTTCACGTAGAGGCTCTGGCGGCTCAGCCCGAGCATCTCGGCCGCGGCGACGCGGTTGTTGCCGGTCAGCTCCACCGCCGTCTCGATGCACATCTTCTCGATCACGTCGGTGGTCGAGGCGACGATGTCCTTCAGCGGGGCGGAGCCCACGAGGTTCATCATGTTCTGCATCGCGCCGCCGTCCACGGCGCCGCCCGCCACCGGGCTCGGCAGCTCGGCCGCCCCGTCGGCGCGCCCGTCGTCGCGGATCACCAGCGCGAATCCCTTGCCGCCCGGCCCCTCGACCGGGACCGCGCTGATCTCGACGGCGGTCTGGGTGCCGTAGGCCGAGCGGAGCCGCGTGCCGTAGGCCCGGAGCTGCCCGTCGCGCTCGACCGCCTCGAGCAGGACCCGCAGGTCCACCGCCCCGCGGGCGAGGAAGTTCGACAGCGACCGCGAGCGGACGTCCGTCAGGCTGCCGGCGTCGCAGAGGGTGAGGAAGGCGTCGTTGGCCTGCTGGATGTCGCCCAGCGAATCGGTGAACACGATGGCGTCCGGCCCCGAGCGGAACATCTGCACCATCCCGACCGAGAGCCCGTCCCCCGCGGCCGGCTCGGCCTCGGCCGCCTCGAGGCGGCACAGCATCAGCCGCTCTCCGGCGGCGCGGAACAGGTGCGGGTGGAGGTGCAGCGACTTGCCCGTGCGCCGGAGCGTGGCCTCCACCGGGCTGCCGCCGCCCGAGGTCGCGGCCGTGGACAGGCCGTCGATGAACTCGCCGCGCCGGCGGCCGTCGAACTCCTGGGTGAAGGCCGCGCCCGTCAGCGCGCCCGCCTCCACGCCCATCAGCCGCAGCGCCGCGCCGTTCGCGTCGAGGATGCGCCCCGTGCCCACGTCGAGCAGGACGAAGGCGTCGCGCACCTGATCGAGCACCACGCGGTAGCGCGTCTGGTAGTCCCTCTGGCTCTGGTAGTCGCGCTCGAGGGCGAGCTGCGAGCGGACCAGCTTCTGTTGCAGCTCCGCCACGGGGCGCAGATCGCGCCCCATCATCAGGATCCGCCCGTCGCGGCCCGTGTGGTGCAGCGTGTACCGCATCGGCGCCGACCACGCGGCGTTGTCCTGATGGTTGAGCTCGACCGCGGCGACGCCCTCCGCGCCGTCGGCCATCCGGGCCAGAGCGGAGTCGAGCTTCTCGACGCTGTCGCGGGCGAGGAACTCCCGCAGGTCGCGGCCGACCCAGTGATCGACCTTGCCCAGCCCGGCGTTGAGGGGATTCGTCGTGGCCGACATGACCGTGCCGCCCGCCGACACCACGAGGGCGAGGTCCGCCGCCGTCGCGACGATCTCGCCGAAATGCTCGGGCGCGATGCGGGGCCCGTAACGCTCGTTCCAGAAATCGCTTTCGCGCGTACTCATACCGACCGTCCATTCTGTTGGGTGCCCGATCGGCCCGCGGTCCAAGCCTCGGTAATAGATCGGCTCATCGGACGTCTTCTCCAGAGATGGGCGAAATGTCGCAGAAGTCTAGTGCAGCCTCTATATCATTTGTTGCAAAATCTGCACCGGTCTTCCGGACCATCTCCATGTCGAGGCCCAGGACCGGCCCGCCGATCACCACCGGGACGGGTCGGGTGACCGCCGATCGGATCATGGCGATCAGCGCCCGGCTCTGCAGCAGACTCTGCCGGCAGCCAACCGAGATCGCCACCGCGCCGTAGGCCCGCCCCTGCAGGAGCGGCACCACCTGACGCGGCGACATCCCGGCCACCAGCCGCACGCCCACGCCCAGGCGCCGGAAGCGGTAGGCCAGGATCGAGGCGGCGAGGCTGTGGTGGTCGGTCTCCGGCGTCACCAGCAGCACGTCGCCCTCGCCATGCGGCGCCAGCGGCTCGCGGTCGGCCTGCTCGCGCAGCACCCGCAGGATCTCGTGCAGGCGGGCGCAGCCCACGGCCACCTCGGCGAAGCTCGCCCGGCTCTCGATCCACCACTGGCCCAGACGCGCGGCGGCGGCCGGGACGACGTCCTCCGCCAGCATGTCGGGCGACCAGCCCCGGTCGAGGCCCGGCAGCAGCAGCCGCCGCACCAGCCCCATGTCGTCGTCGAGCAGCGCCGTGCAGAACGCGTCGGCCCGGCTCGTGTCGCCGAGGAAGGGCGGCAGGTCGGGGGAGAGCGGCGGCGCCCCCGTCCCTGAGACCTGCCCGGAGACCTGCCCGGAGATCTGCCCGACAACCGGGCCGCCGACCGACCCGCCAACGGAGCCACCGACCGGGCCGGGCAGGGACCCCGTCAGGGGGCCCGGAACGGGGCCCGGTGGCACGCCGAGCCGCGTCCATGGACCGGCGTACTCGTCGATGGCGCGGAAGGCGTCGATCATCGGGTCCCGCGGCGTGAAGGTCACAGGACTGAGCAACCGCGCCGGATTGGAGTCCGCCATTGAGAGCCTCCCCAAAGGGCGTCCGCGCGCGGCCGCCGGTCGCGGCTCGTGCCTTCGCGGGGGCCCTCCCGCGAAAGGAAATGGCACACCGTGGGATCCTGTCAACGTTCGTTGGGCCGCAATCGATCCCGTCTCCCCGGCATGCCATCGGAACTTGCAAGCCGACATGACAGTGCGGTGTAAATTCTAGTTGACACCACGGGCAGGACGGCGATGATGTGCCGAGGGAGACCACGACCATGACCGACCGCGCCGCGCCCGTCCGCGCGCCCCTCTATACAGCCGAGCAGCGCCGACGCCGCGACGCCACGCGGTGGACGATCGTCCAGGGCGTGCTCGCCCCGCTCCAGTTCCTCGTCTTCGCCGTCTCGCTCGCGCTCGTGCTGCGGTTCCTCCTGACGGGGGAGGGCTACGGCGCCGCCACCGCGTCGGTGGTGATCAAGACCGCGGTCCTCTACGCCATCATGGTCACCGGCGCGATCTGGGAGAAGGTCGTGTTCGGGCAGTACCTGCTGGCCCCCGCCTTCTTCTGGGAGGACGTCGTCTCCTTCGGGGTGATCGCGCTGCACACCCTCTATCTCTGGGCGCTCTGGGCCGGCTGGACGCCCGGCGCGCAGATGGCCGTCGCGCTCGCCGCCTACGCCGCATACGTCGTGAACGCGGCGCAGTTCCTCCTCAAGCTCCGCGCCGCCCGCCTGCAGGGCGACGGGGCCGCGCCGCCCGCCGCATCGACCGCCGCGGCCGAGCCCCGGGTCGAGCTGCCCGCATGAGCGCCGCCGCCCTCTCCTGCGCGGACGCGCCCGCCCTCGCGAACGGCGTGCTGCGCGAGCGCGGCCAGCACGAGGTGTTCTGCGGCCT
>CAZWWR010000237.1:0-4002 GCA_964637265.1 uncultured Jannaschia sp.
GCCCCACGCCCTCCCGCTCCTCGGCATGGGGCTGCGCCGGGCGGACCTGCGGACGGATGCGGACGGCCTCCGCGCCGCCTGCGCGCGGGCGGTCCTCGCCTCGGCTCGGGACGTGCTGTCCGTCGCCGTCCGGGCGGCCCGGTCCCGGTCCCGCCTCCTGGAGGTGGCGCCGAAGCTGCGGGCGAGGGCCTCGGACGCCGCGCTCTCGGTGTTCCTCGCGCAGGCGGCCGTGATGCCGGCCCTCGACCTGTCGCCGCGGGTCCGCGGCACGTCGGTGGCGATGTCGGACAGCGCGGCGCGGCGGCTCTGCGACCGGCTGGTGTCGCTCGGCGCGGCGACGGAGCTGACCGGGCGGTCGTGGTCGAGGATGTACGGGCTGTGAGCGCGGGGCGTGCGGGCGCGGCGGAGGCCCCCCTCGACCGCGAGCTCCCGCATCTCGGGCCCGCGGCGCGGATGGAGGAGTGGGCGAACCGGGTCTTCGTCGTGCTCTTCGCCAGCGCCGTGCCGGTCGACCGGTCCGTCCTCGCCGGGCTGATCGGGCGCGACGTCGCCCTCGAGGCCGTCCTCGGCGCCGTGCGGCGGAAGCTCGAGGGTCTGGGGATCGAGGTCGCCCGCGTGGGCTCCGCGTGGATGCTGCGGACCGGGAAGGAGCACGCGCACGTCATCCGCACCGCGCTCGGCGGGGGCGCGGGGCCCGCGCCCGGGGACGGGATGAGCCGGCACGAACTCGAGGTGCTGGCCGCGATCGCCGCCTGCCAGCCCGCGTCGCGCGCCGATCTGGGGGAGATCCTCGGGCAGGTCCCCGGCGACGCGCTGCTCAACCGCCTCCGGCGGCGCGACCTGATCGCGGCCGGTCCGCGCGGGCCGGGGCGCGGTGCCCCGCACACCTTCGTCACCACGCCCGCCTTCCTGGCGACCTTCGACTTCGAGGACCTCCAGGCCTTCGAGGAGGCGCTGCCGGATCCGGGCGATGGAAACGGACGCCCGCGCGGGGCGCGCGACGGGCCGGCCTGACGGCCCGGACGCCGGCATCGCGACGGGGATCGGCATCTCGGTCCGGGCCGATCGTTCATCGGCGGACGGCCGTGGCATCGCGACGTCGAACCAAGGCCGCGGGCGCGGCGGTGCGCGTCCCCGGCACGCGGCCGCCGGATCGGCGCCCGGTGCGGCCCCGTCTCCGGCACGTCTCCTGCAACGGCTCGCTGATCCGCACGGGCGGCCAGACGGGCGGCCGGACGGGCAACCAGACGGGCGGGTTCGAGGCGGCTGGTGTTCCCGCGATGCGGGTGCGACCCGATCGCGTTCCTCGATCGGCGCTCGCCCGGGCGCGGCCCGACCGGCCCAGGGCCCCGCGCGCGCCCGGCCTGCCGCCGGAAATGCCTTGGATCCCGCTCGTCACGCTGCTGCGGGTGGGGCCCGGCACTGCATCCCCCCCCTCGGGCGGCCAGGCTGGGACCGGCCGGGCCTCGGGCCGCAGGAGCAGGCGCGGCCGATCGAGCGCCTCGCGGAGCCGGTGCCGCGATGGGGCGGGGTGCGGACATGCGGTGGCCCCGGATGCGCCCGCCGCACGGGACGCCCGGCTCGGGGCAGGGCGGCGGGCGCCAGGACGGCGGCGAAGATGACGAGGCGGATGCCGCCCTGCAGGACGGTGGTGCGGCCCGTGGCGAGCGTCAGCGCGGCGATGAAGAGGGTGAGGACCAGCAGGACGACGTGCTCCGCGTCGAGGCCCAGGATCAGCGTCCGGCCCATCCGGAGCCAGATCAGCGCCACGGCGGGGATCGTGAGGCAGAGGCCGACGATCCCGTTTTCGCGGCGATCATGATCGCCGCGGGGACGGTGTCGCGGGCGACCGCGCTCTCGCCGCCGGGCGCCGACAGCAGCACCGAGACGATGAGCGCCACCTCGATCACCGTCACCGCGAGCAGGAGCGACCCGAAGGGCTGGCCCATGCGGAGCGCGACCACCTCGGCGTGATGGACGGCCGAGAAGACCCAGCCGAGGAGCACCGGCACCGCGGGCGCGAAGAGCGAGCCCGGAAACGCCCCGTGCAGCACGGCCTCCCCCGCCAGCCCGAGGGCGAGCGCCGCGGGGGGCAGGCCGATCGTCCAGCCCGGCGTCCGGTCCCGGGCACGCCGTGGGTGCGGCTGACGGGCTTCGGCGCCTCCTCGATCGACGTCGAGGTCCGCGCGCACGTTCTGACCGACGACCGGGGGACGTTCCTCGGCATCCGGAAGGAGCCGTTGCCGGAGCCGCACGGGATCATCGGGGCTGGCGGCTCGCCCGGCCAGACGCTCTGTCCCGGCCGCGACGGGGGTCTGGATGCCGACGCGAGGACCCGGATCGGGACGGCCGCCCTCGGGCTGCGCGGCGAGCACGAGGTCCACGAGGCATGCCGGCCGTCCGGGCGGTCGCGCAGGGGCCCGGGGAAGCGTCTGGGCGTCGTCGGAGGGCCCTTCCATCCGCCTCGAGCCGCATGGCGTCGACGATCGGTCGCATACCGCCCCTCCCGGACGAGACGCCTTCCGGATGCGTCCGGGGCGGGCGATCTTCCCGGCCGTCGCGGCGCGCGCTGCGACGGGTCCGGCCGGAAGCGGGGCCGTGTTCCGCCCTGCGCCGCTATCCCGTCCGCAGTTTCAGGGCGCCGCCGTTGATGCAGTGCCGGCGGCCGGTCGTGTCTTCGGGGCCGTCGTTGAAGATGTGTCCCAGATGCCCGCCGCAGGTCGCGCAGTGCACCTCGGTCGCGAAGAGCCCGAGGAACGGATCGGGGCCTTCGGCGACTCCGCCGGGGATGGCGCGGTCGAAGGCGGGCCATCCGGTGCCGGACGGATACTTGTGCGCCGCGGCGTAGACGGGGCTGTCGCATCCGGCGCAGTGATACGTCCCGGGCGCGGTCTCGTCGTGGTAGGGATGCGAGAAGGCCGGCTCGGTCGCGTTCTCGCGCAGGATCGCGTAGGCCTCGGGCGAGAGGCGCGCGCGCCACTGCGCCTCGGTCATCGTGACGGGGAAGGTTTCGGCGGCGGCGCGCCACGGCGCGGCGAGCGCGGCGGCGGTGGCGGCCAGGAACAGGCGGCGATGCATGGCTGTCTCCTCGGCGGAGGGGCGGCGCCGCCGGTGCGGCGGCGCCGGGCGGGGATCACTGCGGGAGCAGCACGCCGTCGACGACGTGGATGACGCCGTTCGACTGCATCACGTCGGTGACGGTGATCGTGTAGACGTTGCCGCTCTCGTCGTAGACCACGGCGTCGCCGCCGCGCATGCCCACCGAGAGCGCGTCGCCCGAGACGGTGGTCAGGTTCGCCGTCCCGCCCGAAGCGGCCATGCCCATCAGATCCCCGGCGGTCAGGCGCCCGGGCACGACATGGGCGGTGAGCACCTTCGTCAGCTGGCCGCGGTTCTCCTCCATCAGCAGGGTGTCGACGGTGCCCGCGGGCAGCGCGGCGAAGGCCTCGTCGGTCGGCGCGAACACGGTGAACGGCCCCTCGGACTTCAGCGTGTCGACGAGGCCCGCCTCCTGCACGGCGGCGACGAGCGTGGTGTGGATGGGCGAGTTCACCGCGTTGTCGACGATGTCCATGTCGGCCATCATCGGCGCGCCGCCGACGGTGGGGTTCTGGGCCGTGGGGTTCTGGGCCGGCGCGACCTGCGCGGTGCCGAACGTCGTGGCCGCGGCGAGGGCGGCGGCGAGGGCGGTCTGGGTGATCGTGGTCATCGGGTCTCTCCGTGTTGGATGCCGAAGCCACGACCGGCCGAGGGGGAGAGTTTCGCGGGCGGCAAAGTTTTTCCGCGGCGGGCCTACAGCGCGGTCACGGCCCCGGCCGCCAGGACCGTCTCCGGCGCGCCCGTGACCGAGCCGCCGGCGGCCTCGTCGGAGACGGCCAGCGTGAGCTCGGCCACGATCCCGCGCAGCGCCTCGGGCAGCACGGCGAGCCCGTCCCCGCCCAGCACGCCCAGCGAGACCGGCGCGCCGCCCGGCGGGATCGCCCAGAGCTCGAAGTCCCGCCC
>CAZWWR010000238.1:0-3367 GCA_964637265.1 uncultured Jannaschia sp.
CCGCCGAGCTCGCCCGCGAGGCGCCGCTGGGCGGGGCGGCGCGCTGGGCGGTGATCGCGGCCACGCTCGCGGCGCTCGCGATGGTCGTCCACCAGCTCTTCAACCTTCGGATCGGCGGCCTCGTGCTGATCGAGCTGCGCTACCTCTACCTGCTGGGCGGGCTGTTCCTCGCGGTGGCGCTGCTGTCGTTCCGGGCCGACGGCACGCGGGGCGGGCGGGCGCCGCACTGGGACTGGGCCCTGGCCGCCGCGGCGCTGGGCTGCACCGCGTTCCTCGCCTGGACGGCGGACACCAACCTCGTGAGCGGATGGGAGTTCGCGGCCCCGCCCGAGGCCACCTGGGTCGCCTTCGCGTTCCTCGCGCTGGTGCTGGAGGCGACGCGGCGGGCGGGGGGGCACGTGCTCTTCACCATCGTCGCGGTGTTCGCGCTCTACCCGACCTTTGCGGGCCACGTGCCGGATCCGTTCTCGGGCTTCCAGTCGAGCCTGCCGGAGGCCGCGGCCTACCACGTCTACTCCTCGGAATCCTCGTTCGGCATCCCGATGCGGGCCTTCGGCGGCGTGGTCATCGGCTTCATCCTGTTCGGCGCCGTGCTGCAGCGGACGGGCGGCGGGCGGTTCTTCAACGACCTCGCGCTCTCCCTCGTGGGCGGCTACCGCGGCGGGGCGGCGAAGGTCTCGATCTTCGCGAGCGGGTTCATGGGCTCGATGTCGGGCTCGGTGATCTCGAACGTGCTGACCACCGGCGCCGTCTCGATCCCGGCGATGCGGCGCACGGGCTTCTCGGCCCGCACCGCCGGCGCGACCGAGGCCTGCGCCTCCACGGGCGGCGTGCTGATGCCGCCGATCATGGGGGCCACGGCCTTCGTGATGGCCTCCTTCCTCGGCGTCCCCTACGTGGAGATCGCTCTGGCCGCGGCGATCCCGTCGCTGCTGTTCTACTTCGGACTGTTCGCGCAGATCGACGCCTACGCGGCCCGGCGGGGGCTGCGCGGCCTGCCCCGGCCCGACCTGCCGCGGCTGGGCGCGACGCTGCGGGCGGGGTGGCTCTACGTCACCGTGTTCGCGCTGCTGATCTTCATGCTCGTGGTGCTGCGCCGGGAGGTGGCCGCGCCGTTCTACGCCACCGCGCTGCTGCTCGCGGTGAACCAGATCCTGCCCGGACACCGCCTCTCGCTCGCGGGCCTCGCCGACATGATCGCGGGCGTCGGCCGGGGGCTGGCGGAGCTCACCGCGATCCTGCTCGGCGTGGGGCTCATCGTCGGCTCCTTCTCGGCCACGGGCCTCGCCGGCACGCTCGTCAACGAGCTGGTCTTCCTCGCCGGCGACAACGTGCTGGTGCTGCTGCTGATGGGGGCGCTCACGGCCTTCGTGTTCGGCATGGGGATGACGGTGACGGCCTGCTACATCTTCCTCGCCGTGGTGCTGGCGCCCGCGCTGGAGCAGGGCGGGCTCAACCAGCTCGCGGTGCACCTGTTCATCCTCTACTGGGGCATGGTCTCCTACATCACGCCGCCGGTGGCGCTGGGCGCCTTCGCCGCCGCGACGATGGCGGGCGAGAACGCGATGCGCACCGGGGTGGAGGCGATGCGGCTCGGCGGGGTGATCTACGTGGCGCCCTTCTTCTTCGTGCTGAACCCGGCGCTGATCGGGCAGGCGCCCGCGGGCGAGGTGGCGGTGGCCGTCGCCTGCGCGCTCTTGGGCGTCGCGCTCGTCTCGATGGCGCTGCAGGGGCATGTGAGCCTCGTGGGGCCGGTGCGGCGGGGGCCGCTCAACCTGCCGCTGCGGGCGCTGCTGGGGCTGGCGGGGCTGAGCTTCGCGATCCCGGAGACGCCGCTCTTCGGGCTCGGCGCGGCGGGGAGCGCGGGCGCCGGGCTCCTGCTGGTCCACTCCCTCGTGAACCTCGCGCGCGCGGCGGCGGCCTGGCGGGAGGCCGGGGCGGCATGACGCTCGCGGTCGCCCTCCTGCTGGCGCTGCTGGTTCTGGGCGTGCCGATCGCCGCGGCGTTCGGCCTCGCGGTCTTCCTCAACCTCGACGCGTCCGGCGCGCGCTTCGCCTCGCTGGCGAACCTGCCCTACGACGCGGTGTCGTCCTTCGCGCTGGCGGCGATCCCGCTCTTCATCCTCGTGGGCGAGGTGATGAACCGCGGCGGGCTGGCGGGCGCGGTGTCGTCGGCGCTCGACCGCGCGCTGCGCTTCTCGCGCGCGCCCTTCGGCCACGTCATGATCACGGCGAGCGCCTTCATGGGTGCGATCACGGGATCGTCGGTCGCCACCGTGGCGGCCATCGGCGCGGTGGTGGGCCCCGAGATGCGCCGGCGCGGCTACCCGCCGGGATACACCGCCGCGCTGAACGCGGCTGCGGGGCTCCTGGGGACCATGATCCCGCCGTCGATCCCGCTGATCCTCTACGGCGCCACGGTCGGGGTCTCGATCACGCAGCTCTTCCTGGCCACCCTGGTCCCGGGCCTGCTGATGACCGCGGCCTTCGCGACGGTCCATCTCGTACGGAGCCGCAGGCTCCTGCCGACCGGCCGGGAGGAGCCGGGCCGGGCGGAGGCGCCGCGCCGCTCCCGCGGGGGGTGGCGCCTCGCCGCCACGTCGCTTCTGCCGGTGATCGTGCTGGGGGGCATCTACGGCGGCGTCTTCACCCCGACCGAGGCCGCCTCGGTCGCCTGCCTCTACGCCATCGGCGTGGCGGTCCTGGCGTACCGGATGCGCCTGACGGAGCTGCACCGCGCCATGCGCGCGGCGGCGATCGCCTCGGCGGCGATCCTGTTCATCATCGCCATGACCAGCCTTCTCAATCGCGCCTTCCTGCTCAATCAGATCCCGCAGGATCTGTCGGTCTTCGTCACCGGCGCCTTCGACGGCAGGATCGGCTTCCTGCTGGCCGTGAACGCGCTGCTGATCCTGGTTGGCATGTTCATGGAGACCAACGCCGCCGTCCTGCTGCTCGGTCCCCTGCTCGCGCCGTCGGCCAGCGCGTTTGGGGTCGACCCGGTCCATTTCGGCATCATCCTCGTCACCAACATCGAGCTGGGCCTGCTCACGCCCCCGCTCGCGGCGAACATCTACGTCGCGGCCCGCACGAACGACGTGTCGATCTGGTCGATGGCCCCGCACCTGCCGTGGTTCCTCGGGGCGGCGCTCCTCGTGCTCGCCACGATCACGTTCGTCCCGGAGCTGAGCCTGTTCTACCGCGCGCTATAGGAGATCCGCATGATCGCCCTGCCGAAGTTCTCGCGTGCCTGCGTCGTCCGCCGCTTCGGCGAGCCGGTCCGCGTCGAGGACGTCCCCGTGCCGCGCGAGGTCGAGCCCGGCGCGCTGCTGATCCGCAACCGCGCCGCGTCGATCTGCGGCACCGAC
>CAZWWR010000238.1:3377-3989 GCA_964637265.1 uncultured Jannaschia sp.
CAGATCGGCGTAGCAGCGCCCTGCCTCGGCCGCGTCCACCAGGCCCCGCAGGTGATGGACGCCGACCCGGAAATGCCACTCCTTCGCCCAGCGCCGCGCCGCGTCGAGCTGCGGCACCGACGTCCATCTGGCGCGGGGCGAGCTGACGCTCGCGGTCGACCTCCCGGTGATCCTGGGCCACGAGATGGTGGGCGAGGTCGTGGCGATGGGTGCGGGCGCCGACCGCGACGGCACCGGCGCGGACCTCCGCCGCGGCGACCGGGTGATCGTGACCCATACGACCTGCGGCCAGTGCTTCTTCTGCACCGTGGCCGCGCAGCCCTCGCTCTGCGAGCACCGCCGCGCCTACATGTACGAGAACATGGAGCGCCCGCCGCACCTGCTCGGCGGCTTCTCCGAGTATACCTACGTCCTGCCCGAGGCGGGGCGCGTGAAGGTGCCCGACGGCGTGACCGACCGACTGGCCAGCATCGCGTCCTGCGCCCTGCGGTCGGTGATGCAGGCCTACCACACGCTCGGGCCGCTCGCCTCGACCGACAGCGTGGTGATCCAGGGGGTCGGGCCGCTGGGCCTGCTCGCCGCCTCGGTCGCGCGGCTGCGCGGCGCGCGACG
>CAZWWR010000239.1:0-3980 GCA_964637265.1 uncultured Jannaschia sp.
GGCGGCGCGCGCATCCAGGAGGGCGTGGACAGCCTCGCGGGCTACGGCGAGGTGTTCCAGCGGAACATCGACGCCTCCGGCGTGATCCCGCAGATCAGCGTGATCATGGGGCCCTGCGCCGGCGGCGCCGTCTACTCGCCCGCAATGACCGACTTCATCTTCATGGTGCGCGACTCGTCCTACATGTTCGTCACCGGCCCGGACGTGGTGAAGACGGTGACCAACGAGCACGTCACGGCCGAGGAGCTGGGCGGGGCGGGCACCCACACGAAGAAGTCGGGCGTGGCGGACGGGGCCTTCGAGAACGACGTCGAAACGCTCGCGGAGATGCGCCGTCTGTTCGACTTCCTCCCGCTGAACAACCGGCAGCCGCCGCCCGTCCGGCCCTTCTTCGACGACCCCGAGCGGCTCGAGCCCTCGCTCGACACGCTCGTGCCCGAGAACCCCAACACGCCCTACGACATGATGGAGCTGATCCGGAAGGTCGCCGACGAGGGCGACGTCTTCGAGATCCAGCCCGACTACGCGCGCAACATCGTCACCTGTTTCGTGCGGATCGAGGGGCGCACGGTGGGCGTCGTGGCGAACCAGCCGATGGTGCTCGCGGGCTGCCTCGACATCGACAGCGCGCGCAAGGGGGCGAAGTTCGTCCGCTTCTGCGACGCCTACAACATCCCACTGCTTACCTTCGTCGACGTGCCGGGCTTCCTGCCGGGGACGAGCCAGGAATACGGCGGCGTCATCAAGCACGGCGCCAAGCTGCTCTTCGCCTATGGCGAGGCGACGGTGCCGAAGGTCACGGTGCTGACGCGCAAGACCTATGGCGGCGCCTACGTCGTCATGTCGTCGAAGCACCTCCGGGGGGACATCAACTACGCCTGGCCCACGGCCGAGGTCGCTGTGATGGGGGCGAAGGGCGCCGTCGAGATCCTGTACCGCCGCGAGCTGGACGACGCGGAGAAGATCGCCGCCCGGACCAGCGACTACGAGGACCGCTTCGCCAATCCCTTCGTCGCCGCCGAGCGCGGGTTCATCGACGAGGTGATCATGCCCCAGTCGACGCGCCGCCGGGTGGCCCGCGCCTTCGCATCGCTCCGCCACAAGAAGGTGGAGCGGCCCTGGCGCAAGCACGACACGATCCCCCTGTGAGGTCTCCGGCCGATGCGGCGGCGGCGGGCCCGGTCCTCCACATGGTGCCGGGCGCTCCACGTCCGGTCGCGCCCTTCTCGCACGCGGCCGAGGCGGGCGGCTGGGTCGTGCTGACGGGACAGATGCCGACCGACCCGGAGGATCCGGACGCACCCCTTCCCGAGGGCGTCTCCGCACAGACGGACCGGGTGCTCGACAATCTCGCGCTGGTGCTCGGCGGTCTCGGGCTGGGCCTCGACGCGCTCGTCCAGTGCCGGTGCTATCTCTCGGAGTTCGAGCGCGACTACGCCGCCTTCAACGAGACCTACCGTCGCCGCTTCCCGGCCGATCGGCTGCCGGCCCGCACGACAGTCGGCGTCACGGCCCTCGCGGTGGGCGCGCTGGTGGAGATCGACGGCCTGGCGTGGAGGGGCGCATGAGGGGAACAGGGGCGGCTCGGCCCGTGTTGTGGGCCCATGAGCCAGACCAACCGCGACGCGTGCGCCCCGATCGAGCATCCCGGCAATGCCGGCGCCCCCTACACCTGGACGGAGGGAGGGCTGTGGGACCGAGCCCGCAGCCTCGACATCTCCGGCCGCTCCGGCCTCAGCCGGGAGGCCCTGGCCGCACTGGTCGCCGAAAGGTCGCCGAAGCCGCGCTGAACCTGTCGGCACGGAGCCCGTCGCGGGGTCGGCATTCCTCCGGCGACTGCGGTGCGCTCCCGGGCGTCTTCTCCCGCCCACCCTCCGGACCAGCCGACCGGTGATGCGCGCGGTCCCCCTCGTCCTTTGCCTCCTCGGTCCGGCACCGGCGGTCGCGCAGTCCGTGCCTTCCGGCCAGCCTATGGCCTTGTGGGAGGTGCGCTGGGAGGTCGTGCAGGGTGCCCCGGAACCCGCGGCGCAGATGGTGATGCGCCTCATCGCGCCCCAGATCGGCGCCGAGGACGGACCGGGTTTCGAAGCAGCGCTGGCCGACATGGACTGGCTGTGCGAGACCCACGCCGCGCCCCTCGCGGCCCTTCCCTACGCGCAGGGCGAGACGGTAATCGTCAACCTCATGGACCGTCCGCTGCCGCGCGGCGCCACCGACCCGGACGCCGTGCAGTACTTCCAGACCTACCGCATCGCTGACGGCACCTGCGAGGCGGAGGACCTGCTGTGAGGCGCCCTCAGTTCGGGCAGGATTGTGCCCGCATCGCGGCGTACGATGCGGCCGGGCCACGAAAACGGCGGGTCCCCGCAAGTTTCCTCACCGAAACGTGTTCTCCCCCTGCAAGACAGGCTAGCATCCATCCGGGCCGCCATAGCGCGGACCGACTCGTGAATGCGGACCGGGCCTCCGGCCGGGCGCCGCGAATCAAGACTGGGAGACAAGAATGTCCAAGATCACCAAGACCTTCGTGGCTGTCGCCGCCCTCGTCACGGTTGCCGCGTGCAGCCAGCCCGTCGAGGAGGAGGTCGTCATCGTCGAGCCCATCGTGGCCGAGCCGGTCGACACCAAGTTCTGAGTTTCCGTCGGGGCGGGCGGCCTCGCCCGTCCCGACCTCCCGTCCGACCGGGCCCAGGCGGGCCGCGATGCCGGGGGCGGGACGATGATGAAGCATCGCGGGTTCCCGTCCCGCCTTCCGGGGACGGACCACCAGTTCACCATCCGCCGCGCGAACCCGAAGGGCGCGACGCCGATCCTGCGGCGCGAGCGGCATGCCGACCGTCGGCCCGCCGACCGCCGCGCCGATGCGGCCTTCATGGCGGCGTTGTGGGCACAGTTCGGGGAGGCTTCCTTCGAGCGGGGCAACCTCGACGCCGGCCGCCTTTCCTGGCTGCTCGGGCGGGAGGTCGTCCCGGCCGAGGATCCGTTCGACCCCCGAAGCTACACCGCCCTCCTGCGGATCGACGCGTCCCGCGCGCGCGCCGCCTTTCCCGAGGTGCTCGGCGAGGGCATGGAGGGGAGCGGATGACGACACGATCCCCGACCCGCACCGCCTTGCGCACCCCGCCTCCGCACCCCGCGCGGGCCGTCCGTCATCGCATGACGTGGCCAATCGGGGGGCGGCGTCATCGCATAGCCGGTGCGCCGCGGGCCATCAAGCTCCCACTCGTCCATTCGCAGGACATGGGAGACCGATCATGCTCAAGACCGTATCCGCAGCTGCGACCGCGGGCCTTCTGCTGGCCGGCTGCCAGACCGCGGCGATCGACAACGATGCCGAGCGCGCCGTCGTCGGTGCCGGGCTCGCGGCGGGAACCGCCGCGGTGCTCGATGCCGATGTCGGAACGGCGGCCGTTGCCGGCGCCATCGGCGGCGCGTTCTGCGACGACGTGGGCGTCTGCCGCTAGAGCGCAGGGCGCGTCGCCCGGGTCGAACCACTCCAGACGAGAGGCCGTCCGCTCCGAAAGGGGCGGGCGGCCTTCGTCGTTCACGATGCCGCCGAGCGGCCAACAGCTGACCCGCGACGCGGGCACGAGGGAAACGCCATGTTCAGCAAGATCCTGATCGCCAACCGGGGCGAGATCGCCTGCCGTGTCATCAAGACCGCGCGGCGGATGGGGATCGGGACGGTCGCGGTCTACTCCGATGCCGACCGCGGCGCGCTGCACGTGGCGATGGCGGACGAGGCCGTGCATATCGGCCCGCCCCCCGCCGCCGAGAGCTACATCGTGATCGACAGGATCATGGACGCCATCCGGCAGACGGGGGCGGAGGCGGTGCATCCCGGCTACGGCTTCCTGTCGGAGAACCCGAAATTCGCGGAGGCGCTGGCCGCCGAGGGCGTGGCCTTCATCGGCCCGCCGGTGGGCGCCATCGAGGCGATGGGCGACAAGATCACCTCGAAGAAGATCGCCCAGGAGGCG